>JBDRCS010000001.1:0-11693 GCA_043821615.1 Patescibacteria group bacterium
CTTTTCCTTTGTTATTTATGGATATAAATTTTCCCTGGTCGCATGAAGAAATAGTGGATCAGGATCAGTGGGAAATGGCAGATACATTTTTGTACGAGCTGGGAAATCCTCTGAATTCCATGCTTTTCTGGGCAAGACTGCCCATAATGCTGCTCAGCCTATTATTGGGCTTTTTTATATTTAAATGGTCAAAAGAAATTACAAAAAGTAATTTCTGGGGGATTTTTGCCCTGATTTTATACGCATTTAACCCCACTATAATAGCACATTCCCGATATATTACAACAGATATGGGCATTTCCTGCTTTATTTTTCTTTCGCTTTATTATTTTTATAGATTTTTATTCCTCGAGAAGATGAAAGACCTGGTTTTCTTTTCCATAAGCATTGCCCTGGCTTTAATGACAAAATTTTCCGCTTTGGTATTCGGCCCCCCCATGCTGGTGATCTTATTTGTAATTAAGTATTTTAAGAAAAACATTAATTATTTATACTTATTACTGATCTCCGGGTCAATTATTATTCTAATTGGAACGGCCCTGTATTTTTTCGAACCTTTAATTTTTAGTAAAGGTTTTGGCATGGTCCAAGGGCATAACAAGGACGGCCATGAATCTTATTTAATGGGTGAATATAGAACTTTGGGATGGTGGTATTATTTTCCCTTAGCTTTTCTGATTAAAAACACTATTCCCTTTTTAATTATTACTCTGGGAAGTTTATTTTTAATGATTCCTTTTTTTGCCTCAGGATTAAAAAAAGGAAAATTTAATAAAAATAAAGCGAGAATGCAATTATATTTAATTTTATTATTGCCAACTGCTTTTTACATGGTCATTTCAATCATGAGCTCAATTAATTTAGGGGTAAGACATTTGTTGCCTATTTTTCCCCTGCTAATCATGATGGCAGTAATAACTTTGGACTGGTGGTTTAAGCAGATTAGATCCATTAAATTTAAGCAAATACTAATTGGTTTAATTATTTTTTTATTAGCCTGTAATATTATTTCGGTGTTATTAATTTATCCAAATTTTTTAGCATATTTCAACATTGCTATTGGAGGACCAGGTCAGGGTGAAAAATATTTAATGGATTCTAATATTGACTGGGGTCAAGATTTGAAAAAAGTAAGGCCCTATTTAGAGAAAAACGGTATAGATGAAACGGTCTATATTGCCTATCATGGCCGGGGCGAGCCGCATGATTATAATCTAAACTATAAAAATCTAAATACAGAACGAAGAGAAGGATATTTAATTATTTCAAAATCTTTCTTATATTACAAAGACAAGCCATTTGCCTGGCTGGAAAGATATGAACCAACTGATGTAATAGGCGGCTCAATAAATGTTTATGACTTCAGATAAATTATTTAAACGGAGAAATTTTTCTTAACTTTTCAATAATTGGAGGCAGTTTTTTTAGGAGATAATCAACATCGTCCCGGGTATTGAATTTGCCCAGGCTGAACCTGATGGAGCTGTGGGCGCGCAGAGGATCATTTTGAAGGGCCATCATGACATGAGAGGGTTCCAGAGAGCCAGAGGAACAAGCTGAGCCGGTAGAGGCGGCTATACCATCCAAATCAAGAGAGATTAAAATCCCCTCACCTTCTATATTTTTAAAACTGACATTTAAATTAGACGGAATGCGATTTTTTTCGTCTCCGTTCAAAGTGACATTTTTAATTTTTTCTTGAATTCCCTTCCAAAGAGCATTCCTTAATTTCTCTACTTGTTTATAATCTTTCTTGCCTGTTTTTTTAATTATAGTAATAGCCTCACTCAGACCAACTATGCCAGGAATATTATGAGTGCCGGCCCGGAAATTCTGCTCTTGAGCGCCACCGTGCTGAATTTGTTTTAATGGAGTTTGGCTGCGGACATACAAACCGCCAATGCCTTTGGGACCGTAAATTTTATGGCCGGAGAAGGATAAAAGATCTATACCAAGTTTATCAACATTGCAATCCAGATAATTTAAGGCCTGAACAGCATCCGTATGAAAATAGATTTTATGTTTTCGTTTTTGGTTAATAGTTTTTAGTTCTTTGCCGATTTCTGAAATTGGCTGAATAGTACCGATTTCGTTATTTACATACATGATAGAAATTAGAAGGGTGTTATCCCCTATTTCCTTGAAAACATTTTCAGCTTTAATAATGCCATTTTTTTCCGGCTTTATATAAGAAGCTGTAATTAATCCCTGCTTTTCTAGATGTTCAACTGTTTCTAAGACGCAATGATGTTCTATTTTACTGGTAATTACATGAGGTTTGTTCCGGGTCTGAATGAGGCCTTTTATGGTAAGGTTGTTCGATTCTGTGGCTCCGGAGGTAAAAACTATTTCCTGGCCCAGACAACCAAAGAAATCCGCTATTTGAGAGCGAGATTTATCCATGGCAGCCAAGGCTTTTTGGCCGGGGGTGTGCACGGACATGGGGTTGCCATATTCCTCGGTAAAATAAGGCTCCATGACTTTAAATACGTGGGGATCCACCTTGGTGGTGGCGGCGTTATCAAAATAGTGATATTTCATAGCATTTATATTAGTATTCCCTTGACATATTGTCAAAGATATTATAGTTTAAGAATTAAGTTTTAAGTATTAAGTTTTAAGAATATGGCTCACACAAAAGCAGGTGGATCTACCCAACTGGGCAGGGATTCACGAGCACAAAGACTAGGCGTAAAAATGTTTGGCGGTCAAAAGATTAAATCCGGTCAGATAATTGCCCGACAAAGAGGCACGAAATACCATCCTGGTAAAAATGTTGCCCTTGGTAAAGACGACACTCTTTACTCCAAAGCAGACGGTATAATCGAGTTCACTGAAAAGAAAGTGAAAAAATATGACGGGACTCTGAAAAAGACAAAATTTGTTTCTGTAGTTTAAACTTTTTATTTTTTTCTTTTATTTTTTTCCAGACTGATCATGGTTTTTACCCATTCCATAAATAATGGGTGCGGATCTAGTGGCCTGGATTTAAACTCAGGATGGAATTGAACACCCATGAAGAAAGGGTGATTTTTTAATTCAATAATTTCAACTAATTTTTGTTGGGGATTAATTCCCGAGAAAGCAACACCGGCTTTTTCCAATTTCGGCAAATATTTATTGTTAAATTCATATCGATGCCTGTGCCTCTCGGAGATATTCCCTGTTTTGTATGCCTTGTAAGCAAGGGTGCCTTTTTTTAATTTGGCAGGATAAGCACCTAATCTCATGGTGCCGCCGTACTTTTTTTCCAGAATATTCTTGGTTTGAAAAGGATTGGCATAAATAATGGGATGGGGAGTATTTTTATTAATTTCAGTCGTGTTGGCATTTTTTAATTTAGCAATATTGCGAGCAATTTCAATGGTGGCTAATTGCATGCCATAACAAAGGCCTAAATAGGGAATATTATTTTCCCGCACATATTTAATGGCTTTAATAATTCCTTCAACACCGCGGGAACCAAAACCACCAGGAACTATAATGCCGTCAAACTTAGATAGTTCTGATAATTTTTTTGGATTTTTTTCATATTCTTCCGCATCAACCCATTCCATCTCTGGAACGCGGTTATTGGCCCAGCAGGCATGATTAACGGCCTCTATGACAGAAATATAAGAATCAGCCAGGGTAAAATCTCCGGTACCAAAATATTTTCCCACAATGCCAATTTTTAAGGGCTTCTTAGCTTTGTTTAGATTTGATACGAATTTTTTCCAATCTTTTAAATCTGATTTCTTTGGTTTTAAATTTAGGCTTAAAAGAATTTTTTCCCCTAATTTTTCTTTTTCAAATATTAACGGTATTTCATAGATGGATTTAACATCAGGCGCTGAAATCGCATTTTCAGAGGAAATACCGCAATATATAGCCAGTTTTTCTTTTCGTTTTTTATCCATTTTTTGTTCGGAGCGGGCAATTATGAATTCCGGCTGAATTCCGGCTGAATTTAATTCGCGAGCCGCATGCTGAGTCGGCTTTGTTTTCATTTCGCCGACCTTAGAGGGAATCGGCAAATAGCTTACTAAAATAACAATTACATCATCTGGATTTTCTTGCTTTAGCCGACGGGCTGCTTCTAAAAATAGAATGTTCTGATATTCACCGACTGTTCCGCCGACTTCGGTAATAACAATGTCGGCTTTGGCTTTTTTGCCGGCCTGCTCAATTCTTCTGTTTATTTCATTGGGAATGTGAGGCACCACTTCTACGCACTTGCCTTTGTATTCCAGGTTTCTTTCTTTATGGATGACTGTTTCATATATTCTGCCCGTGGTCATGTAATTGGTGGAATATATATTTTCATTTAGAAATCTTTCATAGTTGCCAATATCCTGATCTGTTTCATCCTTATCTTCGGTCACAAAAACTTCACCGTGTTCCGTAGGATTCATAGTGCCGGCATCCACATTTATATAGGGATCAGCTTTAATAGAAGTCACTTTATAACCTTTGCCAATTAACAGGCGGCCAATTGATGAAGCAGTCACGCCCTTTCCGACTGAAGACATGACCCCACCAACAATAAAAATATATTTTGTGTTTTTCATACAAATGTTGTTAAAAATTAATTACGCCTGATCCTCTTTTTGAAGACCATCCGTAGTTACCCAAATGCCCAGCTTTCGAAATATAGCCTCATCATCCAAGCTTAGATGATGGGTTGAGTGGAAATAACAATTTTCCAACTGCTGAAGAGCTGTTTGCGCCTTTTTTGCCAGAGGATTGGTAATTGAAGATACGGCCAAAGCCAATAATGCTTCGGCGGTAGTTAGACTATTGCTATTTTCACCCAATAATTGCTTTTGGGAATTTATTTTTTTAATAATTTGTTTTGATATCAATTCATAAGAATCCGGGATTTCCGTTATGCTTTTAATGGCGTTTAAAATGGCAGATGCCTCGGAATAAAGCAAAGGTGAATTTTTCCCGGTAATAATCTCTCCATTGTGCAGTTCAATGGCAGAGCCGCAACAAATTTTGCCTTCTCCTTTATTTTTTTGCGTCTTTGCTATTTGGCAGGCTTTTCTGGCAGCCGGAACTGTTTTTAGACTATTTTCCGTCAATTTTAATTTCTTCATTAATTTTTCCATGCGCGTTATAACTTCCTTATCAACCAAGCCGCGATTATATTCATTGCGATAGCGGAAAAGAAAGAAAACTATTTCCTTCTTGGCAGCTTCACATAAAATTTTATCATCAATAATACCCTTGGCAATTTGATTTACGCCCATATCAGTTGGTGAATAATACTGGTGCATAAAATTATTCTTGGGTATCATTTGCTTAATCAGCTTTTCAATAATTGGAAAAGCTTCCACATCCCGATTATAGTTTACAGCTATCTTTTTGTGATATTTCTTATGAAAAGGATCAATGAGGTTGTAGTCGCCTAGATCTGCCGTGGCAGCTTCATAGGCCCAATTTATTGGATGATTGAGCGGTAAATCCCAAACTGGAAAAGTTTCAAACTTAGCATAGCCAGAATTGAGACCCTTTTTTTGATCCAGATAGATTTGGCCTAAACAAGTAGAAAGCTTGCCAGAGCCAGGCCCAGCACCCCAAACCACTACTAAAGGTTTAGTGGTCTTGATATAAGGGTCTTTGCCATAGCCGTTTTTACCGAGAATATTGCTTAAATTATTGGGATAGTTTTTAATCTCATGCCTCAAATATACTTTAATACCCATTCTTTCCAATCGCTTTTTGAAAATATCAGCCTCAGTTTCGCCATTATAACGATTTATAACAACGCAAAGTAAAGGAAGATTAAAACCTTTTAAATCTGTGAGAGCCTTTAATGTGGCTTGATTGTAGGGAAGATTAAGATCCCCCCGGATTTTTCTTTGCTGTAATTGCTTGGCAGATATGCAATAAATTATTTCAAGATTTTTTTTAAGAGATAGAAGCAGGGAAACCTTGGCATTGGGTTCGTATCCGGGCAAAGTGCGGGTGGCATGAAAATCGTCTATTAATTTTCCACCGAATTCAAGATAGAGCCGTCCGGGAAATTTTGAAAACCTTTCCTTAATGGCCTCTGCCTGAGCATCGAGATATTTTTTCGTGGAAAATCCTTCCTTGATCTTATTTTGCATGGAATAATTATATACTATTTATTGGGCACTGTTAAGCTTAATTTTTAATTTTCCTTTGTTTTCAGAACCAGGATCTATGGTTAATTCGTATTCACCTATTTTCTTAATGGGCGCGTCAAATTTAATATATTCCTCTTTCAATTCCATTTGATGCTGATTTTTAAGATTTTCAATAACTTCCTTTTCTGTAAGCGCTGCAAATAATCCCCCTTCTTCATTGGCCTTAACTTCGATGTTCAAAGAAAGCTCCTTTAATTTTCCCAGCAAAGCTTTGGCTTTTGCATTTTCATGAGTTTGATTTTCCTCTTTTTGCTTCTGAAAATGCTCTGCCTCCTTAATTGATTCATCCGTGGCTGGCTTGGCTAATTTATTTGGAAATAAATAATTTCGCGCATAACCCGGCGCTACCTCCTTGACTTCATTGGTTTTAAGAATAACTACTTTCATAATTTTAATTAATATTTAATTTCAAATTTATTATACGCATTTTTATTTTTTCCCCATTTTTCCTCAATTTGAAGAGTTTTTCCCGGTGATTCCTTTTCACACCAGGTAATCAACTTTTTCAGGTCCCTTTCTTCGCCTTCGGCTGATATTTTTACAGTGCCATCGCCTTCATTTTTTATCCAGCCGGATAAATTATTATTATCGGCAAATTCCTTGGCATTGACCCGATAAAATACGCCCTGAACGTTTCCAATAATTGTTATGTTTAGCTGTTTTTTCATTATTCGATAATTAATTCAAGGGCCTTGTCTAATTGGGGATCATTATCAGCATTTATATCCTCGGTGGTCAGCTCCACTTCATAGTCCGGGGCAATACCCACTTCATCAATATTGTTTAAATTCGGCGTCAGCCACTTGGCCACGGTCAGCTTTAAGCTGGAGCCGTCGTCATAGGTTTTATAATCCTGAACAGAACCTTTGCCAAAGGTAGTTTTACCAACTAATTCCGCAATTTTATAATCCTTTAAAGCACCGGCTAATATTTCCGAGGCAGAGGCAGAGCCCTCATTAATTAAAACTATGGTTTTCATGCCGGCTAAGGGAGCTTTTCCTTCGGCATCATACTGCTTGCGAGAACCGTCTGAAAATTCCTCATAAAGAACAGGCTTATCTTTAAAGAATTTTGAGGCCATGGTAATGGAAGTTTCCAGATAACCGCCCGGATTATTTCTGAGATCCAAAACCAGTCCATCAGGATTGCTGGTAAGGACTTCATTAACAGCCTCATTAAACAAGGCGTCTGTATCCTGAGAAAAATGGAGAACTTCAATATAGCCTATTTTTTTATTGTCCTGCTCTATTATTTCCCAGCGAACACTGTCAAATTGAATTATATCGCGGGTAATAGGCACTTCTCTTACTTCTTCTTCGTTTTTATTAACAACCGTAAGGACAACTTCTGTCCCCTTTTCACCGCGAATTAATTTAATGGCTTCATCCAAAGACATGCCCATAGTATCGGTATCATCTATTTTTAAAATAATATCCCCGGCTTTAAGGCCGGCTTTTTGAGCTGGTGAATCCGGCAAGGGAGAAATAACAACCAAATTATCATCGCGTTTGCCTATTTCGGCGCCGATTCCTTCAAAGGAACCGTTCATTTCACTGGAAAATTCTTCTGTAAGCTGAGGATCAAGAAAAATTGAATATGGGTCTTCCAGGGCGGCGGTCATGCCCATGAGGGAGCCGTAAAACATTTGCTTTTCATCAACGGGCTGACCATATGATTTATCGGAAATATCATTCCAGACTTTCCAAAAAAGATCAAAATCCACTTCTTCATTGGCGACCTTGTCATCTGATTTATTAACAATGCGCTTTATGGCCTGAGTTGGACTGAGGCGCGCCTGATCCCAAACCCCCACTATATAGCCACCGGAAAAACCGAGTAATAATATAAAGAATAATCCTGTAATTGTTAATACCAGGCCAGCTTTTGACTTGCCTCGCTGTTGATGATAATTCATTTTTTTATGTTTGCTCCTAAATTATTTAATCTTTCCCGGATATTTTCATATCCCCTCTCTATTTGATAAATGTTGCCAATTTTTGTTTCACCTTTGGCAACCATGCCAGCAATGACCATGGCAATGCCGGCCCTGAGATCCGGACTTTCCACCTGTTTGCCGGATAATTGAGAAGGGCCCTGAATAGTAATTTTTTGCGAACTTTCCCGGGTAATGTCTGCGCCCATCCTCTTTAAAAAATCCACATACATAAATCTGTCTTCAAAAATTGTTTCAAAAATTGTAGAGGTTCCCTCCGCCTGCGTAAGAAGCACGCCAATAGGCGCCTGCAGATCTGTGGGAAAGCCCGGATATTCCTTGGTGGATATTTTCATGGACCGTAATTTATTTTCCCGGTTTTTTACTTGGATCCAATCTTCCCCCCAGCTAATGTTTACGCCCATTTCCTTTAAAGTATTTAAGGGGATTTCACTGTGCAACGGCCGGCAATTAGTTATCTTTATTTCAGAATTCGTGGCTGCGGCCATAATGGCAAAGCTGGCCGCTTCGATCCGGTCAGGAATAATTTTACATGTTCCAGCTGATAATTTTTTTACGCCTTTAATTTCTATGGTGTGGGTGCCGGCGCCCTTGATATTTGCGCCCTGGGAATTTAAATACTCGGCCAAAGCAGGTATCTCCGGTTCTGAAGCACAGTTTACCAGAGTGGTTTTCCCTTCGGCCAAAGTGGCAGCCATCATTAAGGTTTCCGTGCCGGTGACAGAAGGCTTGGGAAAATCAAAGCGGATGCCTTTAAGGCCCTTGGTTTTGAAATGATAAGTGCAATCATCTACCTTAATATCAACTCCAAAGGCTTTAAACCCCTTCAAAAAAACATCAATCGGCCTTTTCCCGATTTGGCAACCACCAGGATGAGGCATGGTAACTTCCTTGAATCTTGCAAGAAGCGGTCCCAGAAGAACAATTGAAGATCTGAGCTTTGGCACCAGCTTGGTGCTTAATTCTTTTTTTGTTAATTCCTCACACTGAATTTTTACAGTGGAACCGTTATTTTCGACTTTGGCGCCAATATCTTCTGTAATTTCAAGCAATCTGTTTACATCCTCAATTTGGGGAACATTTTCTATGGTAATTTTTTCAGCTGATAAAAAACTGGCAGCAATAACCTTGAGAGCATGATTTTTTGCTCCTTTTACTGCAATTTCACCCTTTAATTTTTGCGGACCTTGAATAATAAATGAGGACATATAAACGGCTTGTATTAATGCCTAGTTGTGATAGAATATTTTTATAATAATTTTGGATTATAACAGAATAATTTTAATCCGTCAAAGAATGTACAAATCTCAGCGAAGAATCTATTTTTGGAGCCTATTTTTTATCTCAGGGATAATATTATTTTTAATGTTCTTTTTTATCACCGGATACAGATTTAATTTTAATGAAAAAAAAGTCACCACCATCGGAAGTATTTATGCGGAAACAGAACCGGACAATGCCAGCATTTATTTGAATGATAAATTATATAAAAAGGAAACTCCGGTTTTGATCAACAACTTATATCCAAAAAAATATAATATTCGCCTGGAAATGGAAGATCGTTATCCCTGGCAAAAAACTCTGGATGTAGAACCGCAAAAAAGCATAGTTATTGGCGAAGTTGTTTTGTTTAAAAATAATACGGTTCCGGAAGAAATTGAAAAATACCCGACTCAAAAACTTTCCACCAGCGGCATACCGGCTGATTTTAAGGAGGAGTTTAAAGATTATAAATTCCCTTACTATCAAACTGATAATCGGATTTTATTTTATAATAATCATGAAATCTGGTTTTATAACTTGGAGGACGACACAAAGAATCTGGTAATCAGGGAAGGCGGGGAAATTAAAAATGCCATCTGGCATCCTTCCGGAGCGTATATCATTTATACGGAATCAAACAAGCTGAATATTATAGAAACTGACTCCCGGGATTACAGGAATGTTTATACTTTGTTGGAAGCGGATATTGATGACATCACAACAGATAGTGATGGTAAAAATATTTACTATAAATCAGGCGATAAGAATTTTAAGCTAAATATTCTTTAAGCGCCTCCTGCCAGGTGCGCATTTTGGGAAGCTTGGTATTAAGCAGAATTGAAAACTCCGGTCGAGTGGCAGGTAATGGATATTCTTCTGAGGTACATGGAGTTAATTTTGTCTTTATATTTTTGATCTTAAATATTTCCTTGGCAAACTCGTACCAGGTGCAGGATTTGCTATTGGTAACATGATAAACTCCGTTTTCAAGCTCACGCTGTTTATCGACTATATATTTAGTCCGCTCAGCCACATCTTTAGTATAAGTTGGACTGCCATTTTGATCATCAATTACTTTCAGCTCTTTGTTCTTTTTTGATAAGTCAAGCATGGTGTTTACAAAATTCTTTCCATGCTTTCCATATAACCAGGAGATTCTAATAATGTAATATTTAGTGCAATTATCCATAATTGCTTTTTCACCCTCGGCTTTGGACTCGCCATAAACATTCACCGGATCGATGTTAAAATAATTTTCATCATAACCTTCCTGATTTTGACCATTGAAAATATAATCAGTGCTGTAATGAATTAGAGTACAGTTATTTTTTTTGCAGGCCTTGGCCAAATTTTCCGGTCCCTCAGCATTTACTTCCATGCAAAGATCCTGGTTGTCTTCACAACCGTCTACATCAGTATAGGCGGCGGCATTAATTACCACTTCCGGACCATGCTTTTTTATAAAGTCATCAACTTTTTTTGGATTAGAAATATCCAATTCTTTTTTATCAACTAACAAAGGTTCGTATGATGAAAATACACTAGCCAGATCCGTGCCCAACATTCCCTTGGCTCCTAAAATAATAATTTTTTTATCCATTATCGGTTTTTATATTGTTTGTTATAGTAATCCTGATATTCTCCTGATTTAATGTTCTGCCACCAAGATTCATTATCTTTATAGAACGCTATTGTTTTATCGACGCCTTCTTCAAAAGAAATTTTAGGCTGCCAGCCAAGTTCGTTTTTTATTTTTGAGATATTAATTGCGTAGCGAAGGTCGTGACCGGGTCTATCTTTCACATATTCAATCATGTCTTCACCTTTTCCCATTTTTTCTAAAATAGTTTTAGTGATAGTCATATTATCTTTTTCAGCTTCACCGCCCACACAATAAGTATCTCCTAGTTTGCCTTTTTTAATAATTACATCAATGGCTTCGCAATGCTCTTCTACATACAGCCAATCGCGAATATTCTTGCCATCGCCATAGACAGGAACTTTTTTTCCTTCTATTAGATTAGTAATAAATAAAGGGAAAAGTTTTTCAGGAAACTGGTATGGTCCGTAATTATTTGAGCAATTTGAGATGGTAATGGCTAAACCATATGTATCGGCATAAGCCCTTACAAGATGGTCTGAAGAGGCTTTTGAGGCTGAATATGGGCTATGGGGATCGTAAGGAGTGTTTTCATTAAAGATTTCCTTGTCTTCAAGCTCAAGGGAGCCAAAGACTTCATCTGTAGAAACATGATGAAAACGCTTTTTATATTTTACAGCCGCATCTAGTATTACCTGAGTACCTAAAATATTTGTCTTCA
>JBDRCS010000002.1:0-6727 GCA_043821615.1 Patescibacteria group bacterium
ATCCATTTTAAATTATTATTTTTTATTGTTCTAATCGCCATAATTATTGATTACTAACTTTATTATATTTTTTTATCAGAAAAGCAGTGACCAGTAAAATCACTCCGATTGCCAGACAAATTCCAAACGGCCAAAGCATTAAATTTATAAATCTTTGCACCATGGAATTCACCAAATTAGAAAATAAGTCGGTTCCTGCCATTATGTTTGACATTTGTCCTGAAAATATATCATCCTTATAAAATCCATAAATAACTTTTTGTGTAATCAAGGAAACCACGCCAATGATGCCGGGCACTAAAAAGGTGTTTCCCAGCAACTTGAATATTGAAATTAGATTCTTTTTCACAAGCAATAAAGAGGCTAAAATTAATACCGCTGCCAAAACAATTGATCCTATTAAAATTATACTTACCCAAACATATAATGTTTGTATAGTTTCCAGAGTTTTTTGCCAATTTTTTAATTTTTCATTGCCGGAAATGTCCGGTTTTTCTGCCAGCATTTCTAAATTCAAGCTTTCGTCGGAAGCCAGCATGCTTAATAATGCCAAGCCGTGAATTTTTTCCGGAACCGGATTCAGTAACTGGGTCGTATCACTAAAAAAGGCATTGTGCGGGCCCTGAAAATCAATTACTAATTCAATTTCGCTTATTTGAGCATTTGTCTGTAAAAGCCAGAAAACAGTATCAATCATGCCTTCGGTTTGAATCTGCAGCCATTGAGGGGTTATTTCTTTGGCTAAAGCATTTTTCATTTCAATTTCGTCTATTTCCACTCCTTCGGTATTGGGAATTATTGATTCAATTATTAAATCTGTAGAATCCGGATAAAAATTACTTTCAATTAACTCTTCCTTATAAAAATCCGGGGTAAGAAGAGTCATCTTTATTCCTGCCAAATAAAAAATAATTGGAATCAATATCCAGGTTAGCGCTACTAATAATCCAATTAAAAATTTTCTCATTTGTTTATTTATATTCGAAAGTCCTGTCCTCAGGTAAAATCTCTACCCAGGTATTTCCCCTAATTAATTCCACTTCTTGCTTATTGTTATCAAAATATATTGTTCTTGATAAACGATCTTTTTTTTTCCAAGTTCCTTCAATAATTTCTCCGTCTCTGAAAATATAAGCCAGGCCCTCTCCGGTAACATTAAAATTCACCCTCCCCTTTTCTCCGGCAGGAATCAAAGGAGGTACTATCTGCACAATAACATTTTTAGCGCTTAGCGTTTCCTGATTTAAGGCATCGTGTTGTAGCTCACCGCCGTTTATTCTGGTGTAATAATTATTCTCCTTGTCATAATTCCATTCCACGTCGTATGACGGGTTGGAAAAAAATAACTTAATTTGCCTTTGCTCTTCCGTCCTTTCTTCAGCTGGCTTCCCATTTTTAAAGTTCCAGGCTATGAAATCAGGCGTTTTTTCATTAAAGCCCTTTTCTTTAAGAGCAGTTGTTAATAATTGCCAGGAGGTATACAAATTATGAGGTGCAAAGCGGGACGTATCTCTCCAAAAAAATCGGCTATCTCCGGTGAGAGCGTTCATGTCTTTTATTCCCAATCCCTCTATGGAGCTGAGAGCTTCCGGCGATCCTCCGGCGTGAGCATAAAAGGCGTCGTATTCTGAGGCAAATTCCAGATAAGTTGGTCGGGCTGATCTTACCGGCCCTATTTGTGGTATGTCGTCTCCAGCAAAAACCGCCATAAATCTGGTAATGCCTGATTCCACTATCACTTCATATATAACCAGCGCCTTGCTTAACCCATATTGAGGCCGCACCTGATCAAAGGCCGCGTTTTCAATCATTACGGCAATCGGCGGCTTATTAGCATCCTGGGCAGACACCATCATTCCATCCAGCCTTCTTTCCAAAACCGCACCGTCGCCTGAATCATCTCTTTCTCCTATTTCTGGCAAATATGCAACCTGCTCCACTGCCTGGGTTTCACTGGCATTTAAAGCATACAATATTCCGCCCCAAACTCCGATATTTACAGCAACTAAAAAGGAGATAAGGATACCTATCTGAATGCTTCGTTCATATCTAATCTTAAAAATTAAGTTAGATAAGAAATACCTTACCTCCATTTTGCTAAATTTTAAACTATTTAGTTATACAAAACTTCCTTGTCTGTCGGAACAATTTCTATCCAGGTTTTTCCCGGATTAAACTCAATCTCATCTCCTTCAGAATCATAGAAAAGAGTGCGGTCTCCTGTTTTTTCCTTTTTCCAGGTTCCTTCCACGGCCTGGCCGTCCATAAATACTATCGCCCGGCCATCGCCCACGGTTTTAATATCGAGGCGGCCGGTTCCCTCTTCCAATAAAGAAGTTTCTGCAAATTGAACAATGATATTTTTAGTCTTCAATTGCTCGTCAGTAGCTTTGTCTCTATGCTCTACCCCGCCGTTAAAACGAAGATAATTATTATTTTCAGAATCATATTTCCATTCCACGTTATAAGAACCTGAGGAAAGATTAACTTGAATATATTTCTCTTCAGTTGGCTTTTCTGGGGTTTCTTCTTTTTCTTTAAACTTGTATGGAGTATATGTTCCCTCAGTATCTTCTCCAATTAAATCCCTTTGAGCAAAAAACATCAAATCCGAAGATGTAAATAAGTTATGAGGAGCTGCCACAGCTTCATCGCGCCAATAATACTGAGAATATCCAAATTGATTTAAATCAGTTAAATAATCATTAACATTCAAAATTCCCAAAGCTTGGGGAGAGCCTCCGATATGGGCAAATAATCCGTGATACTCTTCAGCCAAATCTACTATATAATGGCGGGCTGATCTTACCGGACCGATCAATTCAATATGGTCGCCACTGGCATACACCGCTAAAAATCTTGTAATTCCGCCTTCAGCCAAGAATTCATATACCAGGTTTGCTTCCTGCAAACCAGCCTGAGGCCGCACGCTGACATAATTTTCAATAACTATTGTCCAAGGAAATAAATTTTCCATGCCTTGTTCCACTTTTTCCCCATCAATATATCTTATGCCTGTTTTCTCTACATTCACGTTTTCTTTTTCAACAATAGTTTCCGGCTTTTCTTTTGGCCAGAACACTACTAAGCCAATAATAGTGGCAATGACAACCAAGAGAACAACTAAAACAATAATTTGCGCCTTTTTATTTTGCTTGAATTTCCAAAAAAAATCTTTGATTTTGTTAGAAAAATCTCCCATTTTTTATATTTTTAATTTTTAAATAATCTTACTTCTTCTCTTCTTTCTTTTCTTCGGGTTTTGCTTCTTTGGCTTCTCCCTCGGCAGATTCGGCCTCGCCTTCTTCACCTTCTTCGCCCTCTTTCTTTTCTCCAACTACGGCCACTTCGCCCACTTCTTCTTCTGGAGACTCTTCAAGAGCTTTTAATTCCTCGTCGGTTCTAGGTGGAGTAACTAAAACTACAATGTCATCCAGGTTGTCTAGAACTTCAATTTTTTCAGGAATATCCAAATCCTTAATTTTAATGGAATCTTCAAACGTTTTCAACGGTGAAATATCAACTTTAATTTCCTTAATAAGATCTGCTGGTAAACATTTAATTTGAAGCTTGTCTTTGTTTGATACTCTCACGCCGCCTAATTCTTTTTCTGCCGGAGATTGTCCAACAAAAACAAGTTCGATTTCGGCTGTAAGCTCTTCTTCCATGTTTACTATATAAAAATCAACATGCAAAATATCCTCTTTTACTGGATCTCTTTGCACTTCTTTTAACAACACTTTTACCGGTTCTTGCTCATCAATTATCAAATCAATTAAAGTACTTTCACCCGCTTTTAAATAAACTTCTTTAAAAGCCTTCTCATCAATTTTAATATTCTTATTTTCTTTCCCTCGACCATATACCTGGGCGGGAATCAAATCTTTTTCTCTTAAATTTTTAATTCCTTTTTTTACTTCCTCCCTGATTGTTGCTTTAATTTGTAGATCTTCAGACATATCTATTTTCTAAATTTTAATTATTATTTAATATTTGGTGGATTTCAATTAAATCATCCTCGTGCAAAGGCTCTCTGTTTCTAAATTTTTCAATATCTTCATGATTTAGGTCGGTTATTAATCCAATGGAGCTCACAATTGGTCCGTTGGCTACTATTAATGCCATTAATTTACCCTGGCATTTATTGCATTTGATGTAAGTCAGTTGTGCATCTTCTTTTTCTTCAATGATTTTCACATTAAAAGTACTGTCTTTTGCCTCACAAATAGGACATTGAGAAATTAATTTCTTCAAAGCTTCCTGCCTAATGTGTGGTATAAATTTGTTATGATTCTTTTTCATTAATATAAAAAATCTGTAAAAATAACAGAATTATTATAAATTAAACCTCAATTTATGTCAAATTGTTTCTAATGTATATACTTTGTAATATTCCCACCATGGCAAAGGATGCAATCAAGGAACTTCCTCCGGCAGAAATAAATGGCAAGGGCAATCCTGTTACCGGCATTAAGCCCATATTCATGCCCACATTAATCAATGTTTGTGTAAAAAATAATATTAATATCCCAGCTGCCAGTAAAGTCCCAAAATCATCCGAAGACCTCTTAATGATCAGCCAAATCCTCCAAAAAAATAATCCAAAAAATATTAGCATCGCTCCTGATCCCAGAAAGCCTAGTTCTTCCGCAATTACGGCAAAAATAAAATCAGCTTCCGTTTCCGGCAAAAAATTTAGTTGGCTTTGCGGTCCCAGCCCCAGTCCCCGACCGATAAAATTACCCGATCCTACGGCAATCATGGCCTGGGTTACATTGTATCCGGTTCCCAATGGATCCTGAGCTGGATCCACAAAAGTTAATATTCTATTCTTTTGGTAATCCTGTAAAAAACCAAACCAACCAACTCCGGCAATTAGCATTAATATCACTCCAATAATTAATAAATTTATCCATTTAATCTTTTGCACTAATAATAATCCCAGCCAGATTGCCATAAAAATTAAAGCCGAACCCAAATCCGGCTGCAAGATAACCAGGCCTACTAAGATTCCTGTATATAATCCTGAAAATAAGATATTTTTCAAACTATCAAGCCGATTGGCTTTTCCGGAAAAATACTGAGCAATAAAAATAAGGTATAAAATCTTTACAAATTCTACCGGCTGAAAACTAAAAAAACCAAAATTAAACCAGCCCGTGGTTCCTCGAATTGTGGTTCCGAAAATAAGCACTGCTAGCAGCACGATTATGGCAATAATATAAAAAATATAAGCATATGAAGACAATAATCGATAATCGATAAAACTAAAAATAACGAACATTACCAGGCCTAATCCTGCAAAAATAAGTTGTTTATTGAATCTAGACAAATCCGGCGGATCCAGATTTGATCCGATGGAATAGATAATAACCAGGCTAAAAATTAATAATAAAAAAACAAGGCCAAATAGCCACCAGTCATAATGCTTAATTATTCTAAAATATTGTCTAAAATCCATATATTATCCCTCTGGTAAAATGAGGTTATTTTCGTCTAGTATATTTACCTCAAATTCAGGGTTTATGTCAACATTGAATGGATAACGCTGGCTAAATCTGATTTCTACCGGCCTTTCTTCAAAAGACTTAAAATCATCCAAACCCACCCTTCCCACGCCCACTGGAGAACCTCCAAATTTCATTACGACCAGTAAACTGCTGTCATAAAAACCATAAGCGCTTTTATTAAATATGGAACCGGTTACCAAAGAGCTGGATTCTCCCTCTTCCCCTTTAATGTCAGCTGCAGAATATTCTAATTCCTTATATTCTACATTAACCACCGCCAAAGGTTCTTTTATTTTAGTCCAAACCACGTCTGTAATTGATAAGGTCGGTTTACTGCCTGTTCCCAATTCTGTGGGTATACCAAATTGCGCTAGGTTCTTTTTCTGAGCCGGTAAAACAAAAGAGGTTTGGGGCGTTGTTTGAACGCCTCCGCCTGAAAATGTATAGGTAAATGATTCCACAGCCCAATTTTCGTTTGGATTGGAAATTTCTGCTAAAAAATCAACTTTGCCTATTCCTGCTTTTAAGGAATATGTATTTACAATCTGCAGGGCAGAAGGTGATTTATCAGGAAAAAGCACGCTTTGATCTGATATTGTCGCATGTATCTGATTTGTTGTATTTATATTAATAATATAGATCGTTAAAAAATAACCTAATATAAGAAATAGCAAAATGTCCACTCCGATAAAAACCACCTTGCCCAATTTAAAAACCTTGGTTTTATTATTAACCCACCAATATCCCATCTTAAATTTTTGGTTTCCCATGGAATCAGCCATGTGTATATAATAATATATTTGTGAATTAAAGTAAAATATGATATAATATTATTCAGTCATGTTAAGAATTATAAATTAAAATAAAAATATGTTAGAACAAAGCCACAACATACTTTATCTCTCCGTTGCCATTTGTGCTCTCGTGTTTACGGGTTTCCTGGTTTGGATCATGTATTACTTGGCACAGATCATGAAACAGTCCAATGAGATCATTGCTGATGTCCGTCAAAAATTGGACGAACTGGAAGAAGCCATCCAAAACATCAAAGAAAAAGTTGCTTCTTCGGCCAGCTCCATTGCCTTTGTTGCCAGCGAGGTAAGAAACATTGTTGAATTTGTGCAAGACAAAAAAGCCGGCAAGACTAAAAAATAATATTTTATTCTCCTAATATTGTTTTTACTACCGGGGAGTCTGAATTTAGATTTTCCCAAAAC
>JBDRCS010000003.1:0-2933 GCA_043821615.1 Patescibacteria group bacterium
GAAATGTTGGGGTTGGCAAATCAGAAATGGAAGGGTATGCTCAAGCACTTGAAAAAACTGGAATTGATGCTATTCAATCAAGGCAAAATCTTATCCGCATGGCTCAAGCAAATCTTGTTTTGAAAGATTCCACCGATTTAGCACGGATTGCTCAAAACGCTGCTGTTATTGGTCAGATAAATTCTTCAGAAGCATTTCAAAGAATGATTTGGGGACTTCAGACTGGTAATGTTCTGATTTTGAGAAATATAGGCCTTAATGTTGATTTTGAGAAATCTTATAGAAATCTTGGAAAACAACTTAATAGAAATAAAGGTGAATTGACTGATCATGAAAAAGGTATTGCTAAAATTAATGCTCTCAAGCTGGCTGGGGTAGCTATTGAAAAGGTATACTTAGATGCTATGACTACCGCTTCTAAACAGATTAGTTCTATGCAACGTTATGTTGTCAACTTAAAAGTTGAGTTTGGTAAAGCATTTCAACCAGCATTGATAGTTATTGTCAAGGCAGCAACCGAAGCCCTAAAAGAGTTATCCAATACAGTTAAAGATCCTCAATTTCAAGAAAATTTAAAAGGAATGGCCGCGGCTTTTGCCACTTCTGTAAAATGGTTGGCCGAGTTAACTAAGTATTCAAGTTTAAAACTTTCAACTATTACTGGTGGTGCTGCTGCTGATTTGATTAAATTAGGAGCATTAAAACCGGCTGATTTTGAAGGCAAAGGATTAATCGAACAACAAAAAATAATTGATCAAGCAAAAGCTAAAATTGGGGCTATCAATGATGAAGTTTTTCAAATGATGGTTAATTTGAAGACTCTTGAGGGTCGTAGAAATGAAGAAATAAGTTCTTGGTTCCCTAGCGCTGAAGGAATAAAAGAATATGATGCTCAAATTAATGCTATTCGGATAGGTGTAAGGGTAGCTAAAGAACAACATCAGGAGCAACTTGAAATTAATGCGGCCGAAGAAGAATATCTTCAAATGCTTGAAAAGCAAAAGGACGCTGAGGCAAAAGTTAAGAAAGCAGCCAGAGATGCATTAGATGCAAAACAAAAAGAAGAGGAGGCCGCAGCAGTTGCTGCTGCAAAAGTAAAAAAAGAAGTTGAAGAAGGTTGGCGAAAATGGCAAATTGAGAAGGCAGAAGCATACGATAAAGATATTGAAGAAGGGCATAATGCTTTAATTGAATACGAGAAAAAAACAGCGGAAGAAAGATTAGAAATAACTCGGGATTTTAACGAACAATATTCCGAAATGGGAAAGTCAAAATTTGATCTTGAAAGAGAAGAACTCGCAAAAAATGTGCAGTTATGGAGAGATGCTGGTATTGAAAAGGAAAAAATCTTAAAGTTGACAGCAGACGAAACTGCAGCAATCGATAAAGCAGAAAGAGAAAAAAAGATTCAGGATATCTATGAAGTCAAAAGGTCAATGATCGAAGGTTTCAAAATGATATCTGAGATGGGAGGAAAACATAGTAAAGAAGCCTTTGCCTTGTATAAAGCCTTCAAAATTACAGAAACTATTATCTCAACTTATTCTGGAGCAATGAAAGCTTATGAGTCAATGGTTGGGATTCCTTTTGTTGGCCCTTATCTTGCAGTTGCTGCCGCTGCCGCAACGGTTGCCTTTGGTATGGCTCAAGTTGCTATGATTAAATCTTCTCAACCTCCTTCTTATGATGAGGGAGGCATTTCAACAAAACCTGGGATATATTATTCAGGCGTGCCAGAAGCCCACATTCCACTGAAGGGTGGCACTGTTCCTGTTAATATTACTGGATCTAAACAATCTCAGACCTTTATTATCCACATGGATAATCCTGTATTTCAAGATTTAGCAACACAACAACAAGTATTTGCACAAATTGCAACTAATATAGCACGAAAGGTTGCTCCGGCTGCTGTTGTAGAGAACTACGATAATGACGGAGACATTAGAAGAATAATAAGGAGTAGGAAGTAATGGCGGCGGGAGATAATTTTACATTGGTTCCTGATTCGGTAATTCCTGATGAACCAGAATATAATACTGTTGTAACACCTTCAGAAAGTATGAAGAAGGAATACTTGGCAATATCTTCCACACCCGTCGAAAAGTTTACACTTAATTTTAAAGTTCTTCCTTCATCGGATATGTTAGGGATAAGAACTCATTATAAAGATCAAACCGGAGGGTATTACCCTTTTAATTGGAAAACCGTACCGTCATATATTGCTTCTCCGTCTTCTATGAAGGGAAGATGGGTAGCAGGATCTATGAGTCTTGGTATTGTGGGCGATAAGTATTGGTCGCTCAGTATTAAATTTGAGAAGTCAACAACGTAAAGGAAAGTAATGCCAAGAGCAATACCCGCAGCAGTTATTACTCAGATGGATGCCGTAGGAAAAAGACCGGTTCTTTTGCTTGAACTGGGGCTGTTCTCTATCCTTCGTTACGCTGCCTATAAATCAAACATAACGTTTGAGGCTACAACGGGAAGTGTTTACACCGCCAAAGCAATTGAAGTATCTGGATTAAGTCAATCGCTTGAAGGTCAAATTGAAAGAATTACGATAAAATTCGATAATGTTATGAAGGATATGGCAGCTTATGCTAATCATGAGGATTTCCGGGGTAAAAAATTAATTATAAAAAGAATATACCTTGATTCCATTGTAAATGCAACCGATTATAACGAAGTTTTCAACGGCGACATGGAGCGACCAAGCAATATTGGTTCACAATGGCTAACAGTTTCGGCAGTATCCGGAAAGCCGTTAAACCGCAAAGTACATGATTTTGCTTATCAACGGATGTGCCCGTGGAGATTTGGCGGGACTGAGTGTAATACTAATGGACTCGCCAACTTAGCTGTTTTGACAGCAAGCGGTACGGCCGATAGTGGATCCACTACAACGCTTATTGATAATGCACTTACGCAAGCAA
>JBDRCS010000004.1:0-13448 GCA_043821615.1 Patescibacteria group bacterium
CTTCTTTATATGAAGGTTTTGGTATTCCTATACTGGAGGCACAATCCGCCGGCACGCCCGTGGCTGCATCAGACATCGGCTCCTTAAAAGAGGTTGGGGGGGATGCCTGCCAATACTTTGATCCAAAAAATATTAACGACATGTCGGAAAAAATATTCAAATTAATTTCAGATAACAGCCTGAAAGAAAAATTAATACACAAAGGTTTTGAAAATATTAAAAGATTTTCCTGGAAAAAATGCGCTCAGGAAACTTGGAAAATACTATGGAATTAGACTGGGATGTCGTTGGACATCAAAAACAAATTGAATATTTGCAAAAAACCATAAAAAATGGTAAAATTGGCCATGCTTATTTGATTTCCGGTCCGAAAAATGTAGGAAAAAATAATCTTGCCTTAAATTTTATTTATACCCTTTATTGTACCGGCCCTGATAAAAAAAAGCCTTGCCATAAATGCGATAATTGCTCTCAGTTAAAGAAACAAATTCATCCTGATTTTATTCATATTCAGCCCGAAGAAGAAGGAAAAATAATTGCCATTAAGCAAATCAGGGGAGCGATTGAAAAAATAAGTAAAAAAACTTTATCAAATAATTATAAAATTTGTCTTATTGAAAAAGCTGATTTACTAAGTTTGGAGGCCGCTAATGCCCTTTTAAAAACCCTGGAAGAGCCAAAAGGCAAAACAGTCATTATTCTCACAGCCGACAAAAACACGCTTCCGGAAACAATCATCTCTCGTTGCCAGACTATTTCCCTTCAGCCTGTGCCGGCCCAAGATATTTACGATTTTGTTTTAAATAAAACAAATAGCCGCGATCAGGCATCCACTATTTCCCGTTTATCAATGCACTTGCCCGGCAAATCAGAGGCGTTTCTCAAAAACAAAAATGCTATAAAAAAAATAAACTCCGCCACTTCTGACTTTGTTTCTCTGCTTGCCATAAAAGGCATAGAAAAAAATAGATTACAGGAAAAAATTATTAAAAAACAGGAGAAAAATAATGAAATTTTAAATAAAATACAGGTTTGGCAGTCTATTCTAAGGGATTTATTAATGGTTCAAAATTTCCATGAAGAGTACATATTTAATCGGGAATACATTGATCAATTAGAACGCACTGCCAAAACAATTACTACGAAAAAAATCATTACCAATATAAATAAATTAGAAATCATTAAAAATAATAATAAAAAAAACATAAATACCAAATTAGCCTTAGATAATTTTTTATTAAATTTATAAATATGAAAATAAAAACTTTACTACTTCTCACGCCCCTGGTTGCCTTACTTTTGATGGGTCAATCCTGTTCTTCAGGCGGAGACGGCGGATTTTTTAAATCTACAGACCTGGCCGAAACCTGGGAAGCAAAAAATCTACTGGGTTATTCCAAGGCCGGCTTTCTAAGTTCCAGCCGGGCTATTAACAATGATAATGAGGACATATATACAATTACGGTTGATCCTTCTGATTCAAATATTGTATATTATGGCACTGTCGATAACGGCATGTTTAAAACCGTGGATCAGGCTGAAAACTGGACTCAATTAGCCAATATTTCAGGCCCGGTTTTATCAATTGCTGTAAATCCCAAAAAATCAAATAATCTAATTATTGCAAATAACACCAACATCTCCCGTAGTATTGACGGCGGAGAAAACTGGGAAGTTGTGCACACTGATCCTCAAATGAGCTATATACGCGCCGTGGCCATGGATTGGTACAATCCTAAAATTATCTACTCAACCGGAGACAGTGGGGTAGTTGTTCGCAGTAAAGACGGCGGGGATAACTGGGAAATTATTTACCAAATAGAGGATGAGGGTTTTACTCAGATAGAAATTGATCCATTTGACTCCCGTATCATTTATCTGGTTTCTGAAAACGGAGCTTTATATAAAAGCACTGATACCGGCAAAACTTGGATTAAAATTAATGAAAAGGATTTTTACAAAGACGGCTCCTGGCCTTTTGATAATAGTGACAGAATTTATTATTTTAAATTAAGCCCTGCCCAAAAAAATATGATCATTGCCCGGACTCGCTCAAATTTCATCAGGTCAACTGACGGCGGAGATACTTGGGAAGAATTAGTTACCTTGCTTCCGTCCGGATCTGATCAGCACAAACTGGCTAAAAATATTGTTTTTGACCCAAAAAATAAGGATATTATCTATTTTACTGTAAATAATGTTATTCATAAAACAACCAACAATGGCCTTAACTGGCACATTATTGAAAGTTTTCCTTCATCCCGTCCGATTTTCTCTATGACCAACGATCCTGAAAATGGGGATATTCTTTATGGAGGAACCAGGACAGCGGAAGACGATAGCGGCTTTATTAAATAAATTATAATTATATGGACAAAGAAAATTTTCAAAAAGCGATTGAACACCTAAGATCAGAATTAAACAATATCAGAACCGGCCGAGCTGCGCCTACTATTCTGGAAAATATTCAAATTGAATCCTATGGTCAAAAAACGCCTCTAGCCGGTCTGGCTTCCATTTCCGCTCCGGAGCCGCAAACCCTGACCGTACAGCCGTGGGACAAAAACATTATCAAAGACATTGAAAAAGGAATACGAGATGCCAATCTGGATCTTAGTCCTGTTGTTCAGGGCGATCTGATTCGCATTCAATTTCCGCCCCTGACTGAAGAAAAAAGGATTGAACTGGTGAAAATAATGAACCAAAGGGTGGAAGACGCAAAAATTTCCGTAAAAAATATCAGGGAAGACATTATGAAAGATGTCAAGAAACAAAAAGAAAAAAGTGAAATTTCCGAGGATGATTATTTTCGTCAGGAAAAGGAAATTCAGGGAGTTGTTGATGATTATAATGATCAAATCAAAAAAATCTCCGAGGACAAAGAAAAAGATATAATGACCGTCTAAATGATTACAACAATACTAATATTTATATTTGTTCTGGGTTTGCTGGTTTTCGTGCATGAACTTGGCCATTTTACCATGGCCAAGGCTTTTGGCATGGGTGTAGACGAATTTGGCTTTGGTTTCCCGCCTCGAATTGCCGGGATTAAAAAAGGCGGCACCCTTTATTCAATCAATTGGATTCCCTTGGGTGGTTTTGTGAAAATTCACGGTGAAAACGGCATGATTCCCATTGATGAGATGATTGTTAATTATAAAGAAAAAGGCAAGGCAAATATTAATGAAAAGGAGCTAAAGGAGGAAACTAAATTTATATCAAACCTGTTTCCTGAATTTTCCTTAAAAAAACCAAGTTATGAAGACCTGGCTGATTTTTTAAAAAACAAAAAAGATCATCTTGATAAAACCGCTTTCTACACCAAGCCCATTTGGCAAAGATTTATAGTATTAATAGCCGGCGTTTTTATGAATGTAGTTTTATGCGCCATTCTTTTATCTGTCGGGTACATGATTGGCTTTCCCTCTGCCCTGGAAAACCTGCCTGCCAATGCCCGGGTTTCGGACGAAAACATAGTAGTTCTTCAAATTGAAGAAGGCCTGCCTGCTCAAAATGCCGGCCTGGCTGAAGGCGATATAATTATCTCCGCAAATAATCAAGAATTAACAAACGTACAATCACTCAGAGATATCAATACTAAAAATGAAAACATTGAAATTATATATTCTGTTGAAAGAGAGGGGGAGACCATAGACATCTCCATCAAGCCAACCATACTGGAAGCAGGAAATGTTGGTATTGGCGCCTATCTCACAGAAAGCGGAATCGTGAAATTACCCTGGTATTCAGCCATCTGGACCGGCATCAAACAAACCTGGTTTCTGATTC
The DNA here is from genome assembly GCA_043821615.1 of Patescibacteria group bacterium. Lineage (GTDB taxonomy): Bacteria > Patescibacteriota > Patescibacteriia > UBA9570 > JAHJKD01 > JBDRCS01. The sequence continues at coordinate 3,790 of JBDRCS010000004.1, forward strand.
AGGCAATTTTTATATTTTTAATAGACATTATTAAAGACGCTGTCACTGAAGGCACGGTTGATGAAAATATTTCCGGACCGGTCGGCATTGCCGTTTTAGCCGGCCGCGCCGCCAACATGGGCTTTATCTATGTTCTTCAATTTACAGCTCTGTTATCCATTAATCTGGCGATCTTTAATTTATTGCCCTTACCGGCTCTTGATGGAGGCAGGATTATTTTCTTAATAATAGAAAAAATCAGAAAAAAACCGGTCAATCAGAAAATAGAAAATTTGGTACACACCGTCGGTTTTGCCAGTTTGTTAATATTACTGGCCTTGGTTACTTTCCGTGATATAAATAAATTTAATATATTCGGTCAATTTAAAGACTTATTCTTATAATTTTATGAGGCAATCATTTTTATTCACAAAAACTGTTAAAAACGTTCCCCGGGATGAGGTTAGTATTAATTCCACACTCTTAATAAAAGCCGGCTTTATTGAAAAGCTTGCCGCTGGAATTTATTCTTATCTTCCCTTGGGTTTACGATCTTTAAATAAAATTGAGAATATTGTCAGGGAAGAAATGAATGCAGCCGGTGGCCAGGAGATCCTTATGCCTGCCCTCACCCCCAAAAAAAACTGGGAACAAACCGATCGTTGGGAACACTTTGACGCTTTATTCAAATTAAAAGGCGCTAATGATAAGGACTATGCCCTGGGAGCCACTCATGAAGAAATAGTTGTGCCGATTGCCCAGAAATTTATTTTTTCTTACAAAGATCTGCCAAAATACATTTATCAAATTCAAACTAAATTCAGAAACGAACCCCGGGCCAAGTCAGGCTTGCTTCGGGGCAGGGAATTTCTAATGAAAGATCTGTACTCGTTCCATACCAATCAGGAAGATCTGGATAAATATTATGAAGTTATGATGAAGGCTTATACTAATATATTTGAAAAATGTGGACTAGGAAGCCAGACTCATGTCACCTTGGCCAGCGGAGGAACCTTCTCAAAATATTCTCATGAATATCAAACCATCTGTGAAACCGGGGAGGATACGATTCATATATGTAAAAAATGCAATCTGGGAATTAATAATGAAATTAAAGATGAAACTCCAAAATGTCCTGAATGCGGCAGTACTGAATTTCAAAAACAAAAAGCAATCGAAGTTGGAAATATATTTAAATTAAAATCAAAGTATTCACAGCCATTTAATTTTAATTTTATTGATCAGGATGATAAAGAACATCCCGTTCTTATGGGATGCTATGGCATTGGGCCATCCCGAGTCCTGGGTACTATAGTTGAAGTCCACAATGATCAAAATGGTATTATTTGGCCGGAAAATATTGCTCCGTATAAATTTCACCTCATTGATCTGAGTAAAAATAGCGCTCGGGCGGACGAGGTCTATGGGGCTTTACAAAAAAAGGAAATTGAGGTACTATATGACGACCGAAATGAATCTGCCGGCGCTAAATTGAAAGACTCTGACCTCATTGGAATCCCTTACCGATTGGTAATTTCCGAAAAAACCGGCGATAAGATAGAGCTCAAACAAAGATCCACGGAGGAAACTAAGTTAGTAACCCTGGAAGAAGTTTTAAATGTTTAACAGACTCTTAGGAAAATTATCAAAAGATTTGGGTATTGACCTGGGAACGGCCAATACTCTTGTTTATGTTAAAGATAAAGGCATTGTCATAAATGAACCTTCGGTTGTTGCTATTAATGAAAAAACCAACCAGCTTTTAGCCGTCGGCCAGGAAGCAAAAATGATGATCGGCAAAACCCCGGCCCATATCACGGCCAGCCGGCCTTTGCGCGACGGGGTTGTCTCAGATTTTGAAGTCGCTGAAAAAATGCTCAAGCATTTCATCTCCAAAGTTAATAAAGAAAACTATTCCACCCTTCCCAAGCCAAGAGTGGTAATCGCCATTCCTATCGGCGTAACCGAAGTGGAAAGAAAAGCCGTGGAAGATGCCGCCCTGGCAGCCGGCGCCAGACAGGTATTTCTAATTGAAGAAGCCATGGCAGCCGCCATTGGCTCGCGTCTGCCGGTTCAAGAGTCCACTGGCAACATTATTGTAGATATTGGTGGCGGTACCACCGAAATTGCCGTTATTTCATTGAGCGGCATTGTTAATGCCAAATCATTGAGGATAGCCGGAGAAAAATTAAATCAGGATATTATTAATTATTGCCGAGAAAAATTCAATATCATGCTGGGTGAAAAAACGGCCGAGGAAGTAAAAATAAAAATTGGCACAGCCATGTCATTAAAGGAAAATGAAGAAATTGAGGCTAAAATTAGGGGCCGCGACTTAGTTACTGGCCTGCCAAAAGAAATTATTATTACCTCGAATAATATTAAAGATGCCATGAATAAAACCATCGGTATTATTGTCGACAACATCAAATCAACCATTGAAACAACTCCACCGGAATTAGTGGCTGATATTTACGATAGGGGAATTTGTTTAACTGGTGGAGGCGCCCTTATTCCAAACCTAGACCAACGCATCAAGGATTATTTAAAAATCCCGGTTTATGTAATTGATGATCCACAAACAGCGGTTGTTCGCGGCACCGGCATTATTTTGGATGATCTGGATAATTTAAAGGACATATTATCAACTACAGATGACATTCCCACACCAATGATTCAGCCTAAATAAATTATGCTTGAAATAAAAGATAACATTAATAAATTAATTATTATCGGGGTAGTCATTGGACTGCTCATTTTTTTGCACTTTGTGGGCGTGCTAGCGCCTTTTGAGAATATTTTAAAAAAAGGGATTTCTTACGTACAGGCTCCGTTATACAATGCCGGTCAAAAAATATTTATATCAGAAAAAAAACTTACTCTGGAAGAACTTAAAACAGAAAATGAAGAGCTCCAAAAACAGGTGGAAGGTTATGCCGTCCAAATAAGCAATCTTCAGCAAAAAGAAGAAAATCAGGATGCTTATAAAAAACAGCTGGAATTCCTTGAAAAAAATGATTATCAGTCAGTGGGCGCTAAAATCATCGGGAAATCCTCAGAAGGTTATGCCCAAATTTATCTAATTAACCAGGGAACAAATAGCGGCCTGGAAAAGGATTATCCCGTAATTACTGAAAACGGAATTTTAATAGGCAAAATATTACAGGCAGATGAAAATACTTCTCAAGTTTTATTAATTACCAGTAATCTCAGTAAAATCGGCGCTCAGGTTCAAAATGAAAATAAATCTCAGGGAGTTGTTTCCGGCCAGCACGGCCTCACTATAAAAATGGACCTCATATCCAAAGATGAAAAATTGAATAAATATGACATTGTTATTACAAGCGGTTTGGAAGAATTCGTACCCAAGGGATTGATTATCGGCCAGGTGGAAAATATTGAATCTGAAGAATCAGAACTTTTTCAATCAGCTGTAATATCACCGTTGATTGATTACAAAGAGCAGTCAATTGTTTCAATAATTATTCCTTAATATGTGGAAAAAAAATATTTTATTAATAATAATTGTTTTTTTCCTATTTCTATTACAAGTTAGTTTTTTTGCACCCTCTGAATTTTGGCAAATCAATTTTCAACTGGTCTTTTTATTTTTATTGATTCTTCTCTTAATATCCAATCAATCTTTATTTTATACGTTAGTCTGGGCCATTATTGCCGGTTTTTTTCTGGATTTATTTTCCCAATTTATTTTTGGAACCTATATTTTTACATTTTGTCTCAGCTTAATTGCCGTTTATTTTATTTTTAGAAAATTCCTCACAAACAGATCATATTACTCATTGGCACTTCTGGTATTAATAGGGACCTTTATATTTAATTTTCTTTTATTTGTAACCTCTAACTTTTTTTCAGCAGTAAACCTAACCACCTTTGATATTACTTTTAATGGTCAGTTTATTTTATTCATGCTTTGGCAATCGTTAATTAACATCATTATTGCCAGCATAGCTTTTAAAATTAAAAAATCAGTTGATAAAACCATAATCTCTTAATATGAACGCTAATCCTTTTGAGCCCTTTGGGGATAAACCTATAAAAGACAGTAAACTGGAAACCAAGTATAAAAAACGGGTTATTGATATTGCTTTTAATAAAACGGACGATGACAAGCCCCATCTCTCAAAATCTATACCTGATAATAAATTAATTATTTTACCCACAATTATCGGACTTTGTTTATTGATATTAATTGGACGATTAGCTTTTCTTCAGATTGCTCAAGGCGAGGAATATCGGGAAATTGCCGAAGGCAATCGGATTCGCATCCAAACCATAAAAGCTCCTCGGGGAATTATCTATGATAAAAATAATGAAGTCCTGGTTAAAAACATACCGAATTTCCAGGTCGTAATTACGCCAATGGATTTTCCTGATGATGAGGCAACGGCCAATTCCATTATTAAAAAAATAAATTCGATTACTGACAAGCCGTTTGAAGAAATTAATGCCAGTATTGAAAAATTAAAAGAGAACCCTTTGGAATCTCAAGTATTAATTGACAATATTACCTGGGAGCAAGCCGTGGTCTTGGATATTGAAAGCATTAATCTGCCTGGAATCAATCTAAATATTGATTCTAAAAGAGAATACCTTACCGAACCTTCGTTCTCCCATATCTTAGGCTATATTGGAAAAATTAATCGGGAAGAATATGAAGCCAATAAGTCCAATGATTATTTATTAGACGCAAACATTGGAAAATCCGGAGTAGAATTATATTATGAAGAAATCCTGAAAGGCATTAACGGCAAAAAAAGGATAGAAGTTGATTCCCGCGGCCGTGAAAAAGAAATAATTGCCTCTTCCGATGCCGTTAATGGCAGTGATATAATTCTTTCTATTGATAAAAAGCTTCAAGATAAAACTACTGAAATATTAAAAAATGTTGTGAATGAAAGTAATGCTCCGGCAGGCACTGCCATTGTTATGAATCCCCAAAATGGAGAAATCATGGCTTTGGTAAACTGGCCGTCATATAACAATAATGATTTTACTGACGGCATTGAACAAGAAAAATACACGGCTTTATTGGAAGATCCGGGTAAACCCCTTTTCAATCACGCTATTTCCGGCGAATATCCTCCGGGCTCAACTTTCAAGCCTATGGTGGCGGCGGCCGCCCTGGAAGAAGGCGTAATTAATGAAAATACGACTGTTCAATCAACCGGGGGTATAGAAATTAATCAATGGTGGTTTCCGGACTGGAAGGAAGGCGGCCACGGCACAACCGATGTCCGAAAGGCGCTGGCTGATTCCGTCAACACCTTTTTCTATCTTGCCGGAGGAGGGGAGTTTAATAAGAATGAAAATAAAATTTACGGCGGCCTGGGCGTTGACCGCATTAAGGAATATGCCATTGCCTTTGGTTTTGACAATGCCACTGGCATCGATCTTCCCGGAGAAAAAGACGGCTTTCTGCCCACCCGAGACTGGAAAGAAAAAATTAAAGGGGAAATGTGGTATATTGGCGATACTTATCATCTGGCTATTGGGCAGGGTGATGTTCTGGTGACCCCGCTTCAAATCGCTGCTTATACTTCTGTTTTTGCCAATGGCGGCATATATTACAAACCCCATTTAGTCAAAGAAATCCATGATAACGAAAACGGAGAAATTACTAAAATCTCGGGCGAAATTGTTAATGATGACATTGCCTCTGATTACAATATTGGCATTGTCAGGCAAGGTATGAAAGATGCGGTAAATTACGGCAGTGCCAAACAGCTTCAGTCTTTACCTGTTAGTTCTGCCGGCAAAACCGGTACTGCCCAAATCGGCGGGACTGATAAAACCCATTCTTGGTTTACAGTTTTTGCTCCCTATGAAAATCCCGAAATTGTGGTTACTGTTTTAGTTGAAGAAGGCGGCGATGGTACTGAAGCAGCCCTGCCTGCGGCCCAGGAAATACTGGAATATTATTTTAATAATAATTAATCCTTGACAAAAATCCAAAATAAAAATAAAATAATATACACAAAGAGCTACTTCTAGCTTATTTTTAATTAAAATTTTATGGCAAATCAAAAACAAACTTATATTACAGAAGAAGGTTTAAACAAGCTGAAAGAAGAGCTTGATATCTTAAAAAACACCAAGAGAAAAGAAATCGCTAACCGTATTAAGGAAGCCAAGGAATTGGGTGACCTTTCTGAAAATGCTGAATACCAGGAAGCCAAGGAAGAACAGTCTTTTGTGGAAAACCGCGTCCTTGAATTGGAATCCATTATTAGAAATGTAAATCTAATTAAAAAAGACAAAAAAGCCAATGATGTTGTTGTTGGCTCTACCATTGAAGTAGAAAAAGACGGTGGTAATAAGTTTACCTATACTATAGTTGGTTCCTCAGAAGCTGACCCTACCAAAGGCCTTATCTCAAACGAATCTCCAATTGGTATGGCTTTCTTGGGAAAAAAAGTAGGCGAAGAAACACAAGTAGAAGCTCCTTCCGGCGCCATCAAATTCAAAGTTCTCAAAATTTCGTAAACAATACAAAACTTTACATATAAACCCTGACTAATAATCAGGGTTTTTTCTTGATTTAATAAAATATTAATGCTAAAATTATTCTAGTATTTTAGCATTATTTTTATGGAAAAACTCAAATCTGAAGAAGAAATCCGGAGGGAAAAACTGGAAAAAATAAGAAAAGAGGGGATTAACCCATATCCTGCCCAGGCTAAGCGGGATTTTTCTATTTTAGACTTTTTAGAAAACTTTAAACCGCTTGAAAAAGAAGGGAAAGAAATCAACCTTTGCGGACGCATCATGACGCACCGCGCCCATGGCAAGCTTAGTTTTGCCAATATTATGGATGAAACTGGAAAAATTCAAATTGTTTTCTCCCAGGATGAATTAGGCAAAGATAAATATAAATGGCTGAAAAACTTTGATATTGCCGACTTTATCCAGGTCAAAGGCCGGACCTTTACTACTCAAAAGGGTGAAAAATCACTTTTAGTCACAGATTACAAAATGCTTTGCAAAGCTTTATTACCCCTCCCAGAAAAATGGAAAGGCATTAAAGATGAAGAACTTATCTATAGAAAACGATATCTAGACCTCATTATGAATCCAGGATCCAGAAAACTATTTATGCTCAGGTCAAAATTTGTCGATGAAATGCACCGCTACATGTATAAACATGACTTTGTGGAAGTGGAAACACCTGTTCTTGAAAACATTCCTGGCGGAGCTGAAGCTGAACCATTTGTTACACATCACAATGCTTTGGACATAGATTTATATTTACGCATCTCTCTTGAATTGCCTCTGAAAAAATTAATAGTCGGCAATTTAGGATCAGTTTATGAACTTTCCAAAGTTTTCCGTAATGAAGGCATGGACAGGGAACACCTCCAGGAAATCACTCTTATGGAATTTTATTGGACCTATCATAACTGTGAAGACCTCATGAAATTTGTGGAAGATCTTTATGCCGAGGTAATCAAAAATACCTTTGGCACACTTGAAATAGATTATGAAGGTAAAAAATTAAACTTCGAACCACCTTACGAACGCGTTGACTATATTCAAGCTGTAAAAAAGGAAACTAAAATAGATCTCAGCAAAATTCAGAAAGTTGAGGAACTTAAAGAAGAAATTAAAAAAAATAAATTAAAAGTCGAGTTTGAAAAAACCGATGGTTTAGGCCGAATCACAGATTTATTATATAAAAATTATGTTCGTCCAAAACTTTGGGGACCCTGCTTTTTAATTAATCATCCCTTGTCCGTGTCTCCTTTGGCTAAACGCGATGAAAAAAATCCCAACCAAGTAGAACGCATGCAAGTCTTAGTAGCTGGTAGTGAAGTCGGTAATGGTTTTTCCGAACTTAATGATCCTGTCGACCAAAAAGAACGCTTTGAAGCCCAGGCCAAGCTAAGAGAACAAGGGGATAACGAAGCTCATATGATGGACATGGATTTTATTGAAGCCCTGGAACATGGCATGCCACCTACGGCTGGTTTTGGCGTAGGCATTGATCGGTTCTTTATGATTTTAAGTGGCGCCAAATCAATCCGCGATGTTGTTTTATTCCCGACCATGAAACCCAAAGAAGGGAATAATGATGTTACGAAAACTGTGGCTGCTAGCGCTGAAACTCCGGATGAGGTCGCCTTTAACATTTCTCGCGAAGACTCAGAAAAATTACTCAAACAACATGTTAAAAATAAAGCTAACTTAGATCACTCCAGAGAAGCTGAAGTTGTGCTCAGAGGTTTAGCCAAAAAACTTGGCTACAATGAAGAGCTTTGGGGAGCCGCTGGATTACTACACGATATCGACTGGGAAGACACTGAAAATAAGCCAGAAGATCACGCTGTAAAAGGCGCTGAAATCCTTCAAAAAGCCGGCTATCCTGCTGAACTGGTACAAGCTATAAAATCCCATAATTATTCGTATAATGGCCAAAATGAGCCAAAAACAGCCCTTGATTACGGGGTTAGATGCGGAGAAACCATTACTGGGCTCATTTATGCAGCTGCCTTGGTCCGTCCTGATAAAAAGCTGAATTCAGTGGAGGTAAAATCAATCAGAAAAAAAATGAAAGACAAATCATTTGCCGCCAAGGTAAATCGCGATACTATTCGGGAATGTGAAAAACTTGGCCTTGATGTAGACGAATTTATTAAAATCTCACTAACCTCAATGCAAAATATATCAGACGAAATAGGATTATAAATATATGATAGATATAAAAGATTTTAGAGACAATCCGGAAAAATATCAAAAAGCCGCTGAAGACAAGAATGTTAAGGTTGATATTAAATTAATCCTCAGAGCAGATGAGGAAAAATTAAAATTACTTCAAAAAGTTGAAGAACTTCGGGCTGAACAAAACAAGGCCAATGACGAAATTGCCAAAGCCGAACCAGCCAAGAAAAAAGACAAAATTGCTTTTATGAAAAAAATTGCCGATGAAGTAAAAGATCTGGGACACTTACTAAAAGAAAAAGAAGGGGAGGTAAATAAACTAGTCATGCAAATTCCTAATCCTGCTTTAGAAGACGTACCTGTTGGCAAAACCGAAGAAGCTAATGAAGTTATGCGAACAGTGGGGGAGAAACCAAATTTTGATTTTAAGCCGAAACCTTACATGGAAATTGCTACTAAATTAGATATCATTGATACTGAAAGGGCTGCTAAAGTTTCCGGCACCAGATTTGGCTACCTCAAAGGTGAAGCTGTACGCCTTGAATTTGCCTTAGTCGGCTATGCCATGAAAACCTTAGAGGAAGAAGGCTTTATTCCTGTTATCCCGCCGGTTTTAGTAAAAGAAGAATCCATGGCTGCTATGGGTTTTATGGAAAGAGGTAAAGACGATATCTATCATACTGAGCCAGATAATTTATATCTCACTGGTACAAGCGAACAATCTCTTGGCCCCATGCATATGGATGAAATCTTAGATGAAAAAAACCTACCCCTTAAATATGCTGGTTATTCCCCCTGCTTTAGAAGAGAAGCTGGTTCTTATGGAAAAGACACCAAAGGCATACTCAGAGTCCATCAATTTGATAAAGTGGAAATGTTTGTTTTCTCCAACCCTGAAGATTCAACAAAAGAACACAATTTTCTTTTGGAAATGGAAGAAAAATTAATGAAATTACTAAATCTTCCTTACAGGGTTATTAATATTTGTAGCGGTGATTTGGGTA
>JBDRCS010000005.1:0-3571 GCA_043821615.1 Patescibacteria group bacterium
TCCAGACGGCTTGCTCTTTATTTTTTCCGTTAACATCCAAAAGATGTATCCCGTTGGATCTCAAAACTAACAATTCGCCACTTGGTAAAAATGAAGGGGAACCTCCTGCAGTAGCCAAAACTTCTTTACCCTCTAAATCAACTACTTTAACCTTCCAATTATCCAAGGAAAAAAGGTCATCATTAAAAGCATTCTCTGTCTTTGTGTCATAGGCTATTAATTTTCCGTCCGGCGACCAGACTGGTAAAGAAGCTCCTCTGCCCGGGTTAGAGGATAAAGTTTTTCTATTACCTCCGTTCTTATCTGAAATAACAATTTGGGTTTTATCGGCTACATTAGTCTTGTCAAAGGCAACATCAGACGAAAAAGAAGCAAAAACAAGGGAGTTATTATCAGCCGAAAAAGAGCCGCCGAAATTGCTGACACCATTGGAAGTTTCGTCCATAAATTTCTCCAGTTTGTTCTTTTCTATGTCATAGACATAGATGCCCATTTTTTCTATCTTCCCGTCAATCAAAGGAGACAAGCTTAAATAAATTTTCCCACTGGGACCAACTTCTTCTTGGCCAGTCTTACTTGGGCCAGACAAGTCAGCGCCCTTTTTAAGAAAAAAATAATAAGCGCTCACTAGTAAAAAAATGGACGCTAACAATGCTAGAACAACAAAAAACATTCTTTTATTTTCCATTATTTTTGTTTAATTTTTTATGCCAGCTTTATTCTACAACATTTTCATATTCTTGTAAAACTCCAGCTTGGACCCCTCCAATCCATCTTCCTTTAATTTCAGACTCATAAATTAAGCGTGACAATAAGAAAAGGAGAGTGCCAGCAGAAATCGCTAGACCCTCCTTTATTTTGATCGCTCATTTTCATTTTCATTTCTGAGCGATCTGTTTCGGAAGTCTTTTTAGACTCCCAGTAAAGTTTTCGCCAGTATTCTGGACGGCGCAGCTTCCGTCCAGCGTATTTCCGTCCTCGCTAAAATTGAAAGTAAAGATTCGTCCGGCACCCTCCCAGCTAAAACTTCTCCCCGAGAAGGAAAGAGTTTTCCTTCTCCATCCAGCTGGGAAATAGGCACTTTCCCAGCCGTAAATAACACTTATGGTCTTGGGGGTCACCGCCTCAACGGTGACCTGCCATTCACTACCCTCTGAGAATGTTCCCCGGAAGGAAGCCCCTGGTAGAGAAGCCGACATTGCGTCTAACCCTGGTTCTGCCGGCACAACAAGGGCAAGAGGGTGTAAACTGCCAGTGGTGCTACACGAAACCACCGCGAGCACCACCATTCCCAACAAACTTATTTTTTTCATTTCACCCCTCCTTTAGACGGTTCATGAAACTACTTTAAAGAACCCATTCTATCATTTTAAGTATATATAATTAGTCACGTTTGTCAAAGTTTAATATTGTGCAATACAACATGAACCCCAAATGATACCCGGCTCTAACGCAAAATAAGCCCGAAAAGGAGCTCAATCTGCTAAAATGTGAAGTAAACCATAATTAAAGCCATTACATATTCTTAAAAAATTTATACTTTATACTTAATATTTGATATTTTTCTACGGCGCTACTTCCTGCCAAGAGCAATCGCGAGTGCCTGCTCCGCAAGAATCTCCGCAACCGTCATAGCAAGTACTGCCCGTACAAACATTGTCGCAATTGCAAGTAGTATCGCAGGAAGGCAAAGCCACTACGCAAGAGCCGCCTTGAAGAGTGTAACCGGAATCACAGGTATATTCGCACTTTGTACCGGAAGTACAGTTAGCCACTAATATTTCCGGGGTATTTTCCGTTAAACCCAAGTTATCTCCGGTGCACATTGAGGAATTAGCTGGCGGAATGCCGGAAACATCGGTGCAAACAAATGAATCTCTCTCAGCCGCACAGTAAGGCGACCAAGGGCCTGTTCCTACGCACTGCCAAAATACCCTTTGTCCTGGAGAAGGAAAGGGCGGTTCAGCTAAAGGAACACCGTTATATAAAACTCCGCCCGCATTGCAAAATGCGCCATCAAAATCATAGACATCAGTTGGATATTTTTTTAGGATGACTGAACTATTAAAAATATATTCAACCCAATCCGTACCGGCCGGACCGCATTCGCCGTTATAAACCGGAATATAACAATCGCTATCCGTAGCGCATTGAGAAACTTGACAGTTTGGAGCGCTCGGATGATCCGGACCGCAAAGAAGAGTTCCTACGCCATTAACTTGGCATTTGTCATTAACGGTATCGCCATTGCTATCAACACATACTCCAATATTCACACTGTTGCAGGCAGGAGCAAAAACGCCCCCTTTCGGCGAACCGGAAAAAGCCAGTGAACGATTAGATCCTATATTGGTCTTAAATTTGCCGAATTCCCACTGAACATCGGAAGGTTTATTGCCCGGATAAGCTCGGGCGTAATCTTGGGCGTTCATGTCTTTTGCTTTTTCATCCGCTTTCTTAAAAAGCTCTTCCGCCTTGTCAAACTGGCCCATCCCAAGATACGCAACGCCCGCGCCATTAAGAAGCCATGGATTATCAGGCGCTACTTTCAAACCTCTTTCGGCTGTTTCCTTGGTTTTGGCATAATCTTCTTTTTGGTAATAAATCCAAGCCAAATCATTGTAGCCGGCCCATTCTCTGGGAGAAAATTCAATAAATTCCTTAAAATCGTTCTCGGCTTCTTTGAAATTTTTTAAATAGCCGTTAGCTAGACCCCGCACATAAAAAGCCCGTTTTTCGGCCGGATTTAAAACCAGCGACTTATCAATTTTCAACAACGCTTCTTCTAAATTATTGTTGACCAGATCAATCCGCGCCAATTGATAGTAAGCGGCGTAATTTCCATGGTTGAACAGCAAGGAATACTTATAGAATTTTTCCGCTTTATTCACGTTATAATTCTGGCTCTCTTGACCGTTAAAATAATAATTAGCCCGATTTAAAAACAAATCCGATGCTTTTTTTCTAACAGGCGCCTGGATAAATATCATTAAGATTATTAATGAAATCGCACTCGCGTATTTTAACTTATTTTGGCTAATTTTTTTTTCTTTTTTCATAACAAATAAACGAAATTTATTTTTTCAATTTTTCATTTAGCGCTTCCAACCAAAATTGCGCTCCTTCGCTTATATTAAGCCGTTCGCACTTTTCCAATGACAACCGATAATTTTCACGAGCCTTTTCCAATTCCCCCATTTCACGATAAATGTCGCCCAGAACTCGGTTTGGCATTCCGGTTGAACCCACAAGCTGGTCTTTTTGGTCACCCTCGCGAGCCTTGAAAATTCCAAATCCCGGCCAACCATTGCTGGAAGGTTTATCCAGATCATAATCAAAAGCCAAGGCGCGATTGGCAAAATCCAAGGCTTCAGAAAAATTGCCCTCGCCCAGTCTTATTAAGCCCAAAGCTTCCAGCGTGATAACTTTTAAATACGGCGGAAAATATTCGTTGAAATCGGGATGATCAATTACTTTCAGGAGATAATCATCGGCTTCCTTCCAGTTCATTGTGTAGAAGAAGCCTTGCCCGATAGCTTCGTTCTTAAGCATTTCCTGACTTTTTTGCTCA
>JBDRCS010000006.1:0-2701 GCA_043821615.1 Patescibacteria group bacterium
GTAACCTTTATAAATATATAAAGAATTCTTGCATTGAGACGTTCATCACGTCTGCACGCATCCATATGCCTCATTTTTTGCCCGGGGCTGTTTCCAGTATTATTCATACTGGTCGTGAAAGTGTGGTTAGTCACTTCCAACGCCGCAGGCTATAAGCTTTTTCAAAGACCGAAAAAACATTTTAGATCCCAAAGGCTCTATGAGCCTTATATCGCCGCCCTTTTCACATTTTTGTGAGTTTGGTTCGGCGCATTATTTGGGATTTTTTTCAAACGGATATTAGTGCTACTGTGCAGCGCTTTACTAATTTTAGATCCGCGGATTGCAAGCTCCTATTAGCTTGCACCACTTCCGTGAACTAAGGAGCCAGAAATTATAATGATTACTGTTTGAATGCAAGCCGCGGACAAAAAAAACGGTGCATCGCCTTCAGATATTTATGCTTTCTGAAAAAATTATCCTGCTTTTAAAGCAGTTTGCGGGATATTATAGTCTTCCCGGATTGATCATCTTTTTGAGGTGATCTTTTAAACTGGGACGTAACTTCATTCCGCTATTATCCGTGCTTAAGCATAAATATCCTAAGATAAACTGTGATGATCAGTAAGTAGATAGTAGCTTTTAGCCGCCAGGCCCGCGTGTACCAAAAATGCTTATTTCATCCGAAAGCATGATTGATTCACATCTCTGTGGGCTTTAACCCTTCGGTTGGATAAAACTCTCACGGGCTGTCCGATTTAGCAATTAGCCAAGCACCTCCTTTCTCTATCATCGTGGGTTTATACACATGCCGCTTCAAATTTCGAGTTCGAGCGCGGCGCCAAAACTCTTTCATCTTACTACTTACACACTTCCTAAGACAGGGCCCTTATATTGTGAAGGACTTGAGAGACGTGAACATTGCAATCATATTCATCACCTCCTTTCAGAAAAAAGTATAGCCTGGGAGTCTCTTATTTTGCTTTGATTATTTTACTATAATCTCACCTCCCTTCCCGATTTTTGAAAAATTTATTTGTAAAAAGAACTGCTTATGCTTCTAATTTTACATAATATTGAAATTTTGTCAAACCGCTATAAATTCCGCCATTTCCACCAGCCTATTAGAATATCCCCATTCATTATCATACCAGCCGACCACTTTCACTAAATTTTCATTTACCATCGTGAGCGGAAGATCGACGATTGCCGAATGCGGATCGCCTTTAAAATCCATGGACACAAGCTCCTCGTTGCTCACTGCCAAGATACCTTTTAGGCTGGCCTTAGATATTTCCTCAAACGCAAAATTGACTTTCTCAACCGTCGCCGGTTTTTTGGTAAGGCAAATAAAATCAACTATGGAAACTACCGGCGTGGGAACACGCAGTGATATTCCATCCAATTTTCCCTCCAGATGCCTTAAAACTTTTCCCACAGTTTTGGCCGCGCCGGTGGTGGTGGGAATAATATTCGCGGCGGCTGAACGCGCCCGGCGCAGATCTTTATGCGGCAAATCCAAAATGCGCTGGTCGTTGGTATAGGAATGTGTCGTCGTCATAAACCCTTTTTCCACCATGAATAAATCGTCAATCACTTTTATCATCGGTGCCAGGCAATTGGTGGTACAGGATCCATTGGAAATAACCGGCTCTCCCTGATAATCTTTTTCATTCACTCCCAGAAGATAAACCGGAACATCGTCTTTGGGAGGCGCTGAAAGGATCACTTTTTTGGCTCCCGCCTGAATATGTTTTTGGGCATCCTCTTTTTTATTAAAAACGCCCGTGCATTCGAGCACAACATCCACGCCCAAATCCTTCCAGGGAAGCTTTTCCGGATCCGGTTCGGCGAAAAATTTTATTTTTTTCCCGTCAATAATCAGTTCGCTGTTTTTTTCGTCTACCTCGACTTTTTTCTCATACCGGCCGTAGGAAGAGTCGTATTTCAAAAGATGCGCCGCTGTTTTAAGGTTAGTAAGATCATTCACGGCGACTACTTCAATGTCTTTCTTTGTTAGCGCGATTTTTAAGCTCGGCCGTCCGATGCGGCCGAAGCCGTTTATTGCTATCTTTATCATATTTGGTTATTAACTTATTAACGAGTTAACGAGTTTCTGAAATTATGTATTAACGCTTCTGATCTTCCAATTGTTGCCAGGAACTTTTCTAATGTCAAATATAGCTTTAATTAAGCCATATTTAGGGGCAATAGATTTCAGACTGAATTTGAGATTGTCCAAATTTACCTCATCGGCATGTTCCGCAAGATCTTTATGGGAAAGCGAGTTTGTCCCTATCTCCAAACTTACTGACTCTATTTTACCAATTCCCTTCTCTTTGGCAACCCGCTGGATTTCTTTGATTATTTGGTTAGCGAGAATTAAATCGTGCATGATTCAGAGTTAAAAGTTCATAAAGTTCTTAAAGTTGATAAAGATATTTTATCCCGACTCTTTAAAATTTTCCAGTCTTTAAAAACTTTACAAACTTTTTAACTTTATAAACTAATTAGTGTACAGCACACGAAATACACGGATCATATGCCCGGATAAAAGCGCGCAGTTTTTTCTGCTTTTCCTGGTCGGATAAATCGAGAATCTTGGGAATATAGGCGGCAATGTCGTCTTCCAAATGCGACAGGAATTGCGCCGTGGGCGTAATGATATTCACATTTTTCACGTAGCCTTCCTGGCCGATATCCACATGATAAAAAAGAATTC
>JBDRCS010000007.1:0-3580 GCA_043821615.1 Patescibacteria group bacterium
ATTTCTGTCCTGCGAATTCAATCTCTTGCCATTGGCGCTTTGGAAAAGATAAATGCCCCGGTCCATAGCCGTGTGCTTGTCGCGCCCAAGCGTGAAGGTGAAATCCGCCAACCAATTCTTGAGACACGGCCGCACCGGATCCGGAAAATTTTTCAAAACTATTTTTTCAGACGTGATCAATTGTTCCCCGACTTCCGGATAATTCTTGATCGCC
Organism: Patescibacteria group bacterium; assembly: GCA_043821615.1. GTDB lineage: Bacteria > Patescibacteriota > Patescibacteriia > UBA9570 > JAHJKD01 > JBDRCS01. The sequence continues at coordinate 215 of JBDRCS010000007.1, forward strand.
TCCGCGACGGTAATCTGAACCAGCTTTGCCTGCGAAGCCTGCTCGACCGAATTATCATTAATAATTTTTTGAATTACCATCCGGGAAATTTCTTGCGCTTTCGCCATATCAATCGGAATTTCCTTCGCCAAAACCGCCGGCATGTCTTCCAATTTTAATTCGCCGAAATAATAATTTCTAATTGAAATTGCAACTAGCGAGGACTGTTTCTGGCTCAAGTTGAATATAATACTGATTTTTCGAAGAGCCTCTGCGGTTTTTCGTGATGTAAGCTTGTCTTTGCTGGTTTCGGGCAATGTATTAAGCTTAGCCCATTTATCTAAAATTAAAGCAGAAGATTCATCACCGCTGACCGCGTTAATGGGGAAAAAATAAGCCGGGATGTCGTTTAGTATGTTCATATTTTTTGTTTAACTATTCATCTCTCTCAATGTTTCATGGGCTTCCTTCTCGTTCATTTTTTGATTGTTTGCTGTTCCTGATTTGGTTCTTGTTTCTGGGTTAAGACCACGGGCTATATAAGATTTTTGTTGCGCAGGAGTAAGTTTTTCAAATAATTTGGTAATGTATGAGTTCTCCGTGGTTTTAATATAGTCACGCAATTCTCCATTGGTTTCTATATCATCATGCAGACTCTTTTGCTTAGCCAAATCATCCGAGGACATAGCCAAGGTTGTTGCATAGATTGTTGCTTTATCCTTAGTTAATGTTTCCTTGCCAGTAGTTTTATCTTTAATTTTAATGCCACGGTCAAGATCATAATCAAGCACAAGTTTAATATTATTATCTTTTTTAGCCTTACCTCGTAATTCCTTTTGTAATTCTTCATCTCCAGTAAGCGCATCCATCGCTAAAGCAAAAGTGGCCGAATCATTAATTTTATCCTTCTTGGAAAGATAAAGCGCTGCGGCCTTCTTTTCCACATTGTCGCTGCTTTTCAGCTTAGCCTTAGCTTCTGTTTCGCTTAGTCTTTCATCTTCAAATTCTTTTTGTTTAGCAGCAATACGCTTTCTCTGTATATTTTCCTGAGCGGACTTGTATCCCTTGGCGCCCTTGGTTAAAAATCCTGCAATTCCAGCTTCAGTATTTTCTGTCGCTTCAGATCCGCGCAAGCCAGGAATTCTATTTAAGCCAAATGGAGCACCTTTTTTACCGTAATATTCTGCAGCTTTTTTAATTCCACCAGGAACGCCAGTGGCATGAGCGATTGATTTCGGAACCCACTTAGCAAATTTCTGTGCCGCTCCCATAACCGCTCCCGCCCCGGCGATGCTCATTGATTGGGCGATGCCCATGCCCATCCAGAGAAGAACAATTGGCATGGCAAAATAGGCCATAAATCCAATCATTTGTGGAGAAATGGTGTTTGATTGGGCGATGGCTACAAAATCCGGAGTGCTTTTACTCATTTCACCAGCAATTGCAGATGCAATATAAATAACAAAAAGCATAATTGGTCCGAAAAAAGAATACTTGAAAAGATTATCCCACCACTTAGTAGAATAGTTCGAAGCATCAGGCAAAATTGTCGCGACAAAAGCTAGAGGAGAAAATATAATGAGGAGGGCTAAGGCAATCATTCTAACAACCAACAATATGCCAACAGCCAGAAGAGTAATGGCCAAGATAAATCCAAAAATTATTGCAGTTATTAAAAAAGAAATAGGAGCTTCTCCTCCTGGGGTTAAAATCGCCCAAATTCCTGAATTGCCGCTGATATTCCCTAATGCGTTTCCAGCATTGGCTCCCAAAAGAGTGCTAGCTATTGTATACATCAAAACATTAGAAGTGTCGATGATAAATCTGGTAATTGGAAAACTAAAATTAACCAAAAGCGCCATAATCACAAGATTAAGCAATAGCTTTTTATAGCTGTATTTTTCGATCTGTAAAATTGTACAAAAGGCGGAGTAAAGAAGGACTAAGATAAATGCAATGTTTAAAATATCGCGAACTTGCTTCCAGATTTCATATATAACCGGTCCATCAACAACTTGCTTAAAGTTGCCAACGTCAATAATCCAACCAAAAATAGTGGTAGCTGCTGAAAGAAGCATTCCAACAAGGGATAGGATTCCCAAAAGCAACCATCGAAAAGCCTTAGAAACAATATTATTTGGATCTGAAATATCAGTAGCCACCCCCATAGATTGTTGTACTCCCTGTTTGATAGCCTGACCCAGTTTAAAGGTTCCGTTTTTATATCCAGCTGCGATACAATCATCATTACATTTTTTTGTTTCATCAGCCGTAGGATTTTTAGGATCGGCGATGTTCATTGGTATAACGTAACCAGTCGCTCCATTGGGACAATTGCAATTAACATTAAAGGCTTGCGCTTTAAAATTGCTTACATTTCCAAAAAACAAAAAACCGGCGGTTATTGAAAAAATCAAAACCGTCAAAAACAAATTGAGTAACCTTTTTTTGGAATAATTAGTTTTTAATTCCAAGTTTTTGTTTTAGAGGAAGCTATTAAATTTTCCTGAATTTATTATACCACAAAAAAATAAAAAAAGGGAGTCGAGTCGACCCCCTTTGAAAAAGAGATATCTGTGGTCATAGGTGCCCCAGTCGTTGCGTATCTGATCCGCTTATCACATTAACAATGCCAGTGATTAGAGACGCGGCGCAGACAATAACAACGGTTGTATATATGTCCTCGCGCATAACCCACGAAGTTTCCAGAGTGGCATGGGCGTGATAGTTGGCCCAAGCATAGAAAGCTACCGCTCCTACAACCTGAAAGAAGCCAACTCTGAACCTCCAAAGATGATGATCCGGGCCGGTAAACTTCATTCCCAGAATGTCTTCTTCTGCCGGTTTTATGGTATTTACAGCACAATAGGCCAGAAAAAGCGAAATAAACATGACAATCTTGCTGGTAATTTCGAGATTATCCATCTTCCCTCCTTTTGGCTTAAACAAGCCATCTAAAAACCGTTCGGTTTGTAAAAACAAGCCCATTCCTAGAGCTCGGTTCTAGAAAACCCAATAAATATCGTATTTTTTTAAAGATCTATACTTTTCAAGGCCTTTTAGCCTATTTTTTACCTATATCTTTTCCTACCAATTATTATGGGTAAAAACTTTACCTAAGTCAAGGTTTGTAGACCTTTCCTAGAGCCGAGCTCTAGGAAGTTGGGTAAAAAAATTTAGAAAGGTTAATTGCCCGTGCCTGCTGACCAACTGGGCATATACTGCGCGCCAGGGCCCAGTTGTTGGATGGCTGAATTTTGCTGATTGGCCGCCTGATTTTGAGCATTGACGATTTCTTTATTGATACTGGCTTGAATGTTGCCAATGCCCTGTTGAGCGGATTTTATGACCATTTGGGAAACAACGGCTGTGATTACCTCCGGAAGA
>JBDRCS010000008.1:0-14920 GCA_043821615.1 Patescibacteria group bacterium
TCATCTATTTTTTCAGCCATTTCAATATAACCCTCCTTTACAAAAATATTAGCAAGGTTGTGCTTTAGTTTGGAATAAGGGATAACTACATCAGGTTTTTTGGAAAGCTGAGCATTTCTTATTCTTGATAGCATGTCTGCGATAGGATCTGTCATATTTTGAAATATTTATTATAAATTATTATTATATTTTACCAACTTGCCCTTCTAACTCCTGGAATTTCCCCTTTTTCAGCCAGCTCTCGGAAACATATACGGCAAAGGCCAAAATCCCTAATATAGCCGTGGTTACGGCCACAACGCCAACATCTCCTGACGGATCTCGTTGAAAATTTCGGTTTTCTCTTTGATTTTGCAATTTGTGATTTCTTAGCCATATATTTGAATGGTAATTATTTTTTTTGATTAGGTTGTTTAAAAGGCATGCCTAATTTTGTGAATAAGGCGATACCCTCTTCTTTTGTCTTGGCAGTGGTAGAAACTGAAATCTCCAGACCATGGAGGCCCTCCACTTCATCAGACTGAATTTCAGGGAAAACAATGTGCTCCGGAAAACCAATGTTTAAATTCCCGTTCTGGTCAACCGTTTTCATGCCGACGCCCCTAAAATCACGCACACGAGGCAGAGCTACATTCATCAGCTTATCTAAAAATTCATACATGCGCTCTTCTCTGAGGGTAACTTTTGCACCCACAGCCATGCCTTCTCTGATTTTAAAATTAGAAATAGATTTTCGCGCCTTGGTGAGGACAGGTTTTTGACCGGTAATTCTGGTGAGCGTATCAATGGCAACATCAGTAAATTTGCTGTCTGACAAGGATTTGCTAAGGCCGACATTAACCGTAATCTTGGTCATCTTGGGAACGGCCATCTTATTTTTATATCCAAATTCTTGCTGCAAAGCAGGAATAATTTCTTTATCGTATTTTTCTTTTAATCTGTTCATAATTAAATTATTTCGTTACATTTTTTACAAGTTCTTTCTTTCTTTTTGTTTTCCATTATTTTATATCCGATTCTGGCAGGCTTGTTACATTTAGGGCAAACAAGAATCACATTACTGGCTGCAAATGGTCCGTCAAATTCCACTTTTTGTCCGCCTTCCTTTTCGCTTTTAGGACGAAGATGTTTTACCATTTTGTTGGCACCTTCCACAACCAAGCGTTCTGATTTGGGGAAAATTTGCATTACTTTGCCTTTTTTTCCCTTGTCTTTGCCTTGTAATATTTTAACGGTGTCGCCTTTTTTTATTTTCATATATTTTATTATAAAACTTCAGGTGCTAAACTAGCAATTTTATTATAGCCTTTAATTTTTATTTCTCTGGGAATGGGGCCGAATATACGGGTACCTTTTGGCTCTTTTGATTCCTTATCAATAATTACGGCTGCATTTTCATTAAAACGAATATAGGTTCCGTCTTTTCTGCCGGTTTCTTTTCTGGTTCTGACAACAACCGCTCTTAAAACATCGCCTTTTTTAACCTGAGAATGAGGAACGGCTTCTTTAACAGAAATAGTAATAATATCCCCTACCCGGGCATATCTTTTTTTAAAACCACCAATAACCTTGATGCACTCAATGGTTTTGGCGCCAGTGTTGTCGGCTACTTTTAATCTGGTTCCTGGTTGAATCATATTATTTCTTTACCTCTTGTTTATAAATTAATCTCCATTTCTTATCTTTACTAATAGGACGACATTCGATGAATTCTACTGTCTCACCCATTTTGGCGAGATTCTTTTCATCGTGAACTTTGAATTTTCTGGTTATAAAATATCTTTTCTTGTATTTGGGATGCATTTTCACTCTTTTTACTTCTACAACAGCAGTCTTATCCATTTTTGTGGAGACGACAATACCGGAAAAAGTTCGCTTCATCTTCTTCTCATCATTCGTTTTATTCGTGTTTTCGGGTTGTTTCTTTTCTTCCATATATTTTATTTAGTGTCTTTTTTACTCATTTCCTTTAAAACAGTCATTATCTGAGCAATTTCTTTTTTAGTTACTCTGATATCTCGGATATTCTTTAACTGTCGGTTGGAATCCTTAAATCTAAAGTCTCTAAGCATTTCTCTTTTGGCTTTAAGAAGCTTCTCTAATTCGGTTTCGGATTTTCCTCTGTAGTCTTTAATCATATATTTATTTTTCTACAAATTTACATTTAACCGGTAATTTATGCGCGGCCAGACGAAAAGCCTCTTTGGCTTGCTCGCGGGTGACGCCTTCAATTTCAAACATAATAATGCCGGCCTTGATTTCTGCAATGTAATGATCAACCGCGCCCTTGCCGCCGCCCATTCTGATTTCACCACCCTTTAAGGTAACGGGCCTGTCCGGAAAAATTCTGATCCATATTTTTCCGCCACGCTGAACAAAGCGCGTAATAGCGCGACGAGCAGATTCAATTTGGCGGGCAGTAATCCAGCCGTTAGAAACAGCTTTCAGGCCATAGGTGCCAAAACTAAGCTTAAGCTTTCCAGAGGATACGCCTTTGGCTGTGGCTCGGTGCCATTTTCTATATTTTACTTTGCGTGGCATTAACATAATTATTTTTTCGTTTGCTTCTTAACTACTTTTGTAGCTCCTGGCTGAGCCTTTGCTTTTGCCGGAACTTTATTTTTTACCGGTTTTTTAAATTTTGGTTTTTCTGACTTATTTTTCTCTTCATTGTCAAATACAATTCCTTTGTAAATCCAGACTTTGACTCCCAGGGCTCCGTATATGGTTCTGGCTGTTCCCCTGGTATAATCGATATCTGCTCTCAGAGTTTGAGAAGGGACAGAACCCTCAACTAAGGTTTCTGTTCTGGCAATTTCTACACCATTCAAGCGTCCGGCAATCATTATTTTTACGCCTTTGGCACCGGCTCTTCGAACTTGTTCAACTGTTCTTTTCATTACTCTTCTGAATGGAATTCTTTTTTCAATTTGGGCAATAATATTACTCATCACAACATTGGCATCCAGATCCGGCTTTCTGACTTCCTGAATGTTAATATTAACCTTAATTTTTTGTGATCCGAAATATTTTTTCTTAATATCTTTTTTTATTTCTTCGATGCCGGCTCCGCCGCGGCCGATTACAATTCCCGGTTTGGCAGTGTAAATGGTAATATCCAATTTTTCAGTAGACCTTTTAATTTCAATGGTGGATAAAGAGGCGTCTCTTAATTTTTCTTTTAAATAATCACGAACATTAACATCGTCTTGCAGATATCTTGGAAAATCCCTCTTTCTTGCATACCAACGACTGGTTTCTTTGCCAGCTGTCTTTATTCTGAAAATTTTTGGATTAATTTTCTTTCCCATATTTATTTATCAGTTTTTTTAGCTCCGCCCTTCGCCGGAAGGCTCGGGCTATTTGTTTTCTTTTTAATATCTTTAACTTCTGGTTTTTTTGTCGTAGGCTTTTTTTCAGCAACAACAATCTTTATCTTGGATGCCCTTTTTTTAATAGGTGTGGCCCTGCCCATGGCTCTGGGTTTCCATCTTTTTAGAGTATAGCCCTTATCAACTGTAATTTCCTTAATAAATAAATTTTCCTTTTTTAAATCATTATTATTTTCAGCATTAGCTACGGCAGAACGAAGAAGTTTTAAAATAGCTGGTGAGCATTGCTTGTTTTCAAATTCCAATACTTTTTCGGCTTTGACCACATCAAGGCCACGAACAAGATCCGCTACCAATCTTACTTTGCGGGGACTAATTTGTAAATTTTTTAGGTTTGCGTTTACTTCCATAATTTTGTTTATTTGGTTGCGTCACTTTGCGCCGCTTGGACTTTAGCTTTTTCCGCCTCAGATGCCGCCATTTCTTGTTCTTTTTGCATTCTACCGCCGTGTTTCTGGAATTTTCGGGTAGGAGCAAATTCTCCTAATTTATGACCGACTTTATTTTCATCTACGAACACGTCTAAAAATTTTCTGCCATTATGCACGGCAAAAGTAAGCCCGACCATTTCAGGAACAATTGTAGCAGAGCGATACCAAGTTTTGATAGGTTTTCTATCATTAGTATCATTCGCCTTTTCAATCTTTTTCATCAATTTGTCAGGAACAAAAGCTCCTTTTTTTAAACTTCTAGACATATTTGTAAATTATTTTTTTCTTCTTTTAACAATGAATTTGTTAGTTTTTTTCTTTTTATTTCTAGTTCTAACGCCAAGAGCCGGTTTACCCTGAGGGGTTTTTGGATTTTTAAGACCGATCGGCTGATTGCCTTCACCACCACCATGAGGATGGTCGCATGGATTTTTTACCTTGCCGCGTACGGTTGGTCTGATTCCCTTATTTCTGGTTCGGCCGGCTAAACCCCATCGAATATTTCTATATTCTGAATTTGATACCTGGCCAACAGATGCCTGGCAAGTTTTGTGGAATAATCTGATTTCTCCGGATGGCATTTTTAGCTGGACAAAGTCTCCTTCTCCGGCCTGAACAACAGCACCGGTTCCGGCAGATCTGACAGTAGCGCCGCCTTTTCCCGGATTTAATTCAATATTATAAACCATTAATCCCATAGGAACATCACCAACCGGCATTCTATTTCCGGGCTTAGCTTCCAGTCTTTTTTTGGAAGACATAATTTTGTCTCCAACTTTTAAGTGCTGAGGGGCAAGAATATAAGTTTGGGTGTGATCTTTATATTCCACCAGGGCAATACGGGAATTTCTGTTGGGATCATATTCAATAGTTTTTACTTCTGCTTCTTTATCAAACATTTCTCTTTTAAAGTCAATCATCCGGTATCGGCGCTTGGCACCGCCACCACGGTGATGAACAGTTATTTTACCCTGATTATTACGGCCGCCAGTTCTTTTAATAGGTGTGGTTAGCTTTTTTTTGGGGCCTTTTTTTGTGATATCAGAAAAATCATCAACTGATGTTGCTCTTCTTCCCGGGGTTGTTGGTTTGTAGATTTTAATTCCCATAATTTTATTTAGACTCCTTCAAAAGTCTGGATTGATTCACCTTCTTTTAAATATACAATTGCTTTTTTCCAAGACTTGGTTTTGCCGGTTGATTTTCCCCAGCGAACGCCTCGGCCGCTGAAATTAATTATATTTATTTTTAACGGCTTTACTCCGTATACTACCTGAATAGCTTTTTTTATTTCCTGCTTATTTGTTTTTGGATTTACAGCAAATAGATAGGTGTTTGTAGCTGTGGCCTTTTCTGTTATTAATGGTTTTATTAAAACTTTATAAGCATTTTTTGTATCTTCTTTTCTATTGGTAGGTGTTTTAACTTTTTTATCAGCTTTATCATCCTTCAAAAGCTTACCTCTTTTTTCTTCTTGTTTGGCAGCTACCTTGTCAGCCTTACCCTGTTCCGGAGCTTTGGTAATTTCGGCTTCTTTTTTATCTTTTTTGAATACGTCTAGTAATCCCATATATTTATTTTTTGTATGTTTTAATCACCACTTCAAGACCGGCTTTGTCAAGTATTAAATATTCGTTACGCAACAAATCAATTACATTTAAACTATTAGCACCAGTGGTATCGGTTTTGTTGATATTATTAGCAGCCTTAATTAAATTATTATTCTTCTTTCCAGCGGAAATTAATACTGATTTTCCTTTAACGGGAAGCTTATTTAATAATTCGGCTAATTTTTTAGTTTTCAATTCCGGTATTTCCAGAGACTCTAGAACAATCATTTTTCCATTGGTCACCTTGTCAGATAAAACCATTTTTAAAGCTTTTTGCTTGGTTTTTTTATTTATCTTTTTAGAAAAGTTTTTGGCTGCATTGGGACCAAAGGTAACACCGCCACCGACCCAGACAGGAGAACGGTTGGATCCGGCACGGGCCCGGCCTGTGCCTTTTTGGCGCCAAGGCTTGGCACCGCCGCCGCGTTTTTCACTGCGGGTTTTGGCCTGAGCTAAACGAGTGCGGGTATTAGCTTCCTGAACAGTCATCACCTGGTGAATCACGACTTCCTTTACAGGCACTTCAAAAATGGCCTTGTCCAGTTCAACTTCGCCGGCTTCATTACCTTCTAAATTGTATACTTTTACTTTAGCCATAAATAATTACTAATCCGTTTCTAGCACCGGGTACGGCGCCTTTCACAAATAGTTCGTTTTTTTCTTTATTAACTTCGATTATTTCCAAATTGAGTGTTGAGATCTTTTTGTTTCCCATTTGTCCCGGCATTCTTACGCCCTTGAATACACGAGCCGGGCCGGTTGCTCCAATGGAACCGGGCATTCTCAGCTGATCTTTGTGGCCATGAGTAGCCAGAGAACCGTGGAAGCCATGTCTTTTAACAACGCCTTGGAAACCTCTGCCTTTGCTAGTGCCGGTTACTTTTACCATGTCCCCTTTTTCAAATACAGTTACATCAATTTGATCGCCGACTTTTAATTCCGATTTTTCTATTTGAATTTCTTTTTTATATCTAAATTCTGTTTTCTTTTTCTTATTTTTAGATTTTTTTTCTTCAAAACCAAATTGGACAGAAGAATAACTATCTTTTTCAGGAGATTTTACCTGAGTAACTTGGCAGGGTCCGGCAGAAATTTTTGTAACAGGAACCACAGTTCCGTCTTCCTGGAATACTCGAGTCATTTCAATTTTCTTTCCTAAAATAAATTTCATACTTTTTAATAAAAAAACTGCAATCTATTTCTACCAATTAAGGCCGTGATAAAAATAGATCACAGTTCTTAAATTCGGTTGGTAAAAATTTCCTTGCTTTCTAGATCCTCTCACCGGTGATACCCTCTGGGGTCACTCCTTTGAACAGAAAATAGAAATTACTTTTTAATTTACATCTTAATCTCAATATCCACACCAGCAGGTAGATTCAAATGAGTGAGCTCATCAACAGTCTTGGTGGTTGGGTTTACAATATCTATCAGCCTTTTGTGGGTGCGAACTTCATACTGATCACGAGCAGTCTTGTGAACAAAAGTGGAACGATTGACTGTGTATTTGCTCTTTTCAGTGGGTAAAGGTATCGGCCCGCGAATGTCAGCGCCAGATCTTTTGGCGGTGTCAATAATAGTCTTAGTGCTTTGATCAATGACTTTGTTGTCATAGGCTCTAATTTTCACGCGAATCCTAGAAGAAATCTCGTCTTCTTTTGCGCCTTTTTCCTTGCTTACCTTGGATTTATCTGCAGTAGCCATTAAATTGTCAATTTATTATTTATTTAATCAGACTAATTAAGAGCCCCCTCCTTTGAGGAGAGAGCTCCGGTATCAATCTACTTTATAATTTTAGTAATAACTCCGGAAGCAACGGTTTTTCCGCCTTCACGAACAGCAAATTTCTGCTTTTCTTCCATAGCCATAGGAGAAATCAACTTTACATTAAAGGTGGTAGTATCACCAGGCATAACCATTTCTGTGCCTTCAGGTAAAGTAACTTCACCGGTTACATCAGTGGTTTTTAGATAGAATTGAGGTTTGTAGCCTTTCATGAAAGGAGTATGGCGTCCGCCTTCTTCTTTTGAAAGCACATAAACTTCAGCTTCGAATTCTGTATGAGGAGTGATTGTACCGGGTTTGGCCAGCACTTGCCCTCTTTCCACATCTTCTTTTTTTGTACCGCGAAGTAAAATACCAGCATTATCACCGGCTCGGCCTTCGTCCAACTGCTTGTTAAACATTTCAATACCGGTTACAACTGTTTTTTGGGTATCTTTTAAGCCAACGATTTCAACTTCTTCATTAATTTTTACAATTCCTCTTTCGATTCTTCCGGTAACAACCGTGCCGCGGCCTTCAATGGAAAAGATGTCTTCAATAGGCATCAAGAAATCTTTGTCTACATCTCTTTCCGGCTGAGGAATATAGGAATCCAAAGCGTCTAATAATTCTTGAATTGGCTTGGAAGCAGCTTCGTCTTCCGGATTTTCAAGAGCTTTTAAGGCAGAACCCTTGATAATTGGAGTTTCGTCGCCAGGAAATTCATATTTTTTCAATAAATCTCTGACTTCTACTTCTACTAAGTCTAGTAATTCTGGATCGTCTACTTGATCAACTTTGTTTAAGAAAACAACAATTGATGGTACACCAACCTGTCTGGCAAGCAAGATATGTTCTTTTGTCTGAGGCATAGGACCATCGGCTGCAGATACAACTAAAATAGCACCGTCCATTTGAGCGGCACCAGTAATCATATTTTTTACATAGTCAGCATGACCAGGACAATCTACATGAGCATAATGACGCTTGTCTGTTTCATATTCAACATGAGAGGTATTAATGGTAATACCACGCTCTTTTTCTTCAGGTGCGTTGTCGATTTGATCTACAGATTTGTCTTGTGAAATTTTACCTTTGGAAGTTAAATACTTCAATATTGCTGCTGTTAAAGTAGTTTTTCCATGGTCTACGTGACCAATTGTGCCCACGTTTACATGGGGTTTTGATCGATCAAAAGCTTCAGCCATAATTTTTTGTTAATTTAAGTTAAAAATTTTGTAAAATAATAAAATTTGGACAAGGTTGATTATAACACAAGCCATTTTTTTGGCAAGACCATGCCTAAAACTAAGTGTTTAATATATGTGGATAACTAAGAAATGTTGATTTATTGATGGAAAAATGTTATAATTTTGTAGTTTTGGCGACTGATTTTGGGCCAATTTTTTTTAATTTCTTTCCCCAAACCTTTATTTTATAGGTTTTTTCAGGAGTTAAATTCTTTATTTTCATCTTTGGGGTGGTTTTTTTAAGGTTTTTGGTTTTGGTTTGGACTTTACCTTTTTTCCATTTGCTTCCCTTTTTTAACCATATTTTCGCCTTATATTGGTCAATTCTATAGATTTTTTTCAATCTAAGGCTTATGGTTGTATAGTCCTTTTTAACTATTTTATTGATTTTTCCCTTTCTTGGGAGGGTTCTAAAGTCTTCTGTGGCTGACCAGTCTGATTCCATTTCAGCTGAAAGTGCTTTTACCCTTACAAATAGCTTTTTACTGGTTTTTAGGTTTTTTAAGCGATAATTTTGGCTAGAAACATCTTCAATTATCCTGGAATTATTGTAATTAAGGTTGTCCGCAACTTCTAAAATATAAAGAATTTCAGGCAATTCAAGTGAGCTGGCGTTGTCATTCTCCCAATTTACCGTCGCTTTCCTGGCAGTAATATTTGAAATTGTCGGCGTATACGGAGTAGTTAATAAAGAAGAAGATGAAGAATAGGATCCAGTATGGGAACTATAGCTGGTGGTGTAAGTTCCTTTGATTTTAAAATAATAGATATTGCTGGCTTCAAGCCCGCTGATAGTATAGCTGGTTTCGGTAATGCCGCTTATGGTGGAGGGATCTGAAAAATCAGAATTGCTGTCGTATTGCAAGGTATAACTATTGACTGTGGTAGAAGGAGCGTCCCAGGTAAGAGTGGCCGTGGTGGGCGTAACATCTTCATTGCCAAGATTGCCCGGTTCTGTTGGAACCGGCCTTTCATCTGCGCCAATATCAAAAATTACATTGTAAGGCCTTGTTTCCCCATCGACATCATCGGTAAAATATTCGGTTAAATTAGTGCCGGCGTCAATTAACTGCGAAGTGGCTTGAAGATGAAGGTTTTCTGAACCAGATTCTGTGCTGACAAATTCCGGATCAACGTTATCCAAAGAATTGGCGTCTTGCGAAGTGACTGCCTGATATTCACTGAAAGAATAATAAAGAGTGGAAAAACCAGACCAATACGCAACCACATCATTGGCATCATAATAAAAATCATTATAATCTGATTCCAGTGAATTTAGATAATCAGAAGAACCGCTGGCATCATAAATTGAATATTGACTTGAACCTGTTTGGTGAAAAATATTATTTTTTAAGTAATTGGTTCCAGAGGCGCTTCCACAATATACGCCATAGGTAAGGTTGTAAAAAGAATTATTATAAACCCCAGTTCCGGAAACAGAATTAAAATATAATCCGTTAGTCGTATCGTAAAAGAAATTATTAATTATTAACAATGAACTTGTGCTATTTGAATCTACCCTGACACCAGCGGTTCCGTCATAATTCTGATTATAAAAAATATTCCTGGTTATTAATAAATCGCCTCCTGAAGATGTAAAATAATTCGCATAAACATTATAAATTTCATTCCCTAAAATAGTGGTATCTGAAGAAGAGTCATCATAGATTCCATAATTGCTATTATGGCCGCTAATGGTCGCGGAAATGGTATTATTTGAAATAATGATATTGCTAGCACTGGTCAGCTTAATAGCAGCATCTGAACTGTCTTCATCAACTCCCCTGACATCAAAACCGTCAAAGGTGACATAGCTACCTGTAAAATTTATGGCAAAGGCAGTAAAGCCTGAAGAGCCGTCGATGACTGGCTGAGTTTCGTCTTCCCAAGCCTGGATAATAATGGGGTTGCCGGCTGAGCCGTTCCAAGCAACAGTGATGTCAGTGCCCACGCTGCTATCGTAGGTGCCGATAACATTAACCGTATCGCCCGCGGCAATGCCGGAAAAGCCGGCTGCGCCGAATGTCTGGCAGGGGCTGGCTGAATCCGTGCAATCAGCTGAGTCTGTACCACTAGTGAAATCTACATAGTAAGAAGCAGCGTAAGATATTTTGGGAATAAAAAAAGCACTAATAAAAAGTGCAGATATGGAAAATATATAGATATATTTTTTCATAATGAAAATAGGTTGTTTTTTGTTTTTGATTTTTTATTGTTTTTATTATAGCACGAAAATTGGTTGAGGTCAAATAGCCCGAGCCTTCTGGCGAGGGCAATAATTGTCTAAAATTAAATAGGGCTCGCCGGAGGGCTCGCCCTATTTGATTTAAAATATTTCCTAAATACTAATCTCTGCCGACCATTTCCCTCTGTTGTTCTTGCTATAAAAAGCCCGAACCTTTACTCGATAGGTGGTTCCTGCCGTAAGGCCATCAATTTTCTTTTTAACAAATTTCTTCTTGCCTTTTATAAATTTCTTTTTCTTCTTTATTTTGACAATCTTAATTTTTTTACCGCTAGTGTCCATTAATTTAATTCTGTACTTATCGGTTCGTTTTTGCTTTTTCCATCTAATTTGAGCCCAGTCGCCGGCACCGTCAATGATCTTTAATTTCTTTACTTTAGCCGGTTTGGTGCGGAATTTTTTAATTGACGTCCATTCACTACATAAACTTTCTGATACACACGCTTTTACTTTAGCGCGGTAAGCTTTATTGGCTTTAAGATTTTTTACAGTTTTACCTACAGATGCAACAGAATTATAGGTTTTTACATTGCCACCAGAATGATTGGTAATTTTCAATTTATAGTAACTAGCGCTGGTAACAGAATTCCATTTTACTTTTACTTGAGTTACTTTTCTTTTTTTTGAAGGAAGGCGGACATTACCGGGCTTGCTCATGTCCATGATAGATCCAAGAGCACTGCTCATTAGAGTATCGCGATCTGCTTTATAGTAAACCATGGCAAAATCAAACGGCATATATTGAGTGCGGAAGTTTCCATAAAAACGCGTACCACCATCTTTAGATCCAGAAGTGTATTCCCCTATTACAGCGGAGGCACCATTGGAAGCAATGTGATCAGGATAACTTGCATAAGGAATGCCTGTGGCTGCATAATAAAAACCATAGTCGACTCTTGTACTATTCATGGTTGGATCAACACTAGAAAATATATCAAGGCCCAATACATTATCTGAAGTTAAACCATCTGAGACATACGAAGCTTTTAAATAATCGGAATAAATTACATCCGAAGTAGTGCCATTATTAATATAATAACCAGCATCCTGACCAGAATAGATCAAGAAACCGCCAGCATCTAAATATTCTTTTAGAAGATCCTGATGAGTGTCATAAAATGGCCAGTCGCTATTATACCAAATGACAGTGTCAAATTTATTTAAGTAATCAATAGAGGGCAAATTAGAAACTACATCAGTATAATAAACCCAGGCTCCTCTATCTCGATTATAAGTATCATAACGGGCAAATTTATACCCATTATCTATTAGAGCGCGGATATAATACCAGGCATTATTATTACTGGTTGCATAACGCCAGCCTTCAGCTGTATCAGAGACCAATAAAATGTTTACAAAGTCTACATTAACGGTGTCACTGCCATAAGCCCCGGCATCAGCTGAGATTGTGGCTGTGGCTGTTTCATCAGTTGAAGTAATAGTTACATAAGCTTCTCCATTGGAATCAGTAACTGCAGCGGATTCAAAAAGAGTTCCGGCTGTGGTTGAAAAATTAACAGTGGTACCAGATACAAGAGCACCGCTAGAATTAGTGACCACGGCCTTAACTTTTGTTGAAGTAGCTCCGTCAGCCGGAATTTGTGGTAAATAATAATCTGGCTCGTCTGTGCCATTGTCTTCAGTAAAGTTGGCAGAGAGCTCTACCTTGGCTGATAAGGAAGCTGTGGCAGCCTCGGCATTAACCAGGCCTGAACCAAAATAGATATCACGATAATCATCACCCATGTCAGTGGCAGTGGTTTCCAGAACCTGCTTGATTTCGTCAGGACTAAAAGTAGGATGAGCCTCTTTAATAAGAGCAGCCACACCAGCTACATGAGGCGAAGCCATGGAAGTACCGCTCCAGGTGTCGCCGGAATATGAACCATCACCAGTGGTGCTGTTGATGCGCATGCCAGGAGCAACCACGTCGGTCACGCCATAAGAAGAAAATTCAGCCAAGCGGGTGCCCATATCTTCGGTGGAATTGCTTTGATAATCATATTGCTGGACTGCGCCCACAGAGATTACATGAGGTAGTCCGGAAGGATAGGCATATAATATTTCGGTTTCATTACCAGAGGCAGCTATAATAGTGAGTCCAGCTGCATAAGCAGCGTCAATCGCCTCACGCATTACATTGTCAGCATAGCCTAAAGACATAAGATCATAATTGCCCAAGCTCATATTAATGATGTCAGCGCCATTAACGCGAGCGAAATCAATGCCCCGGGCAATCGTGTTAGTGGATCCGGATCCAAGCGAACCGCTAATAGTTTCGACAGCCATAAATTCGGCATCAGGCGCCACACCAACTACACCAATGGTATTATCTACGGCAGCAATGGTGCCGGTTACATGAGTGCCATGCGAACTCGATCCCAGACCATCATCAGGATCATTATTATTATTACAAAAATCCCAGCCAGGATTAGGACAGGCCTGGACAACGCCATCTACTGTGCAATTTCCGCCTGGGAATGAATAGGCATTGGCGGCAAGATCTGGATGAGTATAAAACACGCCAGTGTCAACAACAGCCACAACAACTCCGGCGCCGGTATAGCCGTTTGTATTGGCAGCCTGGCCTTTTACACCTTCGCCATTATCTACGCCCCAAGGGACAGTTTGTGCCATGGGGTAATATTTGAAATTGGGCTGGACATATTCGATATTATCATCCCCTTCCAGCTCATTCATCAGCTCCTGGGTGGTTTGGCCTTCATCGCCTTTGAGTAAGGCTACATTAAAGACTTTCATGTCATTCTCGGCATCGCGTGTGACATTGTATTCATTTTCCAAATCAGCCACCTTATCCAGACCGACATTGTCCGCCAGGATAGTTCTAGACTCTTTCATTTTTACCAAAACTTCACCTTCTACATAAGGTTCGTTTTCAGTGATCTTATCACTGCCAAGATTGACTGCCGGTCTTCCGTCTCCCGCAGACTGGGTGAACCCGGCAGTGACCAGGATCAGGCAGGAAAAGGCGGTGATTAATAAAAATTTTCGCATAATATATGATTTAATTTATTTTGTTGTGAATGATTTGTATTGCGACCAAACAGACCTGTCTCCATCTCCTTCAACTGACCGGACTCTCCATTTGTAAGTTGTGTTTGAATTAAGGTAGCCAACAGGAATAGTTTTTTTGGTGGAAGAGACTTCCTGCCAGGTTCTTATTTTTTTGCCGGCCTTGGTTCTGAGCTGAACAGTGTATGTGAAGGCGTTTTCGTCAGCAGACCATTTTAATCTGGCATGAGTTTTTTTGATATTTTTTGTTTTTAGACTGCGGATAATTACCGAAGAATTTGAGATCTCTGATTTAATGCCCTGGTCATTAATGGTTCTAATACCATAATAATAAGTGGTTTTCTTTTTTAGACTAATATTTTTTTTCTTTTGAGTAGTTTTAGACTGATCAACAGCCTTACCACTTTGAACGGTTTTGGCTTTATACCAGTTGTCCTGAGTAATAGGTTCTGAATATCTCTTAATGGTATAGGTTGTGAGATTTGTACCGAGCGGAACAGACCAGGAAAGATTTATTTTTTTATTGCGCACATTTTTTATTTCCAAGTCTTCAATTTGCGAGGCAAATAGATCCTGGCGAAGAATATCCGGATTATCGCCCCAATGATATGTTGCTACGGCCAAATAATTCTTAAAAACGCCAGCATACATATACATATTATTCGCACTTCCAAAACCATCCGTATTCCAGCGCGTCCAGGTATTATTATCATTATATTTCCACATCTTGGTACCGTTGGTATCGTTCCAGGACCAGACAAAAAGCTGTCCGCCGATATTTTGGACGTTAAGTTCGTCGTCTTCTGTCTCCAAACCGGTTAGTTGAGCAGTTATATCTTCCCAGTCTTCACCATTTTGCGAACGGTGGAGCTGGCCATTGCCGCCATCATTATAAGTACCAACGTAAATATAGTCATTGTAAATATCAATGTCAGCCCAGTCATTATCAGTATCGCCAAAACCCTCGGTAACGAGTTCGTAATCTGTGCCGTTGCTGCTCTGATAAACAGATATTTGGTTTGTATCATAATCATCAGGAAAAACAACACCCACTAATTTGTCATTAAAGACCGTAAGCTTAATATAATAATTTTCAACATTGCCAAAACCGCCGCTTTCTACCAGGCTCCAATTTTCAAAATCAGGTGAACGATAAATGGAAAAACCGTCGTCTGAATTTCGAAAAGTCATAAAA
>JBDRCS010000009.1:0-2265 GCA_043821615.1 Patescibacteria group bacterium
ATGATTGTTTATTGGTTTTTCGGGCAATTATGATCATCGTATGTCCCCATTCTTTCTTGATCAGAAGAAATAAGAATAGCGGAATATCGATTATTTTACAGATAAATGATTTCAGCTGGATTAAAACCCTCAGTTTTAGTCTAATGAAATTCTCTGTTTTTTTATTACTCCCGCTTGTCATTATTGATTGAACAAATGAGCGGCTGAAACGCGTTTTATGGATTAAATTATTAGAGTAATAACCTAATTCATTATAGAATTCCAACAGCTGAACGTCGAATCCAAACTTATTAAGCAGCATTTTTAAATTATCGCAGTTAAAGCGGGATAAATGTATTGGCGGATAATTCCAGCTCTCTTTTATTTTAAGACGTCGACTATTCGGCGTAGATATAACGAGCAAGCCGCCGGGTTTGAGGAAAGCTGTTACTTCCTCTAAAAAAAGGTTTATATCCGGCAGATGTTCAATTAATTCGAACATTGTAATAATGTCAAAGAAATTTTGGCCCACTCCAATTTTTTGGCAATACTCCCTGAAAGTCTTTGCGTAATGAATGTTGGTCAGTCCGTATTTATTCCTGGCAAGATTGACATGATCGCGTTCAACGTCGTAGCCAAACACGTTAAAACCCATTTTCTTGAGCTTGTATGCAAATGTTCCTGTGCTACAGCCGATATCGCATGCCTGCAGTTTTGAAGCGTCATCAGAGCCGAGGCGTTGCAGAACTGTATTATGATATTTCCGCAGTTTTCCATCCAGAGTGTTTTCTAAAAACGTCTGGATGCGCGACCCCGGATCATCTTTATTGTAGTAATTTTCTAGTTCCGATAAATTAAAGATACCGGCGGTTTCATATCCGCAATCAGAACAAACCCAAAACTTATCTTTAAAATATATTTTTTCTGAGGCACAGATACAGCAAGATATTATTCCTTTCATCAATATAATCTACTTTTTTAAACAGAACCGATTTAATCCCAACAATTAATTCTTTTTCTGGGCTAGAATATAATGGGCGTTTCCAATGCTGCCAGAAAAAGTAAGGATTGCTGCTGGCAGGCAAAAGGCAGCCGCAAGTAATTCCAACTCGCATTTTTTTAACCAGTATAGTGATTTTTTCAGACGCTTGTTCTCGCTTTCAAGAGCAATTTTCTGAATGAGCTGCTTATTATTCTTAAATCCCTTGAATCTTGAGCCCAGCAAGTGGTCGAACCAAACCGCCATATCCTTGGGATCAACTTTTTGAGTTTGGTATTCAAGGACCTCATAATCATTTGATTGAAAAAGATAAAAAAGAGATTTTTTCGACCACCAAGTTAAGTGATGGGGTGGCAAGTCGCCGTCGATCGGCAGAAATTGGGGGTGGCATCCCGGATTAGGCAGGCCTACAAAAACAAAGCCGTTTTTATTCAAGTTTTTCTTCATTTGGTTGATATATTCTCCGGGGTTATGCAAGTGCTCCAAAACGTCAATCATGGTGATCATATCGAATTTTCCCTCAAGATCCTCTAAATTAAGGCAAGAGGCTGTTTCAAGGCCATAGGTTTGACGGGCGATTTTAATGAGTTCTGGATTGATATCAATGCCGCTGGCGCGCAAACCTTTTCTGGCAGCTTCTTTTATGAAAAGCCCTTCAGCGCAGCCAATGTCCAAGAGGCTTGTTTTTCCATGCTTTTTAGCCAAACGAAGCGCCTGATGATGGCCCCAAGCGAGCCCTCTCAAACTAATGCCTTCCACGTTCCAGTTGCCGTAGAGGCAGCGATAATATTCTGTTGGTGTTTTTTCGATGTGGCGGTAAAACTTAAGATCGCATTGCCGGCAATGGCAAATTTCATATTGCTTTGATTGATATGTTTTTTCTTCAATCAGGTTTGTGGGCTGATGGCAGATAATGCAAGTGACGTTTTCCGGCATTTTATCTATTTAATTATTCCTATGACGACCGCATTCCCGGCATGGTAGGGTTGATCATATTTAATTGATGAGACCTCCCGACACTCCACCTCCTGCCATTTATTAAAGGGAGAAACTCTTTTCAGACAATAGGTTTCAGCTAGTCCCAAATTCTTTTCCTTAAATGCCTTGTCTAATTGAGGACTGTAGCCCAGCGGGAAAGTGATGACCATTTTCCCCACTGGGGACAGATATTTTTTCAAGCTTGCCAGGGCAGGCACAAACCCCATTGAGTCTTTAGGGTTTTCGTCATAGCCCACGTGTTCTATGGTTGAGATGCTGACGATCAGATCATATTTTTTAGAAGAGAT
>JBDRCS010000010.1:0-9617 GCA_043821615.1 Patescibacteria group bacterium
CTCCCCAGCAATACAAGCAAATGCTAATGGTCGCTGGCTACGAAAAATATTTTCAGATTGCCCGCTGTTTCCGCGATGAAGACGCCCGGGGAGACAGGCAAGCTGAATTTACCCAGCTGGACATGGAAATGAGCTTTGTTACCCAGGGAGACATCATGAATTTAGTGCAAACCATGTTAACTGATTTAGTAAAGAAGATTACTCCGGATAAAAAAGCCAGTTTTCAGACCATTACTTATGATGAGGCCATGGAAAAATATAAAACAGACCGACCTAACCTCTCCAAAGACGGTGATTTGGCCTTTGTCTGGGTGACAGATTTTCCTATGTTTGAAAAACGAGAAGATGGCACGATCGCGGCGGTGCACCACCCTTTTACCATGCCTCAAACAAAAGATCTATCCAATCTTGAAGATGTAAAAGCTGAACAATTTGATTTAGTATTAAATGGAGAAGAAATATTTGGCGGCTCTATTAGAAATCATGACCCTAAATTATTAAAAGAAGTGTTTATTGCTATGGGCCACTCAGAAGAGGAGATAGAGGAGCAGTTTGGCCATATATTTGAAGCTTTCAAATATGGCGTACCTCCGCACGGTGGAATTGCCGCTGGTTTAGACAGATTAGTTATGGTTCTTGCCGGTGCTGACAGCATCCGCGATGTGATTGCCTTCCCCAAGACTCTAGAAGCCCGCGACCTGATGATGGATGCCCCGGCCAAAGTTGATCAGAAACAACTAGATGAATTACACCTAGACATTAAGAAAAAATAATGAGCAAAGAAGGTGGTATGTCAAAATTGGATAGGCTTGATCACACAGCCCAATCAGAAGAAGCCGCTAATGCCATTATTGAAAAAGGGTTAAAAATCGGCAGATGGGTAAAAGTGGGAGATCGTGAGTATGAAATAGTCGGGATGGATATGAATACCTTTCATGTAAAGTTAAGAAATGCTGAAGGCGGAGAAATGGATTTAAAAGCTGTTAATATGCCCGAGGCCTATGTAGAAGAAAAATAATGGAATCAAAGCTTTCAGTATTACAGAAATATATTTTGGAGGAATTGTTTGACCATGGCGATAAAGTTCATAAAAAAGATCTGCTAAAATTTTATGAAGACAAGGAAGACAAGCCCAGCAAGGAAGACCAGTATAATATCCTCACCAAAAGCATCGACCGGCTGATAGATAGGGGACTGGTAATCGGTTTTGGAAAACGCACTGGAGAAAAAATGTTCATCAAAAGAATGCATCTCAGTGAAAGTGGAATCAATGTTGTTCTCAAGATTAGGAAATCAACCCAGCAAAAATTATTTTAAAATAAAATATATGAAAAAAATTATGTCCCGCCATTGCGGGATCCAGCCTCTAGCTGGAAAAAAAACAATTTTATTCTTACTAGCATTTTGTTTATTTCTGCCCGGCTTAGCTTTAGCTGACGGCGGCCTTATTCCTCCGCCGGACACTTACATGTATGAAACCGGCCAGCGTGCCGCGATTTTTTATGAATCCGACACTCAGACAGAAACTTTGGTCGTGTCTATGATGTATGAAGGCAATGCCAAAGATTTTGCCTGGCTCGTGCCTACGCCCAATAAACCCGACGTTTCCCAGGGCTCTCAAGATTTATTCACCTCGCTTCAGGAAATCACTCAAGACTATTACGACTATGGTTATCCTGAAACCTATGGCTTAGGCGCTGCAGAAGCGGACACAGCCGAACAAAAAGTGACCGTTGTGGAAGAAAAAACAGTTGATTATTATGATGTAGCTGTTTTATCTTCAACTGACGCCAACGCCCTTTCCAAGTGGCTGAATGACAACGGCTTTCAATATCCGGAAAAATATTCCTATTTATTCAACGAATATATAAACAACGGCTGGTTTTTCGTGGCTGCTAAAATTATTCCTGAGCTGGCAGGCGATACTTCCGTGGAAAGCGATCTGAATACCGGCACAGCCACTCCATTGCAGCTGACCTTTACGGCCGAAAACATGGTTTACCCCATGAAGATTTCCCAAATTGCCATTGATAATACAAAAAAAGAAGGAACGGACAATAATACCGAATTAATTTTCGGCGATGCTCCGTCTTACATGGATGTCACTCTCTATATCATTGCCGATAAGAAAAAAGAGCTCACCGGCTTTACCACCAATTATGCGGACAAAATTACCGGAAAAGAAGTCCAAAATTTGGCTTATAATACTCAGGGAAATCCTTGGGTTGAACCGGATAATAATAACTACTATTTAACAGAGCTTTATCAATATTATGCCGTGGCAGACATGAATCAGGATTTATTTCCTCAGGATGCCGAGGATGATTCCAATGTTACCTCCGGTTATAGTTGGAGCAGCGATGATACCTGGACGCTGGTAATGTATTCAATCCTGTTTTCAATTATTGGATTGATTCTTGTGATTCTTACGCCATTTTTCCTGTTTTATGTAATCTACGCCTTAATATTCTTCTTTGCAAAAAATAAAAAAGTTAAAATTACTTTCTTTGTTATTCAGATTCTGGATACTGTTTCCACTTGGTTATTTCTGGCCGGAGCCATTGTGGTAACAGTTTTTGCATTTATTAGCATGTTTGATAATATTGGCTATTACTATTATTCCCTGGAAGACGATATTACGCTCACGGCTGCCAGCCTGGGCACCTGCGTTTCATTCCTGGCAATCGGTTTGGTAAAAATAGTCGGCCTTATCATTGAAGCCGGAAAATTAAAGAAAACAAAATAATGGCTATCCCAAAAAAACTCTTAAAATTTTTAGACGACAATAAAGTTAAATATGAAATCTTGGAACACAGAAAGGTTTATACTGCTTTTGATAGGACTGAAACCCAAAAGCAGGATCCTAAAATCGTCGTTAAAACCCTGGTTATGAAATTGGATAATAATTACGGCCTAGCCCTTATTCCGTCTAATAAAAATTTGGATAAGGCAAAATTAAAGAAAGCGGCCAAACCTGCCTTCAAGAAAGTGGACTTTGCCAAGGAACCCTGGATGAAAAAGAATGTTTTAGGCAAGGTCGGGGCCACGCCGCCTTTTGGTTCACTCATGAAAATGCCCGTTTATATTGACGCCTCCCTTTTAAAGAATAAAGACCTGATAGTAAATTCAGGAGAATATACCGAATCAATAAAATTAAAGACCAAAGCTTTTGAAAAACTCGAACCGGAGTTCATTAAAGGCAGCTTTTCCCAAAAAAAATAATGACTTACAAGATTAAAACTGATAAATTCCAGGGGCCTCTGGACGTACTCCTTCAATTGATTGAAAATGAGGAGCTGGATATCACAGAAATCTCCTTATTTAAAGTCACCAGGCAATATATCGACCATTTGGAAAAAGTGGAAGAATTATTTCCCGAAGACCTGGCTGATTTTTTAGTGATTGCTACCAAATTAATATTATTGAAATCCAGAACCTTGCTGCCTTATTTGAAAATAGAGGATGAGGAAGAGGAGACCAATCTGGCAGAGCAGTTAAAAATCTACAAGGAATACGCAGAGGCCTCCAAGACAATAGAGGAGCTATTGAAAAAAGGAAAATTCGCCTATAACCGGTCGCATATAAAATTTGCACCCGATGAGATAACCTTTTCACCGCCAAAAAAGAAGCTAACCCCCAAAATGATGAGCTTGATTTTTCAGGAAGCCATCAAGGCCCTGGAGCCGGTTGTTCGTTTACCTAAGGCGGCTATTGAAAAGGCAGTTACCATCAAGGAGAAGATCTGCACCATTGAAAACTTCCTGGAAAAAGAGCTAAAGACGAGTTTCGGAGAAATAACAAAAAATAGTGAAAATAAAAAAGATATTATCATCACTTTCCTGGCAATTCTGGAACTGGTAAAAAAACAAAATGTCTGCGTCCAGCAAGACGAATATTTTGGCGATTTCACTATAGAGAAACTTAAAACTTAAAACTTATTACTTATAACTTATGGAATTAAAATCTCAAATCGAAAGCTTATTGTTCGCTTCCGGCCGCGCCATGCAAATAAAAAAAGTGGCGGATATTTTAGGCGCCAAAAAAGAAGCTGTCAAAGAAGCAGCCATGCAATTAAAACGGGATTTGGCGGAAAGAAATGCCGGTGTTGTTTTGGTTACCCAAGGGGATAAAATAGAGCTGGCCACGAATCCGGAAAACAGCGAGTTGATCAGAAAATATTTGAAGGATGAAAGAACCGGCGAGCTTACCCGGCCTTCTTTGGAAACTCTTACCATCATTGCCTACCGCGGCCCGATATCCAAAGCTGATCTGGAAATGATCAGGGGAATTAATTGTTCCCTCATTATAAGAAATTTGTTGATTAGGGGATTAATTCAGGAAAAAGCGGACAAGAAAATTGGCGTCCCAAAATATTCAATTACTATGGA
Source organism: Patescibacteria group bacterium (assembly GCA_043821615.1). Lineage (GTDB taxonomy): Bacteria > Patescibacteriota > Patescibacteriia > UBA9570 > JAHJKD01 > JBDRCS01. Next base: position 4,389 of record JBDRCS010000010.1, read on the forward strand.
CTTCATTAAATATCTTGGTATCACAGACATTAAAGAGCTTCCTAATTATGAACATCTAAACAAGGATGTCAAGCTTGGCCAAATACTAGTGGATCAAAAGAGGGATAAGGATGATTTTTTTAATGAAAACCCAAATAGCCCGAGCCTTCCGGCGAGGGAAGAAGAATAATGTTAAATAACTATCTATTTACAATTTCTCTGGTTGCCCAGCTTACAGGAGTCTCTCTGCCTCAAATTTTAATTGAGGACAATTTTTATTTTGTCCCGACTATTGATAAGGAAAATGAAATCGTTGTTGAAATTGAGCCCACTCCCAAATTACCGCTCAAAGAGCCGGCCCCGCAAAGAAATGGGGAGAACCTGACTCCGGAAAATGTCTTAGCCAAGGCCGCGATTGCCGTAGACAGAAAATCCGGCGAAATTTTATGGCAAAAAAATCAGGAAGAGCAAATGCCGATTGCCTCCATTACCAAATTAATGACAGCTCTGGTTTTTTTAGACCACAATCCCGGCTGGGAACATCTTCATAAAATGACAAATGAGGAAAATTGGCTGATTGGCGCCAATATGCCGGCCGGAGAAGGGGAGGAAGTTTCCACTTTTGACCTTTTTAGGACTGCCTTGGTAGGCTCCCGCAATAATGCCGCCCTGGCCCTGTCTCATTCCACCGGAATTTCTGATGAAAATTTTAAAAAGTTAATGAATGAAAAAGCCAAGATGCTTTCTATGGAAAATACTCATTTTGAAGAGCCGACCGGCCTTGATGAGGCCGATGTTTCCACGGCTCAGGATCTGGCCCGCCTGGCCCGCGCTGCTTTTGGCCATCAAACGATTTTAAAGCCCATGACTCAGGAAACGCACGAATTAAAAAGAAGCGGGAGTGAAGATGTTTACACTGTCAAAAATACGAACCGGCTGATTAAAGAACCCGATACTTTCGTTATTGCCGGCAAGACCGGCTACACCGAAGAAGCCGGCTACTGTTTTCTTGGGTTGGCGGAAAATGAAACTGGCGATCAAATTGTAATTGCTGTTTTAGGCATGGATACGGACTGGGGCCGGTTTGAAGAAGCTGAAAAGATAGCTGAATGGACATTTAATAATTATCAGTGGGAAAAAAATTAAAATAAAAATATGGAAGAAGTATTAGTAAATCTTGTTAAAAATATACCACCAGAACTGGGTGTAGTGATCATCTCCATGATTCCGGTAGGGGAGCTGAGAGCTGCCATACCTATTGGCTTGGGCGTCTTTGGATTAGACTGGAAAGTAGTTCTCTTCCTGGCCGTTATAGGTAATATGATTCCCGTGGTTTTTATTTTATATTTGCTAGACCCATTTTATAAATTTACAAGAAAAGTAAAAATGTTTGACAGATTTTATACTTGGTTGTTTGAAAGGACCAGGAAAAGATTTTATGAAAAACATAAGGCCGGAGGAGACTTTGCCTTGATTTTTTTAGTGGCAATTCCCTTGCCTATGACCGGTGCCTGGACAGGTGCATTGGCTGCCTGGCTCTTTGGAATCAGGCTAAAAATGGCCTTGCCATTAATATTTGTAGGGGTTATAATGGCAGGTGTTATTGTTACAATATTTTCAATGGGGGTAATCTCCATTTTTTGATATAAATTATCTAAAAACTAATAACTATTAACTAAAAAATATTATGGCAACAAAAATTGCAATTAACGGATTTGGCCGCATTGGCCAGGCTGCTTTCAAGGTGATTAAAGACAGGGATGACATGGAAGTGGTCGCAATTAACGGGCTGTCTCCGGTTTCTCAATCCGCACATTTATTTAAGTATGACACTGTGTACGGGGTTTACCCGGGAGAGGTTTCTTCTGAGGGCGAAGACAAATTAATTGTTGATGGCAAGGAATATTTAAAGCTCAGTGAAAAAGATCCGGAAAATCTTCCCTGGAAAGATCTGGAAGTGGACGTAGTGCTGGAATGCACTGGCGTTTTTACAAAAAAGGCAGACGCTGCCAAGCATCTCAAGGCCGGCGCTAAGCGGGTTATTATTTCCGCTCCTGCCAAAGGCGATGATCCGGTCGGCACTTATGTGTTGGGCGTTAATCAGGATCAGATGAAAGCTGATGAAGAAATTATTTCCAATGCTTCCTGTACCACCAATTGCATGGCGCCTGTCATGAAAGTTATTAATGACAATTTTGGCGTGGAAAAGGCCTTTATGACCACCATCCATTCCTATACGGCTGATCAGAATCTGGTAGACGGTACGCACAAGGATCTGCGCCGGGCTCGGGCGGCCGCGCAAAACATGGTTCCCACATCCACAGGCGCTGCCAAGGCAGTCGGCCTCACCATTCCGGAAGTTAATGGTATTTTTGACGGCATGGCCGTGCGAGTGCCCACTCCTTGCGGATCGCTTTCCGATATGACGATTCTCATGAAAAAAGACGCCACTGCCGAGGAAATCAACGAAAAACTGGTGACTGCTTCCAATGGCGAATTGAAAGGTATTATTGAATGCACTAATGATCCGATTGTTTCATCTGATGTTGTCGGCAACCGGGCTTCTTCAATTGTAGACCTGGAGCTGACCAAGGTTGTGGCCGGCAATTTTGTAAAAATAATTGCCTGGTATGACAACGAAATGGGCTATGCGACACGCCTTGTGGATCAAGCCGGAGAAATTGCCAAGTTGATTAAATAATGTAAGTAAGGAGCCGAGTTCGTCTAGTGGTAGGACGCCTGGTTCTCATCCAGGTAACACGGGTTCGACTCCCGTACTCGGTGCAAAAACAGAAAAATAATCAGGGTTCTCCAGCCAAAGGCTGGACTCCGCCTCTGGCTGGGGATTCCCCTAGGCGGTACCATTAAATATAAAAAATGAAATTAACCAGTTATAAAAAAACAACCCTTTCCACGGACCTTCTCATTACAAGGGCTCGAGAATTTGGAATAAAAGTGAACCCTCTATTGCCGAATAGTCAGTTTTTTGAATTTAAGTATAAAAATCATTCTGAATATTTACGAGCGCAAATTTTTTCAGCTACCAATTCTACGGCTGATTTTATTTTACAACATAAAAGTCTGACAAAAAAATTCTTAGCAAAAAATAATTTAACTGTGCCAAAGGGCGACGTTTTCTCCGTTTCAAAAATTACTGAAGCGATAAAATATGCAAAAAAAATAAAATTTCCAGTTGTAGTGAAACCAAATATTGGAACGCATGGTGATGATGTATACATGGATATTGAAAATTCCGACCAATTAAAGACCACATTAAACATGCTAAAAAATAAAATAGAGTATTTTGTTATAGAGCATCAGTTTAAGGGAAAAGAATATAGAATTACTGCCACAAATAAAAAAGTATTAGGTATTACTTATCGTGTGCCAGCCAATGTAGAAGGGGATGGTAAAAGCACAATTGCAGAACTAGTAAAGAAAAAAAATAAAGACCCCAAAAGAGGGTCTGATTATAATTATTCACTGATTGAAATAGTAATTGATAATCAAGTAAAAAAGAACCTAAAAAAACATAAACTATCCATTAAGTCTATTCCTAAAAAAGGGGAGGTAATTTATTTGAGAAACAATTCTAATCTTTCAACCGGGGGAGATTCATATGACTGGACAGATAAAGCTCATCCTTCAGTAAAGAAAATTGCCGTTGAAGCCATTAAGGCCATTCCTGGCCTGCCTTTTGCCGGCATAGATTTTCTCACTAAAGACATCACCAAAAAACAAACCAAAAATAGTTATATAATTATAGAAATGAACGAAACTCCAATGATATCCATGCACCATTTTCCATATTCCGGCAAACAAAGAGACGCCGCCGGAGAAATCATTAAATTATTATTTCCAGAATTAAAGAAAAAATAGTGAATAATGATAAACAAATAAAAAACATGCTGGCTCAGGCAGAAAAGCTGGGTATCAAGCATCAAGAGATATATAAATATGATAATTTTATTTATCATAAATTAATATATAAAAATAAATTTGAATATGTTCTAAACGCAAATTTAGGCAGAAATATAAATAAATTTAGCACCAATATCGGCGCTAATAAAGATCTCACAAAAATTATTTTAAATGAAGCCGGCATAAGTGTCCCAGCCGGAATCATTGCAAACACTTTTGAAGAAGCCGGGGAAAAAATAAAAAAGGATGATTTAGAGCTTCCTTTAGTTATCAAACCATACAACCTCTCCTTAGGCAAAGGGGTTTTTGCCAATTTATCAAATTGGGCTGAATTAAAAACTGCATATGTAAATTATCAGAAAATAAAAAAGCTTAAGAAAACCAATTTTGTTGTGGAAGAATTTATAAAAGGCAGAGATTATCGAATTCTAATTTTAAATGGCAAGTATTTAGGTTGCGTGGAAAGGGCATATCCAGAAATAAAAGGTGACGGTAAAACTTCTGTTCGTAATCTGATTAAAAAACAATTAAAAACAGCTGGTCCGCATGCCTTGCTTGTAGATTGGGAAGTGAAAAGAAATTTAAAGAAAGGAAAACTTACATTTTCAAACATTATAGAAAAAGGCAGAATAATAAGACTTAGAGAAAATGCTAATGCTTATACCGGGGGACTTTGCATTAACAGAACCAAAGAAGTTTATCCAAAATTTATTAACATTGCAAAAAAGTGTGCTCGAGTCATGAGGTATGAATTAATCGGAGTAGATATAATGATTCAAGATATATCAGATCCAAAAGCAAAATATGGTGTAATTGAAGTTAATTCAACGCCAGATTATTTTTTACACGACAATCCAGATATTGGAAAATCCGAAAACGTCACTCAGGCACTGTTAAAATATATTTTTAAAATTAAATGATTCATGAAAGCGTATAAATATTTTGATATAATTTTAGGTCTATTTGTCGCCATTCTGCTTATTTCAAATATAGCCTCAACCAAAATATTACAATTCGGGCCTTTTACTTTTGATGGCGGAACTTTAATTTTTCCTCTTAGCTATATTTTTGGTGACATTCTTACAGAGGTTTATGGTTATGCCAAAGCCAGGCGAGTGATCTGGACCGGTTTTTTTTGCGCCACTTTCATGGCTTTTACCTTTATTATAGTAGGCATGCTTCCGGCTGCTGCTGATTGGCCTTATCAAGACGCCTACGACACGATTCTTGGTCTTACCCCGCGCATAGTGGCTGCCAGCCTTGTTGCTTTCCTAGCTGGTGAATTCTCCAATTCATTTATTATGGCTAAATTAAAGATTAAAACTAAAG
>JBDRCS010000011.1:0-39868 GCA_043821615.1 Patescibacteria group bacterium
CCAATTCATTTATTATGGCTAAATTAAAGATTAAAACTAAAGGCAAGTTTCTATGGCTAAGAACTATTACCTCCACAATCTTCGGTGAAGGCCTGGATACAACCTTATTTGTTGTTGTTGCTTTCTGGGGAGTTCTGCCTCCTGAATTATTATGGTCGGTCATAGTATCTAATTATATATTCAAAGTTCTAGTAGAAGTTGGCTTTACTCCTATTACTTATCTGATTGTGGGCTTCTTGAAAAAACGAGAACATGAAGACTACTACGATTATAAAACTGATTTCAATCCATTTTCACTGGCAAGGAAATCAAATTAAACAATAACAAGGGCCCTGGCCCTTTTTATTATATAGAGTCATTTGACAACTAACCGAAGGGAAGGTGCTCATGGACCAGGTGAAAATCGCTTGGGAGAGGGATGAAAAATTATCCCGTTACATCCATGTGCGCGCCACCACCCCCGGAAATCCGTCTTTGGCAGAAGTTGAAGCCGATGAATTGGCGCGTTTTCAGGACATGGCGGCCTACAGTGTTCAGAAGATCGTATGTCTGAACATCGATGCCCGCCTGCGTCCCCACATTACTGCCCAGCTTATTTGTGCGATTACGGACAGGCCGCCCCAGGCCATTACCGTATTCATGCCCCAGGAAAATTGTTTTCTGGTGGTCTGGTCACGTCGCAAGGCAGAAGTAAAGCGCGGAGAACGCTTCCGCATCAAATCAACCAGGATTGTGAAGATCCAACCGAACAGGAGGTAAGATTTTGAAAAAAAGGGCAATAGAACCAATCACCATCTTCCTCCTGCTGGCATTGACTGTGGCCGCGGTCATGGTGCTCCGCCTTCGTTAGGGGAGAGAGGCACCAGGAATGACGGGAATGACACCACCATGTCAAACCCGCATTCCTGCCTCGACTATACTTTTAACTAGCTTAAAATTATTGAGAGGTTAACCATAATGGTCCGTTAGCCCCGGGCGCAGAGGCCCGAGGCTAACTCCCTGAAAACAAGTAGGGATAGCACGGGGCCTCCGTGCCCCGTGATTATCCCGGGCCAAATTAGCACTCTTGACAGGAGAGTGCTAATTTTATATCATGTCTGTATGTCTCAAATGGATGCTAAAAAACAGGCTTTTTTAAGCCGATTAATTGAAGAATATACGAAAACTGCCAAACCGGTTGGTTCCAAGTATATTGTGGAAAAATGCAAGCTGGATATCTCTCCGGCCACAGCCCGCAACTACATGGCTGCCTTAGAGCAAGAGGGTTTCATTAATCATCCTCATACCTCTGCCGGCCGTATCCCCACTGAAAAGGGCTATGCTTTTTATATTGAAAATTTCCTCAAAGATAAAGAATTAGATAAAAAACAGGCTGATGTTTTGGATAAAATTCTCAAAGACAAATCTGTCGAGAAAGAAGAGAAGATTAAAAATATAGCCAAGCATATTTCTGAAGTTTCAGACCAGGCCGTAGTCCTGTCTTTAAGCAGAAATTCATTTTTCTATACAGGCATCTCCAATATTTTAAAAAAACCGGAATTTGCCGAATTAGACATTATTTATGGCCTGGGTGAAGTTGTAGACCAATTAGACGAAGTTATGGCCGGCATTCATTCCCAAGTTAGAGATGAAGTGGAAATTTATATCGGCAAGAATAACCCTTTTTCAGAAAACTGTTCCTCCATTTTAACCAGCTATCATTTAGATAATGATACCCGGGGAGTATTTGGAATCCTTGGCCCGGTTCGCATGGACTATTCCAAAAATTACTCTTTAGTAAAATTTTTAAACCAAACAATAAATGGATAATCCTAAACAAAAAAAAGGTAGTGTAAAGACAACCCTCGGGTTGTCTCAAGATAAGAAATTAGAGAAATTGCAAAAAAAATGCGATGAATATTTAAACGGCTGGAAGCGCGCTCAGGCAGATTATCAAAATTTGCAGAAAGACACAGAAAAAAGAATGGGAGAATTTAGAAAGTATGCTTGTGAAGACATGCTCCAGCAAATCCTGCCTTTGGTAGATTATTTCAAACATGCCTTTGCTGCTGTTCCGGAAGATGAAAAAGATTCTGACTGGCTAACCGGCATTAAGCACATTCAAGATTATTTATATAAATTTTTGGAAGATAACGGCATAGAAATTATAAAAACAGTCGGGGAGAAGTTTGATCCGGAATTACACGAAGCCATAAAGGAAGAAAAGTCCGGCGAGCAGCCGGACTCAGCAATGGCTGAGGAACCTATAATTTTAAAAGAAACCCAATCCGGGTTTAAGTTAAACGGCAAGGTCCTCGTTCCTGCTAAAGTAATAATAAGTAAAAAATAATTATATGCATCGATTAGTAAAATGGTCTCCATTTATGGAAATGGAAGACATGGAAAACAATTTTCAAAGAATGCAGGGCTTTGCCCCGGCCATGGATGTTTACGAAAAAGACAACAGCATCATGGTGGAAATGCCAGTCCCTGGTTTCGATGAAAAAAATGTGGATATTTCAATTGAAGAAAACGTACTTACCATTAAAGGTAGTACGGAAAAAAAGAGCGAAGTAGACGACAAAGCTTATTATCGCAAAGAAGTTCAGCAAGGTTCTTTTTCACAATCCTTTGCCTTTCCAGTGGAAGTAGAAGGGGATAAAGCTACAGCTGACTATGAAAAAGGCGTGCTCACAATCAGTGTCCCTAAAAAGGAACAACCAAAACCAAAAAAGAAATCTATCAAAGTTAATATAAAAGAATAATTTTTAAATCATTCTCAGTGCCCTCGCCGGAAGGCTCGGGCTATTGGGATCGAATAGGGCGAGCCTTCTGGCGAGCCTGCTAATCAATAATATATAAATAATATAATAATTTTATGTCAAAAATTCTAGGTATCGATCTCGGTACAACAAATTCATGCATGGCTGTCATTGAAGGTGGCAAGCCAAAAGTATTGGAAAACAAAGAGGGTGGCCGAACCACTCCTTCAATGGTGGCTATTAATAAATCAGGGGAGCGCCTGGTTGGCCAGCTTGCTAAAAGACAAGCTGTCACCAATCCAAAAAACACTCTCTTTTCCATTAAGCGTCTTATCGGCCGTAAATGGGATTCCGAGGAAATAAAGAAAGACAAGGAAACCATGCCCTACGAAATCGTTCAAGACGGAGAGCGCGTAAAAGTTAAAATGGGTGATAAGGATTATACTCCCCAGGAAATTTCCGCTATGATCCTGCAAAAAATGAAAGCTGATGCCGAAGCCAAGCTGGGTGAAACTATCACCGAAGCCGTAATCACTGTACCGGCTTACTTTGACGACTCTCAAAGAAATGCCACCAAAGACGCCGGTAAAATTGCTGGCCTGGAAGTAAAAAGAATTATTAACGAACCAACTGCCGCCGCTTTAGCTTATGGCATGGACAAAAAGAAAAATGAAAAAATCTTGGTCTTTGACCTTGGTGGTGGTACCTTTGATGTTTCTGTCCTGGAAGTAGGGGACGACACTGTCGAAGTGCAGGCCACTGCCGGTGACACTCACTTGGGTGGCGATGACTTTGATAAAGTGATCATTGACTGGATTATTGAAGAATTCAATAAGCAGGAAGGTGTAGATCTTTCCAAAGACGAGCTCGCTCTGCAAAGACTGAAAGACGCAGCTGAGAAAACCAAGATTGAGCTTTCTACGGCCATGGAATCAGAAATCAATCAGCCTTTTATTGCGCAAACAGATTCGGGCCCAAAACATCTGGTAATGACCCTTACCCGGGCTAAGCTGGAAGAATTATGCGCTGATTTGATTGATAAGACTTTTGAACCGGTTAAAAAATGTCTGGAAGATGCCAAAACTGACGCTCAGGGCATTAATGAAATTATTTTAGTTGGCGGCCAGTCTCGAATGCCTGTCATTCAGGAAAGGATTGAAAAGTTTTTCAGCAAAAAACCAAATTCCACAGTAAACCCTGATGAAGTTGTTGCTATGGGTGCATCTATTCAAGGTGGTGTACTTGGCGGAGAAGTAAAAGACATTCTTTTACTAGACGTCACCCCTCTTACTCTTGGTCTAGAAACTTTAGGTGGCGTCCGCACTCCACTTATCGACCGCAACACTACTGTCCCAACGTCCAAACAGCAAATCTTCTCAACTGCAGCCGACAATCAAACCTCTGTTGAAGTTAATGTTCTCCAGGGCGAACGTGAAATGGCGGCTGATAATAAAACTTTGGGCAGATTTATTCTTTCCGGTCTGCCTCCGGCGCCGCGCGGCATTCCCCAGGTTGAAGTCAAATTTGATATCGACGCCAATGGCATTCTAAATGTTTCTGCCAAAGATAAAGCCACCGGCAAGGAACAATCAATTCGCATCGAGGCCTCTTCCGGCTTAAATGAAGAAGAAGTGGAAAAGATGAAGAAAGACGCTGAAGCTCACGCTGATGAAGACAAGAAGAAAAAAGAGGTTGTTGAAACAAAAAATCTGGCCGAGACTTTGGTTTTCTCCACAGAAAAAGCTCTTAAAGATGTTGGTGACAAAGTTAAAGAAGACGAGAAAAAGAATGTTCAAACCAAGATTGATGAGCTTAAAAAAGTTATGGACGGTGATGATGTAGAAGCTATCAAGAAGAAAACTGAGGAGCTTTCTCAGGCCGCTCAAAAGATTGGTGAAGTTCTTTACAAACAACAACAAGAAGCTGAAGCTGCTAAAGGTGGCGCCCAAGGACAACCCGGCCAACCTGGTGCCAAACCTGGTGAAGACAAGCCAAAAGATGAAAAAGCCAAAGAAGGTGAAGTTCAGGATAAAAAGAAAGACGAACCCGAAGAAGGCGACTTCAAAGAAAAGAAATAAATAATATCTTAATAGTTCGTGTAAGGGTAGAACGATGTTCTACCCTTCATGAAAAGCAGGCATGAAAAAAAATAATAAAATTTGGGTTTTAATTGGTGGAATTATTAGCGAAATAATATTAATTGGTGTTTATTATAATTATTTTTCATTAAATGATAATGGTATAGTTAGTAATTCAATTTTATTAATAACTTTCTGGGGTTTAGCATGGTACGCATTTGAAACATCTGGTTTAAGAAGGGAGGCGGAAAAAACCAATATAAATAATATCAAGCCAATTTTTCAAATTTATAAACAAAAGCCATCGAGTATTTGGGAATATAGATTAAAAAATGTTGGGAAAGGTTCTGCATTTAATATTCAAGTCAATTCACTGATTGATAATGAAGAGAAAGAGACGTATTTAGCAGAGTATTACAATCAAATGGCCTGTGATGGTGACACCAAGTCTATAAAAATCTTAAAAAATGAACATAATTTATATAATGTAACAGATTTTGAGAAAGAAAAGAAAGACGTAAAAATTCTTATAAATTTTATAGATGTAAATGGAAGAGAATATCATTCCTTTTTTCATTCATTTAAACCGGGTAAGCCATTAATTTTTAAATTTCAAAAAGAAGGAAGCAATAATATTAATAATTTTTCAAAATAATGCCCGCAACCTACTACCAAACCCTAAATATAAAAGAAGATGCTTCAGCTGAAGAAATAAAGCAAGCCTTTATTAAGTTAGCTAAGGTCTATCATCCAGATAAAGGGGGAGACGAGGCCAAGTTCAAGGAAATAAACGAAGCCTACCAAGTATTAGGCAGTCCAACCAAAAAAGCCGAGTACGACGCAACCGGAAAGACATTCGACGAGCAAGGCGGTTTCAATAATGGAAAAAACTGGGACGATTTTATGAACTTTGCCAATGGCCAGGCCATTAAAATGGGTAGCAAGGGCTCAGATTTTGACTTTGACGGGCTAAGATTGGTTTTTGCTGGTATAATAGGTAAAACCGAAAAATTTCCCGGCGAACAAATGGTAGAAAATGTAATCGACGGTGCCACTGGCGGAGTTGCCGGCAATGCCATGGAAGCCGGCATCCAAGGCGTCAGTGATGTGGTTGATGAATTCTTTGGCGGTGCCAGCGATATCGTAAATAGCAAAAAAGAAGAAGACGAAGACGAAATTAATAAATAACCAAATACCCCGAGCCTTCTGGCGTGGGCATGATATAAATAATAAATTATAAATAAACATCTTCTCTTTGGGTTCCCCCTCTCCGGTTAGCGGAGAGGGGGACAGGGGGAGAGGAACATGAGGAAAATATGGGAAAAGATTACTACGAAATTCTAGGTGTGGAAAAAGGCGCTGATCAAGACGAGATCAAGCGTGCTTTTCGTAAAAAAGCGCACCAGCTGCATCCGGACAAGGAAGGTGGAGACGAAGAAAAGTTTAAAGAAGTAAATGAAGCATACCAGGTGCTTGGTAACGAAGAAAAGAGACAGCAATATGATCAGTTCGGCGCTGACTTCAATCAGCAAGGCGGATTCGGTGGCGGCATGAATTGGGAAGACTTTATGAGACAAGCTCGCCAGGGCGGAGCCGGCTTTGGTGGCGCTCAAGGATTTGGCGGTGCCCAAGGTGTAGACCTGGGAGAAATCTTTTCCGAAATATTCGGCTTTGGCGGCGGAGCAAGAGCCCGGCGCAGAGCAGCTGGCCAACACGGCTCAGACATTCAGGTAGACATGGAAATCGATTTTAAAGAGGCAGCCTTTGGCGTAGACAAAGAAGTAGAAGTCTATAAGGATGTTGTATGCGATCATTGTAAAGGCAATAAGGCCGAGCCCGGTACACCGATCAAGGAATGCAAAGAATGTAATGGCGCCGGCGTGATTGAAAAACAACAGCAAACCATCTTAGGCATTATGCGTTCCCAGGCAGTTTGCCCATCCTGCCAAGGTGAAGGCAAAACCTCAGAAACTAAATGTAAAAAATGTAGCGGTACTGGTATTACCAAAGACAACGCCAAAATAAAAGTGAAGATCCCAGCCGGCATAGACGACAACCAAGCAATCCGTCTCTCTGGAGAAGGGGAGGCCGGGCAAGGCGCTGGCCAGGCTGGCGACTTTTATGTGAATGTCCATATTCAAAAGCAAGATAAATTTAAGCGAGACGGCTTTAATGTGCTCACCCAAAAAGAGATCGGCTTTCCTAAGGCAGCCCTGGGCACCAAAGTAGACATAGAAACCATTGACGGCGAAGTTGAGCTTAAAATTCCGGCTGGTACCCAGTCTGGAAAAGTCTTTAAGCTTAAAAATAAGGGCATTACCGTGTTAGGTAGCTCTGGCAGAGGGGACCATCTAGTTGAGCTTATCGTTGCAACCCCTACCAAATTATCCCGCAATCAAAAGAAGCTTTTAAAAGAGTGGGATGATTAATATTGTCTTCCAATATCAAATATGCTATAATATAAATGGTTAAAAAATAACCTAAAAATTATGGAGGCAACTTTGGAGGAAAATGTCATTCAACTTGCGGCAAAAGAAAGAAGAAAATTCCTCAAAAAAGAAAAACAAAGAAGAGAAAAATCAAACTTCCATTGACGAAACAGTAGTAACTGAAGAAGAGGGGGTTACAACAGCGACTTTGTCGGTAGACAAAATGTCCAAAGATTTAGGTCTTAAAAATATTGATATGGCAAATCCTTCATGGGATTTGTTTTTAGTTGGCTTCTTCTTGGTCGGATCCCTCCTCTACGGATTATCCTTGGGTAAAGACAGAATCATCGCCATTCTCATGAGTATTTACATGGCCTTGGCCGTGGTAGACAAATTACCGGACTTTGTTGTAAACATAAACGTAAACGAAGGCTATGCCTTTCAAATAACCACTTTCATCGCTGTTTTTGTCGCCATGTTCTTCCTGCTTTCCCGCACAGCCATTGCCCGCGCCTTGCCCCCTTCAAACAGGGGAGGCATCATCCAAACAATAGTCCTCTCATTTCTTCATGTCGGCCTGATTATTTCAGTTGCTCTCTCATTTATGCCTCAGCAGTTCCTGGACAGATTCTCAGAAACAACCCAAAAAATATTCACCGGCGAATGGGCCGCTTTCATTTGGATCATCGCTCCGATTATTGCCATGATAGTCTTTGGCCGGGGCCAGAAAGAATTAGATTAGCCCAGCACCACAATAATCACCGCTCCAATAACCATTACAGCCGCGCCAATCAGGCGCGGTTTTAAGTGTTTCTCTTTAAAGAGGACTTTGCCTAAAATTGTGGAATAAAGCGAACGGGTTTGTTTGATGGCGCCTACATAAGGTACCAAGATAAGGGCCATGGCCATCATTTCCAACAAGGCTGCCAATCCCCAAAGATTTCCAATCAGGAAAAATTTCCATAAGTGTTTTGCAAACTGTTCTTTGATTTTGTCCCTGAATCTTATTAAAACAATTCCGGTAAATATTAAAGCTAATATGAATATAAAAATCGTGGTAAAAAATACCTCGGAAGAATTATCAATTGCTATCTTGGCAATCGGGCCGGTAATGCTCCAGATCAAATCAATTATGAGAATATACATTGCCCCTTTATTCCTAAACATGGATTTTAGCGGTGCCAGAATGCCTTTGCGTTCATGATCCAGGCCATGTATCCAGGCACCAAAAATAATAATTATTATTGCCATCAGTCCCCAAAAGTTCGGCAATTGTCCAAGGATAATCCAAGATGTAAAAATTAAAAATGCCGGGGTAAAGGCCATAAAGGGAATGCAGTCGGAGAGATCAGAGAGTTTGATTGCCTTATAAAAATATATTTCCCCAAAACAAATAAGAATAGCCATAAAAACTGCCAAGGGCCAAAACACCCAGTCTACAGAAGGAATGCCATCAATAATTAAAAAAATAAATAGAAGCGGCAGAGAGCACAAAAAAATACCCCATATACTAATGTAGGTATTACTTTTTTTTAGAACTACTTTTCTTCCCACATCAACTAGTGAAAATAAAACCGCTCCAATGGCAGCAAATAAAAATCCCATTTATTGTTTTTTCTTTAATTCCCAGCCCTTTTTCGTATCTTCTATTAAATATCCTTGTTTTAAAATTTCATCCCGCAAATCATCAGCTGCTTTCCAATTTTTTTCGTCTCTGGCTAGCTGCCTTTGTTCAGCCAGAGTCAAGATTTCATCAGGAATTTCAGCTTTCTCTTCTTCAGCATTCTCAAAAGCATTTCTTAAGCCAAGCCCAAGCACTCGGTCAAAATCAAACAGGGTCGCCAGCTTTTTAGATTCTTCCAAGTCAGATTTCACCAATTCCCACACCAAAGCCAAAACTCCAGGCATATCCAGGTCATTGTTTATCAAGGCTACAAACTTTTCTTTGTAAGTCGTATCTACATCAGTCGGGTCGTCATATTCATAAATCGCCGCATAAAGTTTATTTAAAGCATTTTGGGCTCCGTCCAGGGCTTCCCAGGAAAAATTAAGCTTGCTTCTATAGTGCGCGCCCAGGCAAAAGTAACGATAGGCCAGGGGATTATAGCCTTTTTCCATTAACACCGCCAAAGTTACGAAGTCTCCCTCACTTTTCGCCATCTTGGCTTCCTTCATCAATAAAAATTCACCATGCAGCCAATAGTTAGCCATCTTTTTATCAAGAGCGGCTTCACTTTGGGCAATTTCATTGGTGTGATGTACTGGCACATGATCCACGCCACCAGTATGAATATCAAAAGGTTGTCCTAAAAATTTTGTGCTCATGGCAGAGCATTCCAAATGCCAGCCCGGAAAGCCCTTTCCCCAGGGGGAATCCCATTCCATCTGACGCTGGCTATCTTTAGGAGAGAATTTCCACAAGGCAAAGTCGGTCAGATTTTTCTTCTCTTTATTTTTTTCCACGCGCGCCCCTTCTTCCAGTCCGGCAATATCCAGCTTGGCTAATTTGCCGTAGTCTTTTAATTTGGAAGTGTCAAAATATATTCCGTCGCTAGTTTTATAAGTAAAATCCTTTTCTTCCAGTTTTTGCACCAGCTCTATTTGATCAGTAATGTGGTCGGTCGCTTTTGGCGTTTCTTCAGGAGTCTCAATATTAAGGTCTTCCAGATCCTGAAAAAATACCTTAGTGTAATACTCGGCAATTTCCCAGACGGTTTTTTTTTCACGCTCTGCACCTTTTTCCATTTTATCTTCACCTTCATCTGCATCAGAGGTCAGATGCCCAACATCAGTAATATTCATTACCTGATTAACTTTATAGCCATTGTATTGCAAAACACGTCTGAGAATATCCTCAAAGATATAAGTTCGCAGATTACCAATATGGGCAAAATTATAAACAGTCGGGCCGCAGGTATACAGTCCGACTTCCATGTCTTTAATTTCCTTAAAATACTTTTTCTTTCGGGAAAGGGTATTGTAGAGTTTTAAGCGCTTGTTCATGCTTATATTTTACTCTAAATGCCGCAAGGAATCAACTATTTGTTTTAAATTATGAAGAAAAAAATACTCTTTTGGATTGGTTTCCTGAGGATATTTATTTTTAAGGGCATCAATGCCCTGGGAAAGGTTTAAAATTATTTGCTGGACCTGTTCCTGATATCCTTCTGTTCTTGGATCAAGGCGTTCTGTAATTGCATCATATATCTGCTGCCTTAACCTAGTCTCAAAAAATAGTTCTTTCAATTGATTTATCGTCCTTAAGCGGGCTATATCCAGAATCTGGTTTCTTGTTTCAACCGGCATATTACTGCCATTGCCCTTTTTAGCATCCTTAATAAAAGGTTCCATAGATTCCATTAACTTTAAAACTATTGAATATTTTTCAATTAAATCATCCTTCCCATCTCCTATCTCGGGAAGATCTTCCTCTAAACTTCCTGTAAGATCTAAATCAGTCTCATCTTCATCAGGTTTATATATGGGAGAGCCTAAATCAATAGGTTCTCTTCTTTTTGGCATATATTTTATTTAGTCCAATGCTTTTTCCAAATAAATATCAGAGTTAGTATTGATCCAAGTATTGTGATTCCCAATATCATCCAAAATCCATTCGGGTGGGCGGCCAAAGGCATAAATCTTGCATTCGTGCCAAATAGCGAAGTAATAACCGTGGCTGGCAGCAATACCACGGAAAAAATTGTAAGAACCTTCATTACATCGTTCAGGCGGAAAGATATTAATGATTCATTAGTTTCTTGCATAGATTCAATCGATTCCTTAAAGCTTTCAAGCTGATCCCAGATTTCCTTGGTATAATCAATCAGGTCGTCGTAATAGTCATGATATTTTTCAGCAATCACAAAATCAGCCGGACCTTTTTTAACCAGTCTTTCCAAAGTGGCCTGATGGGCGTCCATAATTTTTCTAAAGTCAGTAATATTTCTTCTGATCTCCATGATTTGTTTTACCATCTCTTTTTCCTTACCGGTAAAAATCTGCTTTTTAATAGTAGTAATATCCAAAGAAATATGATCCATCATGGGATAAACATAAAGATGAAGCTTTTTTAAAATATTATAAAGCAACATTGGTGGAGAATCGCCGAAATTTGTTTCTCTGGCCTGCTCATTAGCTTGTGCCAGCTGAGAAAGGTCTACCAAAGGAGGCAGATCACCTTTGTGAATTGAAATCAAAAAGTCTTTTCCAATAAAGAAATCCACTTCCGAAGCGTCAATTTCCTTGGTTGTACGGTTATAAACGGGGAACATTAAAATTAAAAAAGCATAATCGTTATATCTGTCGATTTTACTTCTTTGGGTGGGATAGAGCACATCTTCAAGATCCAGGGGGTGAAAATTGTACTTTTCCCGAAGATATTGAATTGCTTCTTTATCCGGGTTTAATATGTCTACCCAGGTAAAACCATTGTGTTTGATTTCTTTTATTGTATTCATAGTACATATATTGTATCATAAAATTAGACTTTCGTCAAATTGATTGCTTGTTATTTTTTTAAGAAAATGGTATATTTTATTCGTTAAAATTTTTTTATTCCTCAAAAATAAATGCCCAAACAAAAATTTTCAAAATTAACCAAACCTTCCCAGGAAACAGTCATGGGAGGGGTCAATAATATTAGTCCGGAAACACCTTTACCGGAAAAACAACCATTAGGACCGGAAAAATTAGAAACACCGCAACCAGTCGAACAAGCAGAAAAAGTAGAAACACTCCAACCAAAGAAACAGGAAGAAGCCCCCTTACCAACCGGAAAAAAAGCCGTTTCCAATAAGGATGACGTAGTTTCGAAAGAAAAAACCCAAACCCGAAAAAAAATTGAGGCTATCATGCAGGAAGATGTTCGCGAGCTTTATCAGTCCATGAATGCTGAAGAACAGGAAAAGTTCAGGGACAAGGGGATGGAAGTAGGTAATAAGATAGAAATTCTAATTACTACTTTCAAGGCAAAAGCGAGAAATTTATTGAAATTGTTAATGGGCTGGTTGTTGCTGGTTCCGAAAGCAAACAAATATTATTTGGAACAGGAAGCCAAGAAAAAAACTGAAGAATTAATTGAGCTGGCCCTGGAAGAAAAACAAAAAAATAAATTAAAAAAATAAAAATAAAACATGGAGGCCTTTTTATTCATTCTTGAATCACCCGCATTTATTCTATTTGTAGGAATTTGCATTATATTTGGCTTTAGCCTCAGTGTTTTATTTATCTTGCGCACTATCACCAGGCGGCTGGTAAAAAAACCCGAAGCCTTTCATCGAAAATTATTGCTCATTAAGGTCCCCAAAGAAGAAGATACCCAAGGCCAGTCTGATAGCCCTTCATATCGCCGGGAAAGCATGCAGCAGCAGATTTCCATTGCCGACAGCATGTACGCCACTTTAGGCGGGCTTAAGCCGCAAAGAGGCTGGGATGTTTTTTGGTATGGACGCAACGATCATTTATCTCTGGAAATTGTGACTGATGAAGAGCAAATGATAAGTTTTTACGCTTCCACGCCGCTTTATTTAATAAAATTGTTAGAACAGCAATTACAAGCTCAATACGAAGACGCCACTATTGAAGAAGTTGATGAATATAATATTTTCAATCCCCAGGGGGAGGCTTTGGCCAGCAATTTAAAGCTTAGCAAGGAATATTTTTTTCCCATTACCACCTATGACAAAATGGAAACCGATCCACTTAATGCCCTTACCAACGCCATGTCCAAATTTGACAAAGGCGAGGGCGCAGCCATTCAAATCATTATTCGTTCGGCTGATGCCAGTTGGCATACTGTTCCTGCCAAGTTAGCCACTGTCATGCAGCAGGGCAAGAAATTTTATCAGGCCCGTCGTGAAGTACTGGGAAATCCCTTTTTAAAAAGTTGGCAATATTTTACCCGCGTTTTCTTAAAAAGAGAAGAAAAATATCAAAAGGGCTTGGATGTAAAGACCGACAGGGAATACAGGCTTTCTCCCATGGAAGAGGAAATGGTTAAATCCTTTGAAGATAAAACTGCCCATGCCGGTTTTGATGTAAATATTAGAGTGGTTGCTTCATGCGCTAGCAAGGAAATTACTGAATTTAAATTAAACAATATTTTAAATGCTTTTGCACAATATTCCAGCCATGAATACGGCAATTCCTTCGAGGCCAGCTCTCCCAGCAAAGACAATGAACTTTTAGAAAACTTTATTTATCGGAATTTCAATCCCAAAAACAGTATGCTTCTGAACACCAAGGAAATGACCTCTATATTTCATTTGCCGTTATCAACTACGGAAACACCGAATATCAGATGGCTGATTGCCAAAAAGGCGCCACCGCCATTTAATATGCCAAAAGAAGGTATTATCCTCGGCAATGTGGAATATCGCGGTAAAAAAACACCGGTCAGAATATACAGGGAAGATCGCAGGCGGCATGTTTATGTAGTTGGTAGATCCGGTTCCGGTAAATCTGTCTTGTTATCCGACATGGCTATTCAAGATATCCAAAATGGTGAAGGCGTGGGTGTTATTGATCCTCATGGCGACCTTATTGAAGATATCCTGCCTCACATTCCCAAAGAGCGGGCCGATGACGTGGTTATTTTCAATCCATCCGACATTGAAAGGCCACTGGGCTTGAATATGCTTGAATTTGACAGTAATGAGCAAAAGGATTTCGCGGTTCAGGAAATGAACGCCATTTTCTATAAATTATTTGGTGCCGAAATGATCGGCCCCATGTTTGAGCATTACATGAGAAATGCCATGCTCGCCCTGATGGACGACGAAGAATCAGGCGCTACCATTATTGAAGTTCCCAGAATGTTTACGGACAATAAGTTCAGGGCGGACAAGCTAAAAAATGTCACCAACCCCATTGTCAGAAATTTTTGGGAACAGGAATATGAGCAGTCCCAGGCCGGCCAGCAAGCTGCGGACATGCTTTCCTATGTCATTTCAAAAATTGGTAGATTCCTTACCAATGACATGATGCGCAATATTGTGGGCCAGGCCAAGTCCGGCTTCAATTTCCGCGACATTATGGACAATCAGAAAATTATTCTCTGCAATCTCTGCAAAGGCACAGTCGGAGAAGTGAATAGCTCTTTATTGGGCTTGATTATGGTGTCCAAGATTCAGATGGCTGCCATGGCCAGAGCCACCATGAAAAAAGAAGATCGCAAAGATTTTTACCTGTATATTGATGAGTTTCAAAACTATACGACAGATTCCATCGCCACTATCTTGTCTGAGGCCAGAAAATATATGCTTGATCTAACTTTAGCTCACCAATACATTGGCCAGCTGGTCAAAGATAATGATACTTCAATCCGCGATGCTGTTTTTGGCAATGCCGGCACAATCATCTCTTTCCGCGTAGGCGTAGAAGACGCTGAAACCCTAGCCAAGGAATTTGCCCCGGTTTTCAATGAAAATGATGTTATCAATGTGGAAAAGTATACAGCCAATATCAAGCTATTAATCCAGAATACGGCCAGCCGCCCCTTTAATATGACCACCTTTATGCCTGATCCCGGAGATGAAAAAATCGCTAAAAATCTCAAGGAATTATCCAGGCTCAAATTTGGCAGGGATAGGGCAATTGTTGAGGCGGAAATCAAGGAAAGAAGCGCTATGGATCAGCTTGGCGGCGGCGCAGGACTTGCCGGACCGGAAAGTTTCATATAAAATACATATCCAATAATTAAAAACAAATAACTAAAAACTAAAAACCAAAAAAATGACAGAAGAAAACACAAATCAAATTAATGAATTACTGCAATCCATTGAAAATGCCCAGGCCAATTTATCCCGCGCCAAACAGCTAATAGGTGATTTGGGACCGGAGGAATTAGCAGAGGTTGCGGAAAAAGCCAGGGAAATAGGTTCTATTGATAAAAACAAGGGCCAGCAAATAATAGAAGGCGTCTTCAACGGCCAGAACATGGTGGGGCCGGACGGTGAAATATTCACCATTCCTGCCAACTATGCCTCCAAGTCAAAATTAGTAGAGGGCGATATTCTTAAATTAACCATTTCTTCAGACGGAACCTTTGTTTACAAGCAAATTGGTCCGGTTGAAAGAAAGCGCCTTACCGGAGACCTGGTTAAAGATGAAGAATCCGGAGAATACAGGATGGTCGTCAACGGAAAGAGCTATAAATTAATTTTAGCCTCGGTTACATATTACAAAGGCGAGCCTGGTGATAAAGTAGTTGGTTTGGTGCCAAGCGATGATGGCTCCAAATGGGCAGCCGTGGAAAACATTATAAAGGAAGGCGAAGAAGGGAATTTTGAAGCTGGTCAGCCTCAATTATTAGAAGTTGGTGATGATGCTGAGCTAGAATCTGGTGATGATGCTGAGCTGGGAATCGGCGTAGATCTACAGCTTCCAAAAGAGTAAAATTTATACCCAAATTATCTATTTAGACCCTCTTGTCAAAGGGGGTCTTTTGTTATAAGATAAGTCTTACCATGAGTGAAGCATTATATAGAAAATATAGACCCCAAACCTTTGCCGATGTGATGGGGCAAGACCATATCAAAACGGTCATTTTGAATGAATTAAAAAGCGGAGATGTTCCGCACGCTTTTTTATTTACCGGACCCAGAGGTATTGGCAAGACCACGGTCGCCCGCCTAATCTCCAAAAGTCTAAATTGTGAGAATCCTCAAGCAGGCGAGCCATGTAATGTTTGTGAGGCTTGCGTGGCTATAAATTCAGGATCAGCCATGGATGTTATGGAAATTGACGCGGCTTCTCATACCGGCGTAGACAATGTCCGGGAAAACATCATAGAAAATTCCCGCGTTGCTCCCACTAATTTTAAAAATAAAGTTTTTATCATAGATGAGGTTCACATGCTTTCTGTTTCAGCTTTTAACGCCCTGCTAAAAACCCTGGAAGAGCCACCAGCCAATACTTATTTTATTCTGGCCACTACCGAGGCTCATAAAGTTCCGGCCACCATTATTTCCCGTTGCCAGCGATTTGATTATAAAAATGTTCCCATCAAGCAAATAGTTATTAAGCTGGAAAAAATTATTCAGGCAGAAAAAGCCAATGTCGATCTTGATGTTCTGGAGCAAATTGCCATTCATGCCCAGGGCGGAGCCCGGGATGCCGAGTCCCTGCTGGGCCAGATCCTTTCCCTGGATGAAGACCCGGTTACCAGGGAAGTGGCCGAACTGGTGATTCCCCGTTCCGACGTAAACATGGCCGCAGAATTATTTTTTGACCTTTTACAGAAGAATTCCAAAGACGCCATTGAAAAAGTAAATAAATTAATTGAAGAGGGGGTAAGTCTTTCTAATTTTACCAATTTGGAAATCGAATTTCTGAGAAAAATAATGCTTTACAAGGTAAACCAAAAATTAGAAAATTTGGATTTCCTTGAACTGGACGATTCAAACAAGCAAAAGCTAATAACTTTGTTGGAGCAAACGAAAATAGACGAAATAATTTCCATGTTGAATATTTTTATTGAAAAAATCGCTGATCTAAAAAATGCTGACATTCCTCAGCTTCCTTTGGAAATGGCTGTTGTTGAAATTTGTTTTAATATTAAACCAGAAATATCACAACCAGAAGCAGTTTCTGCTCAGGCACCCAAACCACCAACCAATGACCAGAAACCAGAAACTAAAGCAGTAAAAAAAAATTCTGTAAACCTTAAAACGCCGCCGCCTTTTATTTCGGTTAAGCCGGAACCAGTTAAAAGCAGCCAGACCGAACAATCAACCGAAAAAAAAGCGATGAATTGTGAAGAGCTTGAGAAGGTAAAAAAAGTTTGGCCCGAAGTGATTGAAGAGTTGAAAAATAATAATCATTCCTTAGCCAATACGGTCCAGCTTTCTCACCTGGTTTGCCTGGAAGGGAATGCCCTGTCTCTGGGTCTTAAATATCAATTTCATTCGGACCGAATTTGCGAGCCTCAGAATCTCGAGACTTTGGAAAAAATAATTGTTGATAAAACAAATATCAAAGTTAGGGTAAAGTGCATCCTCGGAGAAGAATTTGATATTACCAAAGATGTGATAAAAGCGGCAAAATCTGATAATATAGAAGTACCATCCGATGAAGAAGTCGGCAATGTCTGGGATCTGGCTAAGGACACTTTTGGAGATAATGTAGTCAACGCAAATAGTAATCCGCCTACGCAATAGCTACGGCGAGATATAATGGGGAGTCGCCATCCTTCTACGCCACTCGCTTACGCTCGGGCTTCGCAGGGATTAGCTCAGAATATTGAGCCCCAATTCCTTCGAAGCTCTAACGCAAGTTAGAGCGAAGTAGAATGGGGAGTCGCCAAGTGGTAAGGCACACGGTTCTGGTCCGTGGATCGGGGGTTCGAATCCCTCCTCCCCAGCTAGTAAATCGGGGTTTTTACCCACCATAGCGAAGCGTAGGTGGGCAAGTCCCTGCCCCTGAGCAATTATTAGCCAATATTAGCAAAATAAAATTATAATATCATTGACTTTTTCTATAAAATATGCTAATTTATCCAATTAGCTCTTTTTATTTTATTGGTGTGTTTTTTTATTAGTAGCTCAAAGCATAAAAAAGCTTGTTTTTATGTTGCGAGCTGCGAGTGATCAGGCACACTTTAAACTTGGAAGCTGTTTCCAAGAAGGCGTGTTTGACTTCGTTTCGCAAAGCGATAGGCCGTAACTCAAGCTCCTGTGAGCAAGACAGGCGGTAAATCGCAATCGGAGGTTACCATGGCCCGTGAGAAGTCCGAGTACTTGAGCGCGTTCGGCATCGCGTTCAGGATCTTCAAGGCCGTTGCCGACGCCGTGCTGCGCGCTGGCGGCAATGACGAGGCCCTGCGCCTCGCCGAGAAGCCCGAGGTCGCGGACAAGCTCGCCGCGGTCCTCATGGCCGAGGCGAGCCAGAAGGCCGAGAAGCCCCAGCCCGACCTGGACGGCCTCTCCGAGGTGTTCGAGGTGAAGGTCAGGGGGCGCACGGTGAAGTGCGCGTGGATCCCACGGAACTACTTCTCGTCCGACCCCACCAACCAGGAGGTGATGGACGAGACCAGCCGCCGCCACCTTCGCTGCCCCAGCCGAGAAATCGCTGTGGCGGCCTTCGACCTCAAGAAGAGGGAAATGGCCGCGAACCCCAGCGTGGCCATCGATGGCCTGGTTCAGACCGGCGCGGACGGCAACCAGATCGTCGGCTGCGTCAATGAGCGCGCCATTGGCCGCGACCTCGACCTCGACGGTCTGCAGGGCTACTGGTATCGGAGCTACCGCTTCCTGGTGGTTGTCAGCGAGTAGTTTGGCTCTTGGGCCATTGGGCACTTGGACCTTTTTGGTCCTGGTGTCCCTTGACCCTTGGCCCTCAAGTTGGCACAAAAGGTTTCTGCGGTGATACCTTCACAAAACTCACCGCACATTTCCAAAAAATATAATTAGCTTTGTATTGTTTGGAAATGTATAATATAATAATACTTGGATAGTAAGCGAATCAGCCCATGGTTACGACCATGGACGGTTGAATTCTAAATTTATCAAAAAACGAGAATCCTTTATAAGCCATGGCTTAGAGGAGGGAGTTATTGTTAAATTTTTAAACTAAAACTACTCGGTGCCTTATACTGGTGGATTATTATATCCCGAATAAAATACAGCGCGAAGATATCACTTCAACGCGCAGTGCCTTTGATGGTATTTTGCACTAAGGTTCAGGCCTGGTTCAGACCGACGCGAACGGCAACCAGATCGTCGGCTACGTCAATGAGAACGCCAATGGCCGCAACCTCAACCTCAACGATCTGCAGGACAACTGGAATCGGAGCTACCGCTTCCTGGTGGTTGTCAGCGAGTGTTTTAGCCAGCCCCCAAGCATTTTTCCTGTTTCTTCCAAAGGCGAAGAAATGCGGGCATAAGCCTTGTGATCCAAGGCTTTTGCCTGCCAGGCGATTTGCAAGAAATATTTTAAAGCGTCGTGCTTAGTGATGGCTTTTTGCACGGCGGCTAGTTTTTGCTTTTCATTGGCATAGGCAGAGTATAAGATGAGCTCCAAAGTTTCCGTGAACAGACTATCGATTTTCGCTCCTAATGTATAGCGCGATAATTTTTCCATTTGCCGCATGGCCAGATGCCATTGCAGATAGGCTTGCGTTATTTTCTCAAGGATCGGCAAATCATTTGTTTTGCCAGCTCCGTTGGGGGGGGGGATATTCCTTAATTGATTTTTTAGTGAATTCATATGAAAAAGTTTATTAAATCTTATGACGAATTGATTTCTATTGAAAATTTATTATTGGCCTGGCAAGAATTTTTACGGGGTAAAAGGAGTAAGCCAGATGTGATAATATTCGCCAGAAATTTAATAACAAATATTTATCAGCTTGATAACCAGCTCAAAAATGAGTCTTACCAACATGGCGGTTATCATCATTTTAATATCGCTGATCCCAAGCCAAGGCAAATCCATAAAGCTTCAGTCTACGACAGGTTACTACATCATGCTTTATATCGTCAACTTTATCCTTTTTACGATACTATATTCATCGCTGATTCTTTTTCCTGCCGTAAAGGCAAGGGCACCCACAAAGCCGGGAAACGGTTCAGAAAGATGCTTAGCCAGGTCGGTAAAAACAATACCAAAACCTGCTGGGTCCTTAAATGCGACATTAAGAAGTTTTTCGCCAGTATTGACCAGAATATTCTAATGAATATTTTAAAACGGCGCCTGGAAGATAAGCGCTTGTTTAGTTTACTTGAGAATATTATTTATAGCTTTAAGATAGGAGGCAAAAATATTGGTTTGCCGCTTGGCAATCTGACTTCGCAATTGTTCGTTAATATCTATATGAACGAATTTGACCAGTTTATGAAGCACGAACTAAAAGCTAAATATTATCTTCGCTATGCTGATGATTTTGTTATTTTATCTTCAAGTCGCGAGGAGTTAATTAATCAAATACCTATAATTTCATACTTTTTAAAACAAAAATTAGCTCTCACTCTGCATCCGCGAAAAGTTAAAATCCGGCCTTTAGCTTCGGGAGTTGATTTTCTGGGCTGGATTTATTTTCCTCACCATAAAGTATTAAGAACCGCTTCAAAAAGACGTATGTTCCGCCGGATCATCGAACAACCAAATGAACAAGCCAGGCAATCTTACAAAGGCATGTTAAAACACGGTGATGCTAATAATTTAGAACAAGAATTTGATAATTTATATGGATTACTAAATCCTATCTAGGTTAGCAAAAAGAAGAAAAAAGTGATAACATTACATTATGATAAAAGCCCTCTTAATATTAAAAAAACATCTCGGCTTTTCTAAAGCCGTGTCCTTAGGATTAGAAGTTCAAAAACAAGTCAAAGCCGGCGAGCCTTTCAAAGATTTTGATCCACCCAGAGACGAACGCGAAAAACAGGCCAGAGAGCAGGCCGCGCCTGCTTTTGTTTTGTACAAATTACTGAAGGCTGAGTTTTCTCAAGAGAAGGCATATCAAATAACAGAAGAAGTAGTAAAAGACGCCGCTGTTTCTACTCTTAAAAAATCTCTTCCTTCTATATCACCTCAATGGTATAAAAATCTAGACAATAAAAAAGCAGAGTTAAAAAAAGCCATAGAAAATTCTCCCAACACCAAAATAGGGGAGATGGAAATAAATGAGGATTCTTTTTCTTTTCAAGTAGCTCGTTGTGATTTTGTTGAGTTTGCTAAAAAATTAAATATGCCTGAAGTCGCCCCGGTCTTTTGTTCGGGAGATGGTCTATTTTTTGAAAAATTCACACCAGAAATAAAATTTGAACGGCCTCAAAAGCTTTCTGACGGGGGAGAATATTGTGATTTTCGTTTTCAGCTTAAAAATGATAAAATATAAATATAATTTATAAAATCAATATATGAAAAAAAATCCGTCATTGGCCGGAAAAAAATTAGAATTATTAACTTGTTATATTCACAAGAAGAAATTATTAGACGAAGTTCTGGAAAGACTTATCGAGCTTGATGTTGGGGGAGTGACCGTGCAAGACAGCACTGGCATTGGCCGAGCCCAGATTCATGATATTGTTCTGCATTCCAGTTTCAAGAACATTTTAAATCAGGGGAAAAAGGATCATTATACTGTTCAATGCATTATTCCTGCCACGGAAGTTAATCTAATTTCAAAAGAACTTACTAAAATTTACGGAAATTTTAAAGAACAGGGAATAGGATTTTTCTTTACTTCACCGGTAAACAAGGCCTGGGGTATTAATTTGCCAAATAATAAAAAATAGCATGACCTATGGAATGGGACAGCAACAATTAGAAATGGCCAAAAGAAATTTGGATTTAGCCAGGCAGTCTTTTGATGTCGATCAAAAAGCAGTCGATGATTTAAAAAGGTCATTAAGAATGGCAGAAATGAAAGCCCGGCAAGCTGAAAGAAAAATGCAGGAAGCAAAAAATAAATTAACCATGGCGCAAAGAACGGCTGATGAAGAAGATACCAAGCAAAGAAAAAAAGCAGCTGATGATAAATTTGATGCCAAGATGGCAGGAAAAGATGAAAAAAAAGGCTGGTTTTAAAAACGGGCTGTAGCGCAGTTGGTAGCGCGCACGCCTCGGGTGCGTGAGGTCGTGGGTTCGAGTCCCGCCAGCCCGACCAAAATTTGCATTATAATATTAATTTGTTATAATACTTGCAGATCTTTCCACAACTTAAAATATCAAGAGAAGCACGAGGGATTAGGCCCGCTGACTGCTCACCAACCCGGATTAAGCTGGGTGGTACAACCTACCCCTTGGGAGTGATATCATAAGACAAAAGGCTTCTTATCCGAATACATTGGGGTAAGAAGCTTTTTGTTTTCCCGCGGGCAAGCAAAAAGAAACCCTCAACCGGCCCAAGGAGGTGCAGTTATGGCTGCAGTTTTTCAAAAGTTCTACAACCAGGTCCTCACCCCAGAGGAACGCAACCTGTGGGACATGAAGTCCCCGGAGTGGCGCGTCGCCTATTACTATTGGCGTATCTTGCGCTGAATCGCCCTCAAGGCTGCTACCTCTGTATGAGAATTCCCTAGGGAGTACTTATACAAGTAGCAGCTGGGCGAGAGATTATTTATACACAGCTCACCTTAGCAGGACATTGACGGTCTAAAAGTGAGTGATAAAATAGATATGGATAAAAATATGGAACAAGAACCTCCCGACTGCCTGAAAACAGCCACAACAATCAAAAAATTATTAATTAAAATGACCCATCAAAACTGAGACCTTGCTTGGTTTTTTTTAATTCTATGAATATTGGTTTTGTTTACAATGTCCGCCATGTCAAACCAGACCTTCAAAATCCTGATTATATAAAACAGGCTGAATTTGACGAGCCTTCAACAATTTCAGGAATCTATGATGCCCTGCGTGAATTAGGTCATGAAATTTACTGCATTGAGGCGGATGAAAACGCTTATACAAAATTAAAAAGCCATAAAGATAAATTGGACCTTGTTTTTAATATTGCTGAGGGTCTTCATGGCCGTGACCGTGAGGCGCACTTGCCGGCAATATTGGAAATGCTCCAAATTCCCTATACCGGCCCTTCTCCCCTGGGTTATGCTTTGGGGCTGGACAAAGCTTTAGCAAAGGAAGTGATGATTACAAACGGCATTGCTACCCCGGATTTCGTATTAATTGAAGATATTAATCAGCTAAAAGAAGAAATGGTGCCGTTTTTGCCGGCAATCGTAAAACCAGTGGGAGAGGGCTCCAGCAAGGGGATTACTGCGAAAAATCTTGTTTTTGAATTCGAGGAGCTTAAGGAAGTCGCTGAGGAAATTATCAATGAGCACAAGCAGGCAGTGCTGGTTGAAAAATATTTAAGAGGCCGGGAATTTACAGTCGGGGTTTTAGGAACACCTGCCCGGACTCTTCCTATTATTGAAATTACATTCAATGGTTTGCCGGAAAATATGCCGAAATTTGACCATTATGAAGCCAAATGGATTTTTGATAATCCAGAAAAAGGAACAGATCCTTTGATCTGTCCGGCTAAATTATCCATTTCTCTGAGACAAGAGATAATTTCCATTACCTTAAATGCTTTTAAGGCCTTGCATATGGCAGATTGGGCGCGGTTTGACTTGCGCTTGGATGAAAATAAAAAACCAAGCATACTTGAAGTCAACTGCCCCCCCGGCTTGATACCCAATCCAGAGGAGAATTCCCGTTTTCCTCGCGCTGCTCTTTCAGCCGGCCTCGAATTCAAAGATGTTATTGAGGAAATTTTGAAATCTGCCTGCATGCGATATGGCATCCATTACCAGGGGAAGAGAAAGAAAAATTATTTCATTTTTAAAAAAAATGCTAAGCGTCAAACTATCACCACATCTTAAAAAACTTACCAAATCCTGTCCCGCCATCCATAGGCAATTCATTCCTGTGAAGGATGAAGGCCAGGAGGAAGAGCTAACTACCCCGGATCCTCTCCTTGAAGAGGATCACACGGTTACTCGAGGGCTAGTCCATAAATATGGAAACCGGGCATTAGTTTTGTTAACAATGAATTGCGCAGCTTATTGCCGTTTTTGCACGCGTCAGCGCAAGGTCTCTGATATTGAGAAGGGTATTATTACAGACACGGATCTGGATAAAATTGTAGATTACTTAAAAAAACATTCTGAAATTAAAGAACTGATAATTTCTGGGGGAGATCCTCTTACCGTGCCTAAAATATTAAAAAAAGCTCTAAAAAAATTCAGCGCTCTGCCTCAGATAAGGATTTTTCGCATAGGCACGCGCCTGCCAGTTTCTCATCCTCAACAAGTTAACAATGAGGTAATTAGTGCAATTAAATCCGTAAAAAAACAACCCATTTACTTAATGGTTCATTTCGAACACCCGGCGGAAATTAATAAGCCCACTATCGCCGCCATAGAAAGGTTGCGTCCCAATGTAACCATGATACTTTCCCAGTCAGTTTTCCTAAAAGGGGTAAATGATAAAGTCGAAACACTATATTCCCTCTTTTCTGGATTAGTGGAAATAGGGGTAAAGCCGTATTATCTATTCCGTTGCGATTATGTAAAAGGGGCTGAGCATTTTATTGTAGATTTTAAGAAGGAATTAAAAATAATGACAACCTTACGCAGTCGACTTTCTGGTTTAGCCTGCCCCTTGTATGTAGTTGATGTGCCTGGTGGAGCCGGTAAAGTTCCACCGCCGCTAGGTTTCTGGAAATGTGATTACAAGGCTTATCATGATTTTAAAGGGAAAAAAATATTGACTTAAAATATATCTAGGTGTTTAATTAGTAATTATAGATTATTAATATTTTTTTATGAAAGAATATAAAAGTGCTTTGGTAAAAGAGTATATGTGCGGCTGGGTCAATAAAATTGACAAGAATGCCACTCTGGGCGAAGCCCTGAAACAAATGGTTGATGAAAAAACTAACAGTTTGGTGATAGTTGATAGCAAAAATCGTCCCAAAGGCGTAATTTCTTCACGCCTGATTATTAAGGAAGTTGTACCGGAATATTTAAGGGATGATGAAATTACCTCGCAATTCGGTGCACACGGCAGCTTGGCCAAATATGCCATTCAGCAAAAAGACAAGATAGTAAAAGATTTTATGTACAAGGATTTTCATTGTCTTGACCCGGATGATGCCATGATTGAAGCTGCAACTTATGCTACCAAAGGCGCGCGGCGCATTTTGCCGGTGGTAAACAAAGAGGGCGAGCTAATTGGCGCCATTACCAGAACAGCTATTAAGATAGCGATTTATAACACAATTTATGGCGAAGACAGGATCGATCCGCAGGCTGTTGTCTGTCCTCATGAGGTCAAAGAGAAATTAAAGGAAGAAAAATGACAGAAGCAACCGAAATCCTACAATCCGAGGTAACTACTGCAGCTGTTATTGCTGCTTTACTTATCTTCCTGGGCAGTTATGCCCTGATTATATCTGAAAAGGTTCACCGTACCATTGTAGCCCTGATTGGGGCGGCCGCAGTCATTATTTTAGGCATTTTTTTGGATTTTTACAGCCAGCACGAAGCTGTAAGTGCCATCGATTTTAATACCATCGGCCTTTTAATCGGTATGATGATTATCGTGGAAATCATGAAACACACCGGTCTTTTTCAGTATGTCGCTATTAAGGCTGCCAAGAAAGCCAAAGGCCAGCCCTGGATGATAATGATAATCTTTGCCGTTATCACGGCTTTATTTTCCGCCCTATTAGACAATGTGACCACTGTTTTATTATTAGTCCCAATTACCATAGTTATTTGCGACAATTTACATATCAGCCCCAAGCCTTTTTTGCTTGTGGAAATATTTATGAGTAATATCGGTGGCACGTCCACGCTTATTGGTGATCCGCCAAATATATTAATCGGTTCTGCAGCCGGCCTTTCCTTTATGGATTTTCTTTTAAATCTTGGCCCGGTTGTAGTAATTATGTTTTTAGTAATGATTCCGTTTTTTAAATGGAGGTACGGCAAAAAGATTCAGACAGAAAAAAAGTATATGGAGAACATCATGAATCTTAATGAAAAAGAAAGTATCAAAGATCCAAAATTATTGAAAAAATCTTTAGTGGTTTTAGGCTTGGTCATATTAGGCTTTTTCTTTCACGGCATGCTTGGCCTGGAAGCCGCCACCATTGCCATTCTCGGGGCCGGAGTAATGCTCTTTTTAGAGGGAAAGAATTTAGAAAAAGCTCTAAACGGAGTTGAGTGGACCACTATCTTTTTCTTTGTCGGCCTTTTTGTATTGGTTGG
This sequence comes from Patescibacteria group bacterium, assembly GCA_043821615.1. Taxonomy (GTDB): domain Bacteria; phylum Patescibacteriota; class Patescibacteriia; order UBA9570; family JAHJKD01; genus JBDRCS01. The sequence continues at coordinate 25,974 of JBDRCS010000011.1, forward strand.
TAGCCTGGAAAGTGTTGGGGTAATTTCCTGGGCTGCTGAAAAAGTTCTGGCTATTACCCAGGGAGAGCTTATTGCCACCTCCATGGTTATTCTCTGGGGTTCGGCAATATTTTCCGCTTTTGTAGATAATATCCCTTTTGTGGCCACCATGATCCCCTTGGTAGGGGATATGGGCTCCACTTTCACAGACCTTAATCCATTATGGTGGGCCCTGTCTTTAGGCGCCTGCCTTGGTGGTAATGGCGCCTTAGTGGGCGCAAGTGCAAACTTAGTTGTGGCCGGCATGAGTGAAAAGGCCGGCTATAGGATTACCTTCATGGAATTTTTAAAGACCGGCGTCTTTGTAATGCTTATCACGGTTGCAGTTGCTAATATTTATTTATGGCTAAGATATTGGATGTAATCTTGACAAATTCGTAATTTTACTATATTATTAAAATCTAATTAATAATTAATGGTAAAATATATGAAAAATTTAGGACCTGAAGGCGGTTGTGGTTGTGGTGGTGGTTGCTGCTAACCGAAATAAATTTTCACAAAGAGGCGTATTAATAATATGCCTCTTTTTTAGTTTTTAAAGTCTTGCATTATTGAATAATAAGGGTTATTATAATGTCTGTTAAAAATAATAAATTTAAAAAATAAATGGAAAATTTAAAGTTAAATTCAATCGGTAAATTTGCTCAGTTTTTTATTAAAAATTACCAGGTATCAATATTAGTAATATTGTTCATCATTATTGGCGGAATCGGCGGATACTTGCAATTACCAAGGCAGGGAATGCCTGATGTAGAAATACCTTATACAGTAGTAACGACAATTTACCCTGGAGCCAGCCAGCAAGAAATTGAAGAAAATGTGACTGAAAAAATAGAAAGCGCTATTGATGGTGTTGATGGAGTTAAATCAGTGTCATCTTCATCTTTAGAGGGGGTGTCATCAATTTTTGTGGAATTTGAAGCCGACGCCAAGCCAAAGAAAGCAACTGAAGACGTGAGAAGAGAAGTAAATAGTGTCACCAACCTTCCTGAAGACGCAGAAAATCCGAATGTGATTTCCCTGGAAGCCGACATGGAAGATGTTATTATCAGTGTTGCTGGTGAAAAATCAGCCAAAGAATTGGCTGAAGTGGCCGAAGAATATAAGAAAGAAGTTGATAATCTTGAAGGAATTGATTCTGTAAATATTTGGGGTGACAGTGAACAAGAAGTGAGTATTTCTCTTGATATAGATGAAATTAATAAATTAGGCCTCACTTACCAGGATATTTCTCAGGCCATTGCCGGTTCAAATTTCAACATGCCTGGTGGAAATCTGGAACAGGGCGAGGAAGATTTACCTATTCAGATCGAAGGTAAATATAATAGTATTGAAGACCTGGAAAACACACCAATCGGCTTTGGAAAATTAAAAGATATCGCTAATATTGAAAAACAAGATGTGGGCACGGCCAATGTTTATAGAACCGGTTATGTAAATCAAGAAGAAATGGTTACATCTGAAACTGTTGTTCTCTTAGTCAAAGTAAAAAACGACGCTGATGTGTTAAAAGTTAGTGAAGAAATCACCAACACTTTAAACGAATTTGATGAAAAAAATGAAGAACTTGTTTCCGGTTTAGACCGGGTTGTTGTTTATGACGCTGCCAAAGAAATTGACTTGCTCTTGGGCAGTTTATTTACAAATGCCTGGCAGGGCTTGCTTGCGATCCTTATCGTTCTGTTTGTTTTCATTAGTTTTAGAAGCGCGATAGTGGCTGCTGTTATCATTCCCTTGGTAATGCTTTCCTCTTTCTTGATTATCAGTTTCACAGACCTGTCCCTAAACTTTATTACTCTTTATGCTCTAATCTTGTCGTTGGGAATTATTATTGATAATGCGATTGTGGTTGTGGAGGGAATTCAGCGGAAAATTAGGGAAGGTGAGTCAAAGATGAAGGCTGCTATTTATGCTGTTAATGATCTTGGCCCGGCTTTAATTGCCGCCACAGCTACCACAGTCTTGGTGTTTATTCCTATGATGTTTCTGGGCGGCATTACCGGAGAATTTGTAAAATACATTCCTTATACTGTTGTTATCACACTTATTGTTTCCTTGTTCCTGGCTTTTTCCATTACTCCGTTCTTGGGTCGCTTTATTCTGGGTTCAAAAAAAGCTAAAAATGCCCATCAAAGCGTTGGTAAATATACAGAAATTTTTATCAAAGGCATTAATGGTATTGTTAAATTTATATTAAAGAAAAAATCAAATATTGTTATCTCCTTACTAATTGCAACTATTCTTTTTGGAGCCAGTGTTTTTGTTGGTTATAAATCAGAGGTTAATTTGTGGCCGGAAGTAGATGATGCCGAGTATTTTCAAATTGAAGTAAAATATCCCAAGAATGCTAATGATGAATTAAAAAAAGAAAAGCTGGCTGAAATGTCTGATAAATTAGTAGAAGTGTATGCTGAAAATGAAGTTGCCCAGGAGAATGTGGTAAATTTTGCACCCCTCACATTCCCCAGAGACAGTATGTTTGGTGATCAGGAATTGTTTATTGTAAATCTTGTCTCTTCCAAGGATGCGACTGTCAATAATAAGGAAATTATTAATTTGTTCCAAGACAAGGTTGAAGAAGTTGAAGACTTAGAAATAAAAGTATCCGGCTTTATGTCCGGCCCTCCCGCCAGTGAATATCCGATCGAGGTTCAGATCACGAATGACGATTTAGGCGTTCTTGAAAATGCTGCCAACAATCTTGGAGACTATGTGACTGATTTAGATGGTGTAAAAAAAGTTGATTATGGCTTAGCTAAGGATAAGGCGCCTCAGGTTAGCATTGTCTTAGACAGAGAAAAGATTGCTGATTCTGGTTTGTCGCCAATTATAGTGGCCAGCCTTATTCGCTCAGTTTATAATCCTCAAAAAGTAACAGAAATTAAAGATGCTGAATCCGGAGAAACTCTGGAAATAAAAATGGGTTATGAAACTGAAGCGGGGATCAATGCTATCAAGGAACTGGCAGTCGGCCCCAAAGAATTACAGGATTTAGCTACTATTGAAGAAGTCGATGTTTTTAAGTCTATTAGTCATTTTGATTCAAAGCGCTTAATAGAGGTGAAGGCTTCCGTAGAAGAAGATGTTGATGCCTCTGTAATTACTCAAAGTATTCAGGATTATTTTACGGAAGAAAAATTAGATGAATTAAATTTGGATGCGAAGGCTGTTTCGTATCGCGGAGAGTTTGAATCAGAAACCCAGGCCTTTGATGATTTCTTAATGATGATGATTATTTCCATGATCGCCATTTTTGCCCTGTTGGCCTTTCAGTTTAAATCATTTGCTCAGCCCTTTATTATCATGCTTGCCATTCCCTTGGCCAGTATCGGCGTTTTCCCTGGCCTTTTCCTGGCCGGACAGCCCATCAGCTTCATGGCTCTAATTGGCATAGTGGTTCTCATTGGCATCGTCGTAAATAATTCCATTATCCTTATCGACAGGTTTAATAAGCTCAGATTGGACCCTCAATACAAATTAGAGGAGGCCGTATTAGAAGGCGTTTCTCAAAGAACGCGACCCATTATTGCCACCACGCTTACCACGATTGCCGGTATTCTGCCCCTCACCATTACCGAGTATTATTGGACAGCCATGGGCGTCACTATTATTGGCGGTTTGGTCGCCTCAGCCATTTTTGTTCTTATAATCATCCCGGTTGTTTATTATCTTTATATTGCGCTGGTTGTGAAAATGAAAGAAAAGGCCAGCCAACGAAGCAAAGCCTAAAAATATATTCCTGACCCCTCTTTTAAGAGGGGTCTTTTTTATGGTATAATAAAGCTATAAAAATTAAAATAAATTTATGGGTATGAACTGGGTAGCCTGGCTATTATTTGCCTTTAGCGGCTTTACAATTTTTGTCACAAGTATTGTTTTTATTATTTTGCTCGCAGTTAAGAAAAAATTTGTAGTTATTCTTCTGGTTTGCCTGCCCTTGTTATTTATCGGCTGCGGCCTTGGCGGCGCTGCCACTGTTGTGGGAGTTTGGAATTCCGGCTGGTGGACAGAGTTGCTTAATAGCGGCACTAATGATTATTACTACGATGATTACAATTATAACTATAATTATAATTACAATGATAATATTAATTATGATTCCAGCTTAAATGGCTACAATGATTATCCTGACTATGCGTCCCAGGGAATGCTGGTAAATGATTATGAATTTTTTGCAGTTGATGTGGGTAAGGAGTATGTGGATTATTTCACCGTCATGCCCGTTTATGTGGACAGCAGCTTTGCCTTAGCCTCTTATGCCTATTGTTATGATACCGTTGAAACATATAGCGATGACATGAATTGTCCGGAAGGATATGTCACTGCCTTTACAATTGACGTGATGGATCAGACTCAATATGAGGCGGCCAATCAATATGGTTTTTACAATCTGATGTATACGGACGGTTATTATAATTATGTGCTGTCGCATCCCAATGGACTTTTACCCTCGGACACGCCTACTACGGATGAGTTTTATAATCAAGTGATAGATAGTTTTGAATTCATTCAATAAAATGGCAAAATATTTATTTTTTGCTTTATTTTGTTTCGGTCTCCTGCTGTGTGCGCCGGCGTCGGCCACTGTTTATTCCACGGAATTTATCGCCAATGGAGATTTTTCCGAGGGTTTAGCCGGCTGGGATTGCTACTTGGCCTATGATTTGTCTGATGAAAACGGCCAGGCTTGTCCGGATTCTATCATTAAGCAGGAAGATGACATTTATTATATTGATATGTCTTCCAGCGAATATCATTATGTTGTTTTAATGCAGGACATTATTGTTCCGTCTGATATTGGAAAGCTCACAGGCAGTTTTGATTATTTATTTGATACAACAAATATTACCGGAGATTCGTATTTTCAGTTCAAATTATCAAATACTGATACAGACAAAGAGCTGGTATCTGAAGTTTATAATTTTCAATCAGGCAGTCTCGGCACCTGGACCGGTTATGAAAAAAACCTTAATGCTTATGCTGGCCAGACACTGCAAGTAATGTACATTATTTATAATGACAGCATCCAGGAATCTACATCAGCCCTGGTGAAAAATATTTCCATGTTTGGCAAAAGCTATCCTTCTTTGCGCGGCGTGGTGAAAGAAAGAAATAATGAAACAGGCCAGATAAAAAAAATAAAAGGCGCCAAAGTTCGGTTGCGCACTCCCGGAAACACATTGCTCTGGAAGGGAAAGACGAAAAAGAAAGGAAAGTTTACAGCTAAAAATGTCCGCGGCTACAAGAAAAAGGCCAGGATAATCATTCGCCACAAGGGTGAGAAGAAGGTTTTTAGACGGAAAATAAAATGGGGAGTGGAGTATAAATATATTTTCTGGATATAATATGAAACGTATCAATATTAGCGTAGGTAATTCATTGCTAGGAATACTCTTCTTTTTATTAGTGGGAGCATTTTTTTATTTTCGGTTTATGCCTTCGGAAAAATTGGAATTTATAAAAAATCCGAAAGGCATTATAGGCAAGGTTGTTTGCGCCAATCCAGTTATTATTACAAATAATTTAATGGACCCGCTATTAAAGAAAGGAAGGGCAGCCTATTTTACAAAATGTTATTCTCAGAAAGATCTCTCGCCCGGAACATTTATATATTTTAAGAACGGTGAAAGGGAAATTGGAAAATTAGATGCGAGTAGTGAAAATATAATTCAGGAAAATTCCGAGCTCGCCTACAATCTTAATGAAGTAAAAATTTTAGGAGTCAAGCCGTCAAAAGAAGACATTAAAACTTTTTCCAGTAGCGTTTATCCCTTTAATTTCACCTACAACGCCATGGTATATACAGTAACGGAAGAAAAAAATACATTAAGGGGAACAGCCCAGGAGGTTGATCAGGTAAAAATTGAAGCTGAGAGTGAAATTTATTGTCCGGAAACTGTAATTATTTATCAAAGCGATAATAATCTGGAAACCGAACTGGTGGAAATGGATTACCGCATAACCGGAGACAGATCAAAAATTAATGTAGACGGCATAGAAGCGGACATGTTGAAAGGCATTCTTACTCAGCAGGGCACTCCTTGTGAAGACGATGTCATTGAAGTTGCCTTTGAAAAAGACGGCGCGGTTTATGTCATAAAGGCTTTCAAGGATTCTGAATATTTGCTTAACAAAATAATTGAAAATATTAATTTTTAGTGATAAAATAAAATATATGATTGAAATAAAAAAAGGAGACATTACCAAAGAGAAAGTTGATGCCATTGTCAACGCCGCCAATAGCACGCTTACGGCTGGCGGGGGAGTGGATGATGCCATTCACGAGGCAGCCGGGCCAGAGCTGCAAAAGGTCTGCTCAACTTTGGGCGGGTGCGAAACCGGTAAAACTAAAATTACCAAAGGCTTTAATTTGCCGGCCAAATATGTTATCCACACTGTCGGTCCTATTTGGATGGAAGGCAAGTTTGATGAAAATGAATATCTGCGCGATTGCTATGCCAACGCTTTAATGCTGGCAGATGAAAAGGGTTTAAAAAGCATTGCCTTTCCCGCTATCAGCACGGGCGCCTATGGCTATCCTCAGGAAGCGGCTGCCAAGATCGCCATAAACACGGTTCAGGAATATCTTAAAAAAAGTAAGACCAATATTGAAAAAGTGATCTTTGTTTTATTCAAGGATGAGGATTATAATATCTACAGTAAAATTTTAGGATAATTTCTGACTAGAGGAGGAGTGACCTATGTTTTATCTCCTGCTTAAAAAAAGCGGGTGAAGCCTTAGCAATCCGGAAGTTGTCCGGATTGAAATCAGGCTCAATGGTCCGCCTGAGGAGGGTGGCGGCACCTTTCTGCCGTGTCATTCCTGCACCAAGCAAGAGGGATGCCAAATCAGACTCGTCCAGCTGGCCATCGAAGGCGAGCTAACAAACGGTTGCGTAAGCCGTCATGGTTGGTTCAGAAACCGCAATCGGACGGAAGAAATTTGGACTGGTCTCTTGCAGGGAAGGAGATACGGATGTGGTTGCTAGTTTTTCGGGGTCCCTGTCTACTGGAAGAAGACACACCCCCAAATTTAATTAAATTTTTTAAAATAGATTATGACCAAAGAACCTAAAGGAAATTATCCGCCCAAGTCCATTTTACTGGATGACATGGGAAGAATGAAAGAAAGGGGATTAAAAAGAATGGACCGGAACAGGGACGGCCTTGTTGCTCTTGATGGAGTTGAATTACAGAAAGGAACAAAATATCAATTTATTGCCCAAAGGCAGGACGTCCAAGGGGTGCTAATTGGCATAAATGGAGAGCAATTAAAGTTTTCTGTAACGAAAGATGCTAAGGGACACATCCTGCCTTTAAATACACTGCCCAATGTTCCTCGAAGACTAAGTACAATGACTCTTTTAATTGAAGATATTAAGGATTTTAAAAAATTATAAAAAAAGTAGAGACGTGCCATGGCGCGCCTCTACTTGTCTAGTTGGCTTAGTTATATTGCCTGTTGGCCGTATAATTTCCCTTCCAGGTACAACCGGCATATTCGTGAGTATATTTACCGGTAATTTTTTTTTGGGTAATCTTGCCCGTTACATGGCCTTCAAATCCGGAAGAGTCGCTCTTCTGAGGATAAAGGAAATTAACTCTGAATTTTCCATTTTTCTTATAAACCTTGCCTCTTATTTTCATAGAGCTATTATCAAACCAAACCTTATTAACATTGGGCTTGGTAGTTTTTAATTTTCCTTTTTTCTTTAATTTCAACTGCTGGAAATAAATAGCACCGGTATTGCCTACGTTATAAGGCTCGCAAGGGTCTGATGTAACTTCCCAAGTGCCGGAATAAGCATTATTGTTAAATCTTTTTTTAATTGTTTTTGCTTCCGCATCCATTGGAGCAATTAAAGTAAAAGCCAAGACTCCAATAAAAATTGCCAGAAACAGTGGACAAATTTTTCTCATATAATTATTTTAATTATTATTGTTTATTATAGCTAAAAGCATGCAATTTGTTAAATGAAGAAAAACAAGCTAAAATATATATTATGTTAGAAACAATTTTAAATTGGGATTTTTGGAACATAGTAATCTGGAATAACACTGTTTTTACCTATATAAAAGCCTTATTTTTATTTATTCTGTTTTTATTGATTTTACACCTGTTCCAGTCTGCCTTGCTTAATTTTTTTGGAAAAAAAGCCAAAAAAACAAAAACAGAAATTGACGATGCCCTTATTAAAATTGTGGCCACCATTAAACCCCCTTTTTATTGGTTTCTGGCTTTCTATCTGGCTTTGCAATTTGTGGTTTTGCATCAGACCGCACAAACAATAATTGATTACATTCTGCTGATCTGGGTTGTTTACCAGGCAGTCCAGGCTTTGCAAATTCTCATTGACTTTATAGTGAGAAGAAAAATTGCCGGAAGGCAAAACGATCCCAATACCAAGGCAGCTGTTAAAAATCTTGGCCGCATTGCTCAGTTTTCCATCTGGATCATTGGTTTTCTTTTTGTGTTGTCAAACATGGGCATCAATATCACTTCTTTTATTGCCGGCTTGGGTATCACGGGCATAGCTGTTGCCTTTGCCCTGCAAAATGTTTTGGGCGATATCTTTGCTTCTTTTGCCATCTACTTTGACAGGCCTTTTGTTATTGGTGACTACATCGAATCTGGAGACAAAAGCGGTACCGTGGAAAAAGTCGGCATCAAGTCTACTCGTCTCCGTTCTTCCCATGGCGAAGAGCTTATTATTTCCAATCAGGAGCTCACCAATAAATCCGTTCATAATTACGGGCAAATGAAAAATAGAAGAGTTGTCTTCTCTCTGAATATTTCTCCTCAAACCGAGCATGGCCAGCTGGAAAAAGTAAACAAAATAATTATCGATATCCTGAAAAAGCAAAACGGAGTAGAGCTGGATCGGGTTCACCTCAAAGACATCACTTCCACGGGATTCAATTTTGAAGCCGTGTACTACTTGTCTCCCTCCGACATTAAAAATCATCTGGATGTCAAGCAAAATATCAATCTGGAAATAAAACAGATTCTGGATAAGGAAAAAATTCAACTCGCTTTCCCGGATTACTATTACCAAAATAATAATGGATAAAGAAAAATCCCTTTTCGGCAATGCTATCTTAATATTTCTCCTGGTTCAGGCATTCGGGCTTTTTTCCGGATACTACCTGGAAAATCAAATAGAGCCGACTGATGTCTTTTTGTATTTTTCTTTGGGCGATTTATTGCCGGAAATTACATTCGGCCTGCTGTTAGGGATACTTATTTTGGTATTCCTGTATTTCATGCGCAATAATAAAAACTTACTTAAAATATTTTTCGGAATTTTTCTTTTTGTGGGATCATTTTATATTTTTCAGATTTATTTTCAATTATTCCTCGCTCTGCTGTTTTCCATGATGCTGGTAATTCTCTGGCTGAAACTGAAAAAGGTCTGGGTCCACAATCTTGCTATCGGCCTGGTTATTTGCGGGCTGGGCGTGGATTTTGGAAACATGATTCCCACGCAAATGATCCTCATTATCTTGGCTGTTCTTTCCCTTTATGATTTTTATGCTGTTTTGAAAACAAAAGTTTTAGTGAAAGTATTTTCCGGCCTGGCTTCGCATGGCATGGTTCTGGCCATGATTATCCCTGCCCGCCTTCAAAACCTTAATGAAGAATATGACCACCTTTCTCCCAATAAGCAATTTTTTTATTTAGGCACCGGTGATCTGCTCCTGCCCCTCATGCTGGCCGTATCCTTAATCGGCTCATCCCTAGCCAGTGCTTTTTTAGTGTCTCTGGGAGCGGCCACAGGCCTGGGTTTTTTATATTTCTACATTCATGTTCTAAAAATTACCCGGCCCATGCCGGCTCTGCCCCCGATTGCCTTCTTCTCAATAATTGGTTTTATTATTTCAATTTTTATTTAACTTATGTATTTAATAATCGAAAATTCATATAATGATAAGTCTGTTGTTGCCCTGGGAGAAGGGGATAAGATCATAAAGAAATTGGAAAAAAAAAGAAGCTTTAAAGAATCGGAAAATTTGCTTGAATTAATCCATGAATTATTATCCGGTAAAAAAATAAAACCCAAAGATTTGGAAGGCATTATCGTCATCACCGGCCCGGGGTCATTTACAGCCCTAAGGATCGCCTGCGTCATTGCCAATACTTTTGCCTACGTAGAAAAAGTGCCTCTTTTTGGATTCAAGAAAACAGAGTATAATAAACTAGAAGACTTACTAAAAAAGACGGCAAAGAAAAAAGGTGAAAATCATCTGGAGCCGTTTTATAATAAAAAACCAAATATCTCAAAACCCAAAAAGAAAAAATGACCTTCGAACAAAAAATTCAAAAAAGTCAGTTATCCCGCTTTGTTATAAAAAGTCGGTGGTGGGTATTTGCCGCCATTGCTTTAACCGGGGTTATTCATAAAGTTCTCGGGGGTACGGAATTTTCCACATTTAATATCATTCTACTATTAAGCATCGGTTACTTTTTTAATTTAATCTATTTCTTGGTCCTTAGAAGGAATCCCCGAAATATTTCCAGTCAAATGGTTAATTTTTTGTGCGTCTTTCAGATAATTGTTGATTTGATATTATATACAATCGTAATTTATATGACTGGCGGAGTAGAAAGCCTTGCCTTCCTGTTTTATTTCTTTGCTATTTTTATGGGCCTGATTATTCTCCGGGAAAAGCAAATCATTGGCATTACTCTGATTGCCTTACTAATGTATATAAGTATTATTGTTCTTGAATACGCGCAAATAATTCCGCATATTCCATACTTTCCGGACGGTAAGGGCTATTATTTGGATCTTAACATTACTCTTAATAACACCATTACGGTTACCTTGGCTTTTCTCTCCAGCGCATTTTTTGTTTCCATTCTCTCCCAGCAAATCAGGAAAAGGGAAGAAGAGCTTATGCGGGAAAGAGACAGAGTCAAAGATCTTTCTGAAATCAAGGAAGAGTTCATTTCCGTGGCTGCCCATCAGATCCGCTCCCCATTAAATTCCCTGAAGTGGTTGTTCCGTTCTTTATTAGAGGGCGATGTCGGCAAAATAAATAAAAAACAGGAACATTTTCTGGAAGAGGGGCGTGACCGGACCGACAAACTGATCCATGTATTAAATGATCTTTTAGATGTTTCCAAATTTGAACGCGGCGGCTTTGCTGAAATTAAAACCAAAGTGGATATTAGCAATTTAGTTTATGAGGTCCTGGATCAATATTTTCCTAATGCCAAAGAAAAAGACATTGATCTCCAATTTAATTATAAAATAAGGGTTCCTGAATTTAAGGTTGATAAGGAAAAAATAAAAATGGTAATAGAAAATTTAGTGGATAATGCCATTAAATATAATAAAGACGGGGGAGTAGTGGAAATTGGCTTAAAGCGCTTGAATGATTCCATTGTTCTTTCCGTTAAAGATAATGGCATTGGCATCCCTAAATCAGAAGAGAAAAAGATATTTTCAAAATTCTTCCGCAGTAAAAACGCCAAATTAGTTGAAGTTACCGGTTCTGGCCTGGGTTTATATATCAGCAAAGAGATAGTTGATGCCCATCAGGGCAAAATCTGGTTTAAAACCAGCGAAAATAATGGCACCACTTTCTTTGTGGAGCTTCCTATTATGGAATAAATTGACATCAATTTATTACTATTATAAAATTATTATCCAACACCCAAATTAATTATTAAAAATTTGGGATTTATGAACAAAAAAGACTTAAAACAAATCAAGGGAGTTATTGATGATTCAATTGCAGTCAATAACAAACAAATCAAAGAGGTTATTGATGATTCAATTGCCAGCAATAATGATGTCTTAAAAAAGGATTTAAGGCTGGAATTCGGTGAAATTATTGAAAACCAAATTAATCCTCAATTTGAGGCCATTGATAATCGTTTTGAAGATATGGACAAACGATTTGATAGGCTTGAAAAAAGAATGGATACGCATGAAAACAGGACAGTAAGAGATAGAGGTGATTTAACTGTTTGTGTAAAGAAAGGTGATAAAAAAATCAATAAATTATCAAAATTACTACATCGCAAGAAAATTTTATCTGATAGTGAGTTAAAACAATTAGAAAATTATAAGGTTTATACCGGTTAATTAAGTTTTCCACAATTTTGACAAAGTACCCCTTAATATGGGGTATTTTTTTGGTTAAAGTGGTTGCATGTTATTGCAAAGTGGTGTATAATGGATTAAAAGGGTTAAAAAGTGGATAAAAGTGGGGATAACCCACCCCAAAAGTGGATAACAAATATATGTTTATAGGCGAATATTCGCACAATTTAGATGAAAAAGGCCGATTAGCTATTCCTATCAAGTATAGGGATGATTTAGCTAAGGGGGCTGTTGTCACTAGGGGACTTGATAATTGTTTATTCCTCTATCCTAAGGAAGAATGGGAGAAATTAGCTCAAAAACTGGCGAATTTATCCATATCAAAGAAAAATACCAGGGCTTTTGCCAGATTAATGCTGGCCGGAGCCATGGATGTAGAGCTGGATAAACAGGGCAGAATAGTAGTGCCGGAATACCTGAGAATTTTTGCCGGCATGAAAAAGAAGCTGGTTGTTACCGGGCTCATGAATCGCATGGAAATCTGGGACGAAAGCAAATGGAACACCTATAAAAAATCCACTGAAGCAGACAGCACGGATATAGCGGAAACACTAGATGAATTAGATGTCTAAAGAACATATTCCGGTTCTTTTACAGGAGGCAATAGAAGGTCTAAATCCTAAGCCTAACGAGAATTTCATTGATTGCACCGTGGGTTTGGGCGGACATAGTGGGGAGATACTTAGGAGGATCTCTCCACAAGGACAATTAATAGGTTTTGATAAGGATCCTAAAGCAATCAAGCTGGCGGAGAATAATTTAAAGGAGTTTAAAGGCAGATTTAATTTAATAAACGACAATTTCAAAAACATAAACAAATATGAACACTCAGCATTATCTAAAATTAACGGTATTTTATGTGACCTTGGGATATCTAGCCTTCAAATCTCAGGTGGTGACCCACGTGGCTTCTCCTTTAAGGAACCTGAAGGATTTCTGGACATGAGAATGGACCCAAGAAGTCCGCAAACTGCCGCCGATATCTTGAACCACTATTCCGAAAATGAATTAATAAGAATATTTAAAGAGTACGGAGAAGAAAGATACTCCAAACAAATTGCTTGTCGTGTCGTAAAAAATAGAAAACAAAAAAAGTTTAAAAATGTCAGTGATCTTTTACAAGTAATAGACGAGGTTTATAAAAATAAGCCCAAGCCAAAAAAAATCAATCCGGCCACTAAAACTTTCCAAGCCCTTAGAATAGAAGTAAATCAGGAATTACACGACCTCATTGATTTTTTACCAAAAGCTCTTGATTACTTGTCTCCCGGGGGGAGGCTGGTCATTATCTCCTTCCATTCCCTGGAAGACAGGATAATCAAGCATTTTTTCAAACAAGAAAGCATTGATTGCCATTGTCCCAAAGAATTCCCCCAATGCGTATGCGGACACAAGAAAAAAATAAAAATTATAACTAAAAAACCAATCACGCCCGGCCAAGAGGAGATGGAAGAAAATCCTCGGGCACGGTCAGCCAAATTAAGAATTGCTGAAAAAATATAAATTATGTCAAAATTCTTTCTCTTTTCCAGACACAATCGCAAAAAACACACTCATGTAAAGAAGCAGGGGAAAGTTATTATATTTGCCCTTAATTTTAAAAATATAAATTATATAATTGTTGCCCTCGTAATAGTGCTGGGATCGGTTTATATCGGCATTGTAAATAGCACGGCTGACAAGGGCTTTGAAGTGGATGAAATGCAGAATAGGATTGCGGAACTAAAAAAAGAAAATAAAACT
>JBDRCS010000012.1:0-5385 GCA_043821615.1 Patescibacteria group bacterium
TTTGTTTTTTATGAATATTTATATTATTATTTTTATCTCTAAAAATTAGCACTTCACTTTTTTCCCGAATAAATTGTTCTCTACTCCAATTCCAACACATTTCCTTTCCATTCGTAATGGGCAGAATTTTTAAGTAGTGAACTCTGTCCTTCTCTAGTGAAAATGTGTTATTATCTCCAATATATAATGGAAAAAACATTGTAGGCCTTTTTTCTCTCGGAGCATTTTCTCCAGTTGCTTTTAAGTTCCTCCCAACCTTCCAATATCCTCTTTCATCCTCTTCCCATTTCTCCACTTCTTCAGTGTCGTCGATCACTATATCTTTTACAACAAACTTACTTTTATTTTTTGCGAATACAACGCAATATTCACCTACGTTTGCGAAATAATCAGTATTATAATTACCTTTTAGATTATTCAAAATAAACAACATTTCTACAAAATTTTCCCTTTTAAAAATGTCGTCCATTAATACTTTCAAATATGCTTGTTCATTATTATCACAAGAAATAAATATTACACCATCATCACATAATAATTCCCTTGCAACTTCTAAACGATTTTTCATAAAAGTAAGCCAGGTGGAATGATTAAAATTATCATTATAACCAAAAGAGTCATTGCCGGTATTATAGGGAGGATCAATGTAGATGAGTTTAATTTGATTTTGAAATTGTTCTTTTAAACAATGTAGAGCTAAAAGGTTATTACCTTTGATTATCAAATTCTCTCGGATAGTGCCTTTTTTATCTCGTTTTAAATCTTTAACTTTTTCCTCGCCTTTCTTGGAATATTTTTTCCAGTTTATTAAAACCTTTGGACTAAATAATTTATCAATTTCATCTTGTGCTAAAATTTCATTAAAAAATATTTCTTTCCGCTTCTCGTCTTCTCTAGTCATTCCGCCCTCTAAAACACAATCCTTAAAAGGCCAAACTAAGGCCACTTCATCGCGCTCCTTTAAAAATTTTCCATTGATATTTAATCCGATTTTATTTTGGTATTTGGTATAAGAGTCGGCTAAAAAGTTTTTATCCTGAATGTAATCGACAAAATTATTAATATTAAATACAAAAACATCTTTTATTTTGCTAAAAAATTTACTCTTAAATTCAGCTTGAGAAAGCAATAACTCTCTTAATTGCTTATCTGCTTTAAAGGCTAAATCAATAATATTGCTTTTTAATAGCTCACCTTCCTGATCAATAAAGCGTTTATCTATTTTAAGTAGTTTTTCTAATTTTTGATAAAATTCTTGAGACATATATTTATTTTATTAAATCATCTACGCCCACATTAAGGGCCTTAGCGATTTTTGATAAGGTTTCTATCGTCGGATTCTTGTTAGAACCCGATTCTATTTTAATTAAAGTATTATAAGTAACGTCTGCCATCTTGGAAAGCCGGTCCTGCGAAATACCCATTTTATGGCGGTATTTCTTGATATTTTCGGCCATGGCAGACTTGTTATTTGACATTATAGTAATATATTACTATTATTAAATTAGTATGTTTACAAACTGTTTAATCTGTTCCTATCTTAGCAAAAATCCCCTGTTTTGTTAAATAGAAAAAGAGGGCGACCCCGTAGGGCCACCCTCTCGTGAAACAGCGCGCGCTTACTCCTTGTGGTAAGCCGTTATCCTCGCGTCCAGCGAGGCGATGATCGACCGCGCCCTTTCGAAGGGAATGTCGGTCGTCTCGATCGGCACTTCGAAGACGGTGCTGAGCAGGAGGAAAAGGCTGTCCATGGTTCTTTTCCCGCACAGTCCTCCGCCGCTGCAATCGGTGCAACCGCCGCCGATGAGAATCTCGGTTTCCAGGCCGACTTCGTAGAACAGATGGTGCATTGATTGGTCGTCTTTGTCGGCTTCGAGCTTGATGACCCGCAGATACCGGATCTGCTGCTCCATACTGGTTCGCAGTCTGGCCGCGAGAAGCCTGGTCAGCGTCTCAACGCTGGTGGTCGTCGCGCCGATGGTTTCAACCAGGAGAATTCGCCGCTCGCACATGATGGGCATGGGCCCGAACGGATGTTCGGACTCCGGAATGCGAACGCACATCATCGAGTCTTTCACCAAATCTGCATTCGCGGCCTCGTCCAAGAAATGGGTAAGGCCCCAACGCAAGGCATCCTTCTCGGAAAGCTCAAAGGGCTTCTTGTCAATGGACACTGCAACCTCCCTTGATAGAGATCCCAAAAACAGACGGCCATGATTCACATGATTTACAGGATATATTAGCAGAAAAATATAATTGTGTCAAGGGCGGTCTAGCGCGGGGAGTAAGGCGCGCGCATCCTCCAAAGGCGGACAAGTGGGTGGGAGGGGTAAACGCTAAAAGCTTTTATAGCGGCGCATTCCGGAATATAAAAAATCAAGCATTAATAATGCCTGTTTTAATTGGCAGGGGCGGAAGGTGCCCTCCTTCTCCGCCCAAGGCGGATTCGGAGGACAAGTCGCACCCATATTTTTTCATTTTATAGGCCGAACGCTTCTGGCAGGGGCGCCTGGATCCCCGCCGTTCTCGAACAGCGGGGCAGGTCGAACCAGGAATAATGCTTTTGGACCCAGCTGCTCGCGAGCGGCTGGGTGGAGACCTTTGTAATTATACGCAAGGAATGGGGTGGCAGGGGCGGAAGGTGTCGCACCCTCGTCACCGGTTTTGGAGACCGGAGTTCTACTGTTGAACTACGCCCCCTCCACCCCATTCCTTATTTTATTTTCAATCTTTTTAGAAGTCCGTGATAAGACGAACCGTACTGCTTAATTTTTCTTTCTCTTTCCTTGGCTGACTCCATCTCCAAATACGCCTCATAGTAGAACAATTTTGGATTCAATAATCTCCTAGAAGAATAAACGCAATGACGATTATGTTCGCTTATACGTCTTTTTAAATTTCCCGTGTAGCCAACATATAATTTATCATTTTCACCACGCAAAAGATAGACGTAATACATATCTTTTTCCTTCCGGCCACCAAATCTGTCCTGAGAAAAATATCTATTTCGTTTCCTTATGCGGCGTATGCTTGCGGCACCACTTGCAGTGTTTTTTTAACTGCAGTTTTTCTTTAACGGTTTTTTTATTCCTGGTGGAATAATAATTGACATGTTTGCAGACCGTGCACTGCAGTTTGATCAAGTTGTCTTGAGACATGGATATAAGTTAATTTAAGTTAATTAGTTTATTTAAGTTAATTAAGATCTTTTTGACTTGATAAGTAGTTGATGTATTTATTTAAGCCGACCAATAATCCTTCATATTCGCTGTCAATTTCCGTAAATTTTATGTTAGGCAGATATTCTAAACCTTCGGCGACTTTTAAATGACTTCTTGCTTCAAATATTTCTCCTCTTGCCTGGTACAAAACCCTTATTTTATCCTTATATGAATACCGACCCTGACTCTCGGCGATATTGGCGATAATGGAATTAGCCGATCTTTTTAATTGATCAGTCAAAGCATATCTTTCAGTAGCTGGAAATTCTTTAGCTAATTTATAAATTTCCAAAACTAATTCATAACCTTTTTTCCAAATATTTAATTTAAAGAACGAATCCGCCATATAAACATCCCTTTCCGCCACCAATATGTCTATACAATATGTATTATCTCAATTAACTTAATTAACTCGGCAAAAACTTAATTAACTTGAAATCTGGAGCCACCCGTCAGATTCCCCGCCAGAGGTCGCCGACGCTCCATAGCTTTGGCGACGGAGCGCGGGTGCGCCTTGGGCGCAGAACCCCAAACCTACGGTTTATGCCGCCTCCGTTCGGCCTGAGCTCACGGCCGAAGGCTGGCGGCACCCCGCCGTAGGCGGTGGCAAAACCGTTGCCCTGCCTGCCCTCGCCTTAGCCCACGGTCAGATTCGAACTGACGACCTACTGTTTACAAAACAGTTGCTCTACCAGCTGAGCTACGTGGGCTCGGGCTAAGGCGGGCAGGTCTACCAACTGTCACCCAGAGGGTGATCCGCCTCTGGCGGAAGCTACCTCGGCCTATCGGTAGAGTATTTTCCCCAGTGGTGGGCAGGGTAGGATTCCTCGCCGGAGGCGAGTGCGCCTCTGGCGCAGGACCCTTTCTTTATTCGTAAATCTTTTAGTTTGATCAACTAAAAGTGGTGGGCAGGGTAGGATTCGAACCTACGAAGCCCGGAGGCAACAGATTTACAGTCTGTCCCGTTTGACCACTTCGGTACCTGCCCACCACTTTTAGCTGATTTTATTTAAAAATGCTATCTAAATACTTTCTCCCTTGTCCTGACTTTAAGAATTTTTCTCTTTTCATTGTTTCTGCCCTGGTGCTAAACACTTCTTCATATATTAATCTCCAGGGACGTCTGCCTTTTGTGTATCTGCATTTTCCTATATTATGCTCGCCTACTCTCTTATGAACACTATCGGTACTTCCTACATATCTCGTTTGATATTTTATACTTTTTATTACATAAACGTAATACATTTCATCTCAATTAACTTATATGGAGGATTCCTCGTCGGAGGCGAGTGCGCCATTGGCGGAACCACGGAGCCTGCCCCGAGCGAAGTCGAGGGGGTACCTGCCCACCACTGCCTTCCAAGTATAATATTTTAAAATAACTTTTTAATTCATTCATTGTCAGAAAAAATGAAGCAATTTAGAGTTACTCAACCCGCTCTCGCCTAAGCCGTCTCGCGGATTTGTCACCCTGCGGGTGATCCGCCTCTGGCGGAAACCGACGATCCTTCGCTTTGCTCTCTTCGAGCCTGAGCGACGAAACCGTCAGGCCTCAGAGCCGAAGGCAGGACAAGCTCTACTCCATACCCCGCCTCCTCCCAAGGCTTCGGAGGGTAAACATGGAGTTGCGGCATTTACCCCGCCACCTCTGGAGCCCACCGTCGGATTTGAACCGACGACCTACTCCTTACCATGGAGTTGCTCTACCAACTGAGCTACATCGGCACCCGGCGACAGACGGGCAGGTCTACTAACTGAGCTACAACGGCAAATGAAGGGATGGGGCCAACAGAGCTACATCGGCTCTAGGCAGACGTATCATCCGTACATCAACGTTGCTCATTGTTCTATATGTAAATGAATGAAGTGAATTCTACTTATGGGACACCGGCTGCTGTGTCATGTGTATAGTCCGAAGGACTTATTCAGGGAGCCCTGCCTGCCGGCAGGCAGGTACAACGGCACAATGAGCAACTAGCATGTTGCGAAACTAAGTTCTTAAGAGGTCCGCTTACGTTTTTTAGCTGACTTGGTTGTCGATCGAGTTAATGGCTGGCCCAGGGAAATTCGCTGTGAAACAACTCGTAGTTTGGGCTTTAATTTTTCAACTAATTCTCGTATCGCTTTATCAAATTGTGAAATCTTTTTATTTTCCGGATTTACC
>JBDRCS010000013.1:0-25761 GCA_043821615.1 Patescibacteria group bacterium
AATAACAATTAAAATAAAAAAATGGAGCAGAAAAAAACAAAAACAACAACGCAAAAAAAGGGATTAACCGGTAATGAGACTGTATCAGGTGGAGCGTCTTTTGGAGCCGGTTTTATTGTAGGTGCAATTATAATGATTCCCTTAATTTACTGGTTAGCAAATCAATAATAAATAATTAATAAATAATTAATAAAACTATGATGGTGAAAACAAACAAAGGTTTCACATTAGTGGAACTACTCATTGTGATCGCAATTATCGCTATCTTGGCTGCAGTTGTATTTGTAGCCTTAGATCCTGCACAAAGATTTGCAGATTCAAGAGATAGCACAAGATCAAGCGAAGTAAATTCTATTTTGAATGCTGTGTTAAAGTATCAAGTGGATAACGATGGTACACTACCAGCAGGCATTAATGATGTTGCAAATACGGTTCAGATTTTAGGAGTTGATAGTGGGAATACTGATTGTTCGGTTGCTACGCCTGTTTGCACTCAATCAGCCACTGCAGTTTATTCAGCTGCTGCCTCAGGTTGCTATGTTGATTTTACTGGTGTTTTAACGGATAAGTATTTAGCATCTATGCCACTAGATCCACAAACTGGTACTTCGGATGACACTCGTTATTATATTAATAAGAGTGCTGAAGGGCGAATTACTGTAGGAGCTTGTGATGCTGAAGGTGGAGTAATTGAAGTAACTCGATAAATTTTTCTGTAATACAAAGGCCCCTGCCAAATGGCGGGGGTTTTTTTATTTTAATTTTATTTGACTTTTCGATGAATGGATAGTACTATTTAATTAGTATGAGTATACAATTTAATGATAAAGCTGATAAAAATACCCTAATTATCTATTATTGAGTTGGGGTTTTTTGTTTATTAAAATATTTTTAAGATAAATTTATGAAAAAAATAATAGGCATCATTATTGCGTCAATGTCAGTACTTAGCATTGCTACAATGCCAGCTTTTGCACAGGGAGATAACCAGCCAGACCTGACTCCTGAACAGTCTAATTCTTTTGAAAAGCTCCACAACCGTGCCAGCAACCTTTATTTGGACTGGGATATTCTGGAAGTGGTGCCGAATTTTATTCGCTTGAGCGATCTAAAGATTAATTGGCATAGCGATAATTGTCGGGAAAGAAGCTATCAGTTTTTAGACAAATACAGGGATTTATACAAGATAGATCCGGATGCGAATTTGAGGGAGGAATTTAAGATTATTGAAGAGGAGCAGGATGAGCTGGGGATGACCCACATCACTTTACAGCAGAAATATCAAAATATTCCGGTTTTTGCCGGCCAGCTAAAGATTCATTTTAGGAAAGACAAGACAATTTCTTCAGTAAGTGGGACTTATCTACCAGATCTTTCTCATTTGCCCGCTGAAAATTCATTTGGAAAAAATGAGGCTTTTGATGTAGCTTTATCAGACCTGCCCCACCAAATGGAAGTGGATCAGGATCTTTTTAATAAGATGGAATTTACTTTGGCTTCTGCAGAAATCACTGCATATAATCCGGAAATTTTTTCCAGGCAAAAATCAGATACGAATTTGGTTTGGCATTTGAAATTGAGGTCTGACAATGCAGTGATTGACTGGGATTATTTCATAAATGCTAATACCGGTGATATTATTGATAATTATGACAGCACTTTAAACGCAATGGATAGAGAGACTTATGTATTAGAAAATTGTTATGATAATACAGGTGATTTAATTTATGATGAAACTGGCTTGGTGGGAGATTATAATTTAGATGCAGAACAAGTCCATTCAAATGCTTCTGTTGTATATAATTATTATAATGACATAAGCCGGTTCAATAGAGATAGTTATGATGGTGCAGGCGGTCTTATTAAGAGTCGAACTCATTGGGAGCAATTCGCTATCGTATGTTTGGACTTGGTTAATGCCAGATGGAGTAATGGTAATATGTATTTTGCCCAAGGAGTGTATGGACCGGATATTGTTGGCCATGAATTTTCCCATGGAGTTGTTTTCCAAATTAGCGATTTGGAAACAAGTGGACAACCTAGGGCTTTACATGAGTCTTATGCTGATACTTTTGGATCTTTTATTGATATTGCAAATGGTGATAGTAATTGGATAATGGGCGAAGACATTGCAACTAACAGGAATGATTGTTCGCAAGGTTTACGCAGCATGGAAGACCCAGATTCTTATACAGGCGAATGCGAAGGCAGTGGCAATCCCTATCCGGACCATATCAACGATTTAGGAGGAGACTATAGTGATGAATATGCAGTTAGTAATATTCCCAGTCATGCTAATTATTTATTAACTATCGGCGGCACACACAGTGAAAGCGGAATATCTGTAACAGGTATTGGCCAGGCCGCAGCTGAGCAAATCATTTATCGGGCTATAGATTTATATATCAATCCTGATTCTGATTTGGTAAATGCTTTTGAAAACACTCTAACTGCCTGTTTGGATCTTCATGATAGCGATCCTGGTTCTTATCCTTTTTCTTATTGTGAATCAGTTTTTCAAGCTTTTAAAGCTGTGGGAATAAATACTGATGACTCTTTTATTGAAGTGGCTATTGAGGCTAATCCAACAGATGGTTATGCGCCATTAGCTGTGAGTTTTGATGGGTCTGGCTCTGTATCTGTGGGAGGGAATATTACAGATTATAATTGGGATTTTGGTGATGGCAACACTGATAGCGGGGCTAATGTTAACCATACTTATAATGGATCTGGCAGTTTTGAAGTTACTTTAACAATAACTGATGATACGGGTAATACAAATAGTGCTATATATGAAATGGAAGTTTTTAATCCTATTCAGCCTTATTTTACTTTTTCTGGAGATGGATACCCGGCACCAGTAGTTGTTTCCTTTGATGCTTCATCAACTTATGATGTAAGCGGGACGATTACTAATTATAGCTGGAATTATGGTGATGGCAATATTGAATCAACTGGCACTTCACCTAATGCTTCTCATGAATATACTTCTGATGGTTATTATAATGTGACTTTAACTGTTACAGACGATCTTGGTTATTCCAATACTTATAGGCATTCAGTGACAATAGGAAGCGGCCCTACTACTGTTAGCGGGACAATTTATAATGATACCTGGACAGTAGATAAGAGCCCTTATCTTATAAGCAGTTCAATAAATATTACTGAAGGCGGGACATTAGATATTGAAGAAGGAACCGTGATTAAATTTCAAAGTTCTAGTAACTCAATAACTGTTTATGGAACACTAAGTGTATCTGGTACGGAAGCCGATCCAGTGGTCTTCACTTCTTACAAAGATGACGAATATGGAGGCGACACCAACAATGACGGTACTACGACTACTCCAGCGGCAGGCGACTGGAGTTATATTAATTTTGCCAGCGGTAGCGCAGGTGTTATAGATAATGCCGTAATTAGATGCGGTGGCAATTTTAGCAATAGTGATGCCATGATAGAAATTTATTCAGATAATGTGTTTATCACAAATAGTGATATTTCAGACACTGAAAAAAACGTTATTCAAGTTGATAATGCGAGTCCTAATATTAGCAACAATACTATTGCCCGCGCTGGAGATAATTGTTTTGGCCTGAGATTAATTAATTCTTCAGGCACTGTAGAAAGTAATGAAGTTTATGATAATGAATATGGTATTTATGTGTATGGCAGTGGTTCTCCTGCCATTAGCCAGAATAATGTCCATGATAATGATAATTATGACGCTGGTAATGCTTATGGCATATATATTAATAACAACACGGCTACAGTCACTGACAACATTCTGGATGACAATGAATATGCTATTTATATTTCAGCCTCTTCACTTGGCGCGGTGGTAACTGGGAACACTGGCACTGGCAATAATTATAATGGCATTCACATTTCAGGTTCTGTCAGTGATAATGTTACGTTAAACAACGATAATGATTTTTCTTATTTGTTTAGTCAAGTAACTATTGATCCTGGTTATACTTTAACTTTAGTACCCGGCATAACAGTTAAATTTCCTCATGAAAATTACTATCTCCAAGTGGATGGTACTTTGGATGCTCAAGGTACTGAACTAGAACCTATTGTCTTCACTTCTTTGGCAGACGATGAATATGGAGGAGACACCAACAATGACGGTAATGCTACTTTGCCAGCGGCAGGTGATTGGAGTTATATTAATTTTACCAGTGGTAGCACAGGCACTATCGATAATGCCAGAATTAGATATGGCGGTAATTTTAGCAATAGCGATGCTATGGTAGAGATTTACTCAGATACTGTGTTTATCACCAATAGTGATATTTCTGACACTGAAAAAAACGTTGTTCAAGTTAATAATGCAAGTCCTAATATCAGCAACAGTACTATTGCTAGAGCTGGAAGTGGTTTTACAGGTTTAAAATTATATTATTCTTCAGCTACCGTAGAAAGTAACGAAATTTACGATAATGAATATGGTATTTATCTGTATAGTGAATCACCAAATATTAGCACTAATACTATTAGAGATAATGTTTATGGAGGTTATGCGGACGGTGGTGCCACACCTACGATGACGCAGAACAACATTTATGATAATTCATCCTATGGAGTTTACGCTAGCTCTGCTATAACAGCTGAAGATAATTGGTGGGGTGATGCAACAGGGCCATACAATGGCAATAACAACCCTAGTGGGTTAGGAGATAGTGTGAACGATAATGTAGGCTTTGATCCATGGTTAGGTACAGAATACAATACGATTCCACCTGATGATATTACATGGCGGCCTCCTAAGCCTTTCCAAAAAAGACATTGGGACAGAAGCATTAAATTAAAATGGATACCACCAAGTGATCCAGATTTGGATCATTATATTATAGAAAGATTTGATGGGACTAGCACAGTTACCCTAGAATCAAATTATACTGGTATTGAATATTTGGATATTAATTTGGATTATCTAACTCCATACCAATATACAATTTATGCGGTAGATGATGACGGAAATCAAAGTCCAGGTGTTACCACTTCTGTTTTGGTCTTGATAAGGCCAACTCCAAGAAATTTAACGGCCACTTCAGGTGACCAACAAATTGAACTTAATTGGAACGCTCCTCCAATTCCTCCACTTGAAATAGGTGGATATAATATTTATTATGGAACCGATCCTGCTAATTTAAATAATGTAATTGATGTGGGAAATGTTACCAATTACACAATAACTGGTTTAACTAATGGTACCACATACTTCATGGCTGCCTCAGCTTATAATAGTTTTAACGGTCAAGAAGGGCCAATAGGGCCAATAGTTGTGGCTGTGCCTACACCTTAGAATAATTGTGCCGGAGGAGAGATTCGCCCTCCTTCGTCCTTCGGACTCCGGCGGGTAAAAACTCTTATGGAATTTAAATGTGCCGAGGGTGGGACTCGAACCCACATGCCAATAAAGGCACGCGATTTTGAATCGCGCGTGTCTACCAATTTCACCACCTCGGCATAAAATGTAAATGTGCGCCTGTCCGCCGGAGCTTCTCAGAGTAGGCGGATCTACCAATTTCGCCACCCCGGCCTATGTCCTGGCGGACTCCGGCCGGCAAGCCGGCTTCGACTTGCCTATATTAGGTATAAATATATATTAAAATTATCACATTGTCAATTTGAATGGATTTTGGTATAATTTTTACATTATGGGAAGAATCATTTCAGTTGTAAATCAAAAGGGAGGCGTGGGAAAAACCACTACAGCCATTAATGTGGCCAGTTTTTTGGCGCAAATGGGAAAATATGTATTGGTCGTTGATATTGATCCGCAAGGGAATGCTACTTCGGGAATGGGCATTAATCCTGAAAAAATTGATAAGGGCGTGTATGAGGCCATTAGCGGAGAACATGATTTTAAAGACGTGATTTATTCAACCCAGATTGACGGCTTGCACCATGCACCAGCAACAATGAGCCTGGCCGGGGCAAATGTTGAAATGGTTAATCTGGAAAACCGTGAATTTTTGCTGCACAATACTTTATCAGAAGTTAAGCCTAATTATGACTTTATTATAATCGATTGCCCGCCAAGTTTGGGGTTATTGACTTTAAACGGATTAGTAGCGGCTGATGAATTGTTGGTTCCGGTTCAATGCGAATATTATGCTTTGGAAGGCCTGGGGCAATTATTGAATACAGTTGAGCTGGTTAAACAAAATTTAAAGCCTGATATTAAAGTTCTGGGCGCGATATTAACCATGTATGACCGAAGAAACAAGCTGTCTAATGAAGTTTTAATGGAAATTTATAAGTATTTTCCCAATAAAGTTTTTAGATCGGTTATTCCCAGAAATGTAAAATTAGCTGAAGCGCCGAGCCACGGCAAACCAATTGC
Source organism: Patescibacteria group bacterium (assembly GCA_043821615.1). Lineage (GTDB taxonomy): Bacteria > Patescibacteriota > Patescibacteriia > UBA9570 > JAHJKD01 > JBDRCS01. The sequence continues at coordinate 6,353 of JBDRCS010000013.1, forward strand.
CATATATGATCCAAAATCAAAAGGGGGAAGGGCTTATGAAAAATTAGCCAGGGAAATTTTATTAACAGAAAATTAAATTAAATATAATGGCATTAGGAAAAGGTCTGGGGTCTTTAATTCCTCCAAAAGTAAATAATCAAGAAATAAGGTCGGAAGAAAAAGCTTCAAGCGTAGCTAAGGATATCAAACAAGTTTTAGACATACCTTTGTCGAAAATTGACGTTAATCCGCTTCAGCCAAGACAACACATAAACCACAAGGAACTGGAGGATTTGGTGAGATCCATCAGGGAGCACGGCGTATTACAGCCCGTGGTGGTTACGGAAACTGAAACCGGATATGAATTAGTGGCCGGCGAGAGGCGGTTGAGAGCATCCAAGATTGCCGGTCTAAAAACAATTCCGGCGATTACAAGAAATGCCAGCGATCTGGAGAAATTAGAACTGGCCTTAATTGAAAATATCCAGCGGTCAGATTTAAACCCCATTGAAAAAGCCCAGTCTTATGATAAATTAGTAATGGATTTCGGCTTGACTCAGGATCAGGCAGCTAAAAAAATGGGTATTTCCCGTTCTGCTTTTGCAAATACAGTCAGATTATTAGGTCTGCCTGAAGAGATCCAAATTGGGATTTCTGAAGGTAAAATTACCGAAGGCCATGCAAAAGTGATATTGTCCTTGCCGAATAAATCAGAACAATTAAAATTTTTCAGGGATATTGTAGAAAATAAAATGTCCGTAAGAAGCCTGGAATCAGAAATTTCCGAAAAGAAACCAAAAAAAAGAATACCTGCCATGGATCCGCAATTGGAGGCCTGGACAGAAGAATTGCAGAATAAACTAAAAACAAAAGCAGCTATTCAGAAAAAAGGCGAAAAGGGCAGGATCGTAATTGATTTTTATTCCGAAGAAGAATTATCGGAAATTATGAATAATCTTATCGACTAAGAATTTTTTGCAGGGACTCTTTTCTATTTTTATTTATCCAGGATTTGATTCTCTCTTTTGCCGTATTTGTTTTTACAAATTTTATCCAATCTTCAGACGGACCTTTTCTGTTTTTATCAGTGGAGATGTCAACCACATCGCCGCTTTTTAATTTGGTTTCAAGGGAGCAAATTTGATCATTTATTTTGGCGCCATTGCAATGATGGCCAATCTCGGTGTGAATATAATAGGCAAAATCTATGGGGGTGGCGCCTTCCGGCAGATCAATAACATCGCCTTTGGGAGTGAAAACAAAAATACGGGTGTGAAAAATATCTATTTTTAATGATTCCAGATAGGTATTTTCATCGGAAAATTCCTGCTGCATTTTAGAAAGCTGTTGTATCCAGAGGGTTTTTTCCCTAATTTTTTCTTTTTCATTTGCTTCCTTGTAATGCCAATGAGCGGCAATGCCGAACTCTGCTTCCTGATGCATGTTTTTATCACGAATTTGAATTTCCACAATTTCTCCCTCAGATGTGAAAACAGTGGTATGCAAAGATTTGTAGCCATTTGGTTTTGGCTGAGCAATGTAATCCTTTATCCTGCCCTTCAAGGGTTTGAAATTTTGGTGAATTAAGCCCAGGACTTCATAGCAACCGGAAATGTCGTTAACAATTATTCTTAAAGCAATGAGATCGTAAATTTTTGAAAGATCTTTGTTATATTCAAGCAGTTTTTGGTAAAGACTGAAATAATGCTTGCTCCGGCCATGGATTGACTGATAAGAAATTTGGTTATCATCTAAAATTTTTGTAACTTCTTTGGTGAGATTTTTAATAACTTGATCTTTTTCTTTGTATCTGCTTTCCACTTTTTTCTCCAGCCATTTGTATTCTTCGGGATAAACATGGGGAAAAGCCAAATCTTCAATCTGGCCCTTAATTTCACCCATTCCCAGGCGATTGGCAATAGGGGCATAGATTTCCAGGGATTCCATGGCAATTCTTTTTCTTTTTTCCGGAGGCAGGGCGTCCAAGGTTTCAAGATTATGAATGCGGTCGGCAAATTTAATAACAATGACGCGAATATCCCTGGCCATGGCCACGAACATGCGGCGCAGATTTTCCAGATATTTTTCTATACCACGATATTTGAGCAGGCCTAATTTAGTAATGCCTCTGACCAAATCATATACCTCTCGGCCAAATTCCAGCTTGATATCCTGCAGAGTGACATCGGTGTCTTCGGGCACGTCATGGAGCAGGCCGGCGATAATAGTAGGCTCGTCCATTTCCAAGTCAATGAGAATAGAGGCCGTTCCAACCGGATGAACGATATAGGGTTCGCCTGATTTTCTTTTCTGATCGCCATGGGCTTTATAGGCAAAATCATAAGCCTGGCGGACAAGGGCGGTATCTGCGTTTGGGTTTTTTTCCTCCAGTTTTTCAATTAAATCTTCAATTGTCATGTTGAAGAAATTGTAGCTAAAAAACCCCCCGCTGTAAAGCAGGGGTCGGAAATATTTATTAGGTCAATTTTTTGAATTTGCACTCTTTACTTGAACATTGAATCGAGTCTTTGGCGCCGGCAACAAGCAATGATTGGCATTCTGGACATTTTTCGCCGGTGGGTTTGGCCCAGTAGGCGTTTTTACAATCTGGATATTGATTGCAAGCATAGAAAGTTTTGCCGGCTCGGGATCGTTTGACAACGATTTCACCTTTGTCACATTTGGGACATTTTACGCCAGTGCTTTTTTCTTCTTTTTTAATATATTTACAGTCAGGATAATTGGAACAGCCAATAAACGGTCCGAAACGGCCGGTCTTCCTTACCAGAGGACTTTTACAGTCCGGACATTTTTCATCTAATTTTTCAGCTTCTTCTTTTTTCCCGTCTTTGTCTATTTGTTTGGTGTTTTTGCAATCCGGAAAGCCGGTGCAAGCCAGGAATTTTCCAAATCTTCCCATTTTAATGATCATGGGCTGGCCGCACTTATCACAGACTTCATCTGTTTTTTGCTCGGCGATTTCCTCTTTTTTCAATTCCTCCTCTTTTTGCATAATTGTTTCTTTAAATGGTTTATAAAAATCTATAATTAACGGTTTCCAGTCCTTGCCCTCTTCAGCAATGTCATCCAAAGCTTTTTCCATGCGCGCGGTAAATTCATAATCAACTATTTTGGGGAAATGCTCCACTAGAAGATCGTTAACGATAATGCCGGTTTCTGTGGGCTTTAACTTTCTTTCTTCTTTTTCTACATAGTTTCTGGTTTGTACCGTAGAAATAGTAGGGGCGTAGGTTGAAGGCCGGCCTATGCCTTTTTCTTCCAAGGCTTTTACCAGGGCGGCTTCAGTATAGCGGGCTGGCGGTTCTGTGAAGTGTTGTTCCGGCTTTAATTCTTTCATTTCCAGATTTTCTTCTTTGGCCAATTCCGGCAAAATGTTTTCAGAAACCTTTTCAGGATAAACCTTTAAGAAGCCGTCGAATTTAATTTGGGAACCATTGGCCCGGAAGGTATATTTTTTTGAATTAGTGTCTTCTATGTCAATTGTGGTAATGGCCAGAATGGCATCTTTCATCTGGGAGGCAACGGCTCGTTTCCAAATCAGATCGTATAATTTATAGGCCTTATCCTCCAATTTGCTTTTTAAATCTTCCGGAGATTGGGCAGCACTAGTGGGACGGATGGCTTCATGAGCTTCCTGGGCGCCTTTGGCTTTGGTTTTATATTCTTTAGTTTCAGCGTACTCTTTTCCGAAATTATCAATAATATATTTATTTGCTTCAGAGGTGAATTCCTTGGAAAGGTTTACCGAGTCTGTTCTCCTATAGGTAATAAGACCGGTTTCATATAGGCGCTGGGCAAACATCATGGTTTGTTTGGCGGAGAAGCCAATTTTGTTATTGGCAGCCTGCTGCAGAGTGGAGGTGATAAACGGAGGCAGGGGGCGCCTTATTTTTTCGGTTTGCTTAATATCGGAAATTGAAAATTTTCCGGTTTTCAAATCTTCAACAATTTGATCGGATTGTTCCTTGTTTTTAATATCAAGTTTTTTCAGGGCTTTGCCATCAATTTTATTTAGCTTGGCCAGGAAAGTAATGTCGTCTTTTTCTTTTTTAAAATTTGCTTCTACTGTCCAATATTCTTCTTTTTTAAAAGCCTCTCTTTCCCTTTCTCTTTCCACGATAAGACGGACAGTCACGGATTGGACGCGGCCGGCAGATAAGCCTTTGTAGATTTTTTTCCAAAGCAGGGGAGATAGTTCATAGCCCACCAGCCTGTCTAGGATTCTTCTGGCTTGCTGGGCATCTACCAGCTTCATATCCAAAGGCCTGGGATTTTCCAGGGCATTTTGGATGGCCGGCTTGGTAATTTCATGGAAAACAATTCTCTTAGTATCTTTTTCAGGAATATCAAGAATTTGAGCCAAATGCCAGGAAATGGCTTCACCTTCGCGATCTTCATCAGTTGCGAACAGGACTTCGTCGGAAGTTTTGGCTAATTTTTTCAGTTCATTTACCCTTTTTCTGGCTTTAGTGGGAATCACATATTGGGGCTCAAAATCTCCTTCAGTATCAATGCCCATTTTACTTTTTGGTAAATCCCGAACATGACCATAGGAAGACTCTACTTGATAATCTTTGCCAAGAAATTTTGTGATTGTTTTGGCCTTGGTTGGGGACTCTACTATTACTAATTTGCTCATATTTATTTTTTTATATTTTGAGTGTTATTTATTACATATCTATTATTCCCTAAATTAAAAATAACCTCCTCTATTTCTAATTGTGTCAGTATGGGAATAACTACAGCTGGCTTTAGTCTAGTGATTTTAATAATTTTGTCAATATGGATGGCCTCTTCCGTGATGTTTTTTAAGATGCTTTGTTCATCCAAACTGTAATTTCTACAGGAATTATTGCTCGAATTATCAACATTTAAATCTAATTGTAATTCATCAATAATATCTTGTCCAGAAATAAGCGGTTGGGCACCCTTTTTTATTAAATAATTAGTGCCCTGGGAATTGGGTGAAAAGATAGAGCCAGGCACCGCAAAAACATCCCGATTTTGTTCCAAAGCCTTAAAGGCGGTAATAAGGGCTCCTGACCGTTTTTGAGCCTCTATAATAATGGTAGCTGACGATAAGCCGGAGATAATTCTATTTCGGGCCGGAAAGTAGTGAATAGCGGCTTTTTCCTGGGGCGGATATTCCGATAATACTAAACCATTGTTATTTATAATTTTTTGGGCCAAGCTCCTGTTTTGATAGGGGTAGATTACAAAGTCATTTATGCCAGATCCCAGGACGGCAATGGTCGGCCCGTTTAATTCCAAGGCAGTTTCGTGAGACAGCCCGTCCACCCCAAGGGCAAGGCCGGAAACAATTACTACCCCGGCTCTGGCTAAAGGGCGGCAAATTAATTTTGTGGACTGAATGCCATATTCGGATATTTTTCTGGAGCCGACTACGGCCACAGACAACCGGTTTAATAAATCCATATTGCCCCGGCAATACAGCAAGACCGGAGGCGCGTAAATTTCTTTCAGCTTTTCAGGATAAAGATGGTGATTGTAAGAAATTACCTTTATGTCTTGAGGTATTTTTTTCCATTCTTCATCTGCATTGATTTGGCTGTTTTGCGCTTCCCAGGCTGATTTTGCATTTGGGTATGAGTCAATAACCCTTTTTATTTTTACCGGTCCTAGGTTCTCCAATAAATTAAAGGCATGAATATATTTTTCCATAAAAAAATCTCCAATGGTTTGCCATTAGAGACGCCGTTAATAAAATGATAACATAATTTTGCTTTTTTGCAAGTTTTATTATAAGATTGACTTATATGAAACCAAAATATCTGTTAGTTTTAATTGTTTTGTTAATTGTTATTCTCAGCGGAGTAGCCATCTATTATTATTTTGCCACTCCGGAAAAATCAAACTTGCCTTTCCTGGGGGAGAAAACTTATAATCTGGCGTTTGTTACGGAAGATGACATGAAAATTGCAGCCACATATTACCCCTCTTTAGGGACAGTATCTGACAGAGGTGTGGTTTTGGTTCACAGCGCCGGGACAGACAGAAGGGAATGGGTGGATCTGGCGCAGAAATTACAAAACAACGGCTATGAAGTGATAACCATGGATTTAAGAGGGCATGGATTGTCTGAGGGTAATTTAAAGAAGTTCACAGAAGCAGATTATCAAAAAATGGAATTTGATTTACGAGAGGCTTTTGAATATCTTGGAGATTTGAAAGAAGATATGAGAATTGCCGTGATCGGTTCCAGCTTGGGAGCAAATGTAGGCTTAAAAACAGCGGCCCAGGATGATCGCGTTCAAGCCTTGATATTACTTTCGCCGGCAAAAGATTATCTGGGAGTAAAAGTTTCTAAAAAAATACAAAGATATAAAAACGACTTGCTGATAATTTTTTCACAAAAAGACGAACTGTCGGCCAATGATTCCAAAGAGCTTTTTGAAAAATCAAAATCTGAAAATAAAGAGGAATGGGAAATTGAGAAAAATGCGCATGGTGCGGAAATGTTTGAAAAAGAAGAGGGCCTTGAAGACAGAATGATGGAATGGCTAAATAATAATTTGTAATTTTATAATAAAAAAGTAGATACGCGCCATGGCGCGTATCTACTTTTATTTAAGCGGGATTATTCAGTTACACCAACATAATTGACGCTGATGTTTACCTTGCCTTCATTGTTTGAGGCGACTGTGACAGAAAGGCTGGCATCGTCTTTTTCGGTGTAGTAAAGGATTGTTTCCAGACCATCGGATGTATAGGTTGATTTGTTGGTTACTTCCCAGCCTTCTTTGGCAAGCTCGTCGTCATAAAAGCTGGTGACGTCGGCTATAGAAGAATCGGTTTCAAAATCTACCCACCAAGTTTTATCGGCTGAGCTGGTTGAAGTCCAAATTACTATGGCATTATCATAAACAGGGATGTCAGACGGCAAGTCTGAAGGGATCTCGGTGCTACCATACTCAAAGGAGCCTTCGCTGGTGTTTACGGAAAAAGAACCTTCTTCACCGCTGCTATAATCAACTTCAATGTCTGAGTTTGTACCGGCTTCCAAGATTTGTTCTGTAATTTGTTCCCCAGCTTTTTGGGAGGCCCAGTCAGTTAAAAAGCAGCCTGAAAAAACCATGGTAGATACTATTAGCAATGAAGCCAAAAGTAGTGTTTTTTTCATAATTTTTAAATTAATTGTTATTTTGTTAACAGGTAAATTTTATCATTATTTGGAGAAAACAGCAAAAGAATATATAATTAAGTTGTAAGTTTTAAGTATTTAGTTTTAAGTTAAAAGATTATGAATATATTAATGGTAGTGGCTAATAATGGATTTAGGGATCCGGAAGCAATTGAGCCTAAAAAAATATTAGAGGACAATGGAATAAAAGTGACGATTTCTGCGTTAGAAGCTGGATCGGCCGTGGGTGATGAAGGGACGGTTTACAATGTGGATGTGCCTGTAGCTGATGTGAAAGTCGAGGATTATAACGGCGTGGCTTTTATTGGCGGGCCGGATATGGCCGGCAAAGTAAATGAACCCGCTCATATAGATTTAGCCAGAAAATTTTATGATGCCGGAAAATTGACCACTGCCATTTGCGTGGCACCGGCTATTTTTGCCCATGCCGGCATAGTGGACGGAAAAACCGTAACCAGCTGGGGAGGCGTGAAAAGCGTCATGTCTGAGGCGGGTGGTCAATTTAGCGATGAAGGCGTATTAGTAGACGGAACAATGATTACCGCAGCTGGTCCGCATGTTGCCCAGGAATATGGGGAAGCTATTTTAAAAGCTTTGGGTTAATTTGTCCCTTCCTTAAGCTCCTTAACCGACTGATTTAATAATCTTAAATATAAATTCAATCCAACGGCCTGGGCGTGGCCGTGCTGATTTTTACCGAGAATGGCGCCCACGCCGCGCTGTTCCAGGTCTTTCATGGCTAATTCATAGCCAGAGCCAATAGCAGAAGCTTCCTTCAGCGCTTTGAGCCTTTTTCTGGCTTCGTCGGTTAATTTTTCCTGATTGTATAAGAAATAAGCATAAGCCTGCTGGTGAGAACGTCCGATACGGCCGCGGATTTGATAAAGCTGGGCCAGGCCAAAGTTGGGGGCGTTTTGGACGATAAGAGTGTTGGCGTTGGTAATATCCAGGCCGTTTTCAATAATGGTGGAGCAGACCAATATATCTATTTCATGATTATCAAACTGGCTCATTACTTTGGCCAGAGTTTTGGCATCTTGCTGGCCATGGGCAATGCCAATTCTGGCACTGGGAATTAATTTTTGAATGCGTTTGGCTGCAAAGCCGATGGTTTCCACTTTGTTATACAGATAATAAGCCTGGCCTTTTCTTTTTAGTTCGGTTTCCAGGGCATTTTTAACAATACGGTCATCGTCCTGCTCTATCAGGGTCTCAATGGCCATTCTTCCGGGAGGAGCGGTTCTGATGGCGGAAATATTTCTTAAGCCGGAAAGAGCAAGATTCAGGGTGCGGGGAATTGGCGTGGCTGTCATCGTAAGAATATGGGCATTGCTTCTCAGTTCTTTCAATTTTTCCTTATGGCGAACTCCGAATTTTTGTTCTTCATCAATAATAATTAACCCGAGATTATTAAATTTAATGTCTTTTGATAATAATCTATGAGTGCCGATAATGATATCTACTTTACCTTCTTTTAATTTAGCAATAGCTTCTTTTTGCTGTTTACCGGTTCTGAAACGGGAAAGCAGATCTATATTTACGCCAAATTGGTCGAGGCGGTCGTGAAAAGTGTCAAAATGCTGCTGGGTGAGAATGGTGGTGGGGCAGAGCACGGCCACCTGATAGCCGTTTAGAACGGCCCGGAAAGCAGCCCGGATGGCCACTTCGGTTTTTCCAAAGCCGACATCACCACAAACTAATCTATCCATGGGCCTTTTTCTGTCCAGATCCTTATATATTTCTTCGATGCTTCTTTCCTGGTCAGGGGTAAGGTCGTACTCAAAAGAATGAGCCAGTTCTTCCTCCGGCGGACATTCTTTCATGGTATGGGCTTCGGCCAGTTCACGCTGGGCATAGATGTGGAGAATTTCTTCGGCGGTTTTTTGCGTATGTTCTTTAATTTTTGAAACTATATTGAGCCAAGACTCTTCAGAAAGGCGATGGAGCTTGGGATTGGGAGAGCCGATATATTTATCAATACGGTCGGCTTTGTCCCAGGGCACATATAATTTATCCTTTTTTGCATATTCAAGCTTAAAAAATTTCTTGCCGTTTTCATCTTCGTAAGGGCCGGCATATTTGGCAATGCCGTGATCTATATGAACCACATAATCTCCGGGTTCCAGGTTGGCAATGAAGTCTTCATCGAGCTCGGTTTTTTCTTCTAAAATGGGTGCGCCGAAAATATTGTCGTCTGTCAGGAAAATGAGATTTTCAGAAAGAAGGATAAAGCTTTCCAATTTAACTTTATCTTTGGGCTGGTTAAGGTATTCAGCTGCTGGAAAAATTTTTCTCAGCTTGGGAGAATCTTTTGTAAGAAATTTTATTTTTAAAAAACCGCTTAAATCAGTTTCAAGTTCGCGGAAACGAAGATTATAGAATTTAGGAGACATAAATTGCAGTTGTAGGTCTTTTTCTTCCACGATAAAAGCGTTTTCTGAAATTTTATCAGGATAAACAATTAACTCGCTTAAATCTCTAAGTTTTTTACCTGCCTGCCGGCGAGGCAGGTTGGTATCAAGTTTAAATTGATAGATTTTTTCTATTTTATCTTTATCAAATTCCAGGCGAACCGGGTAGCCGTGATAGATATCAATGATATCACCGCGAACGGCAAAAGTTTTTTCCTGATTAGCGGTTTTATTGCGTTCGTAATCTAGCTTGCTTAATTTTTCCAATAAATCCTTAATTTTAATTTGCTGGCCGGGTTTTAAATTTATTTTAAGGTTTTTATATTCTTTTTCGGAAATTTTATTTTCTTTAAGCTCGTAAGGAGAGATTATCTTATTAATAGGAAAGTGATCATTCCAAAAAAGGCAGATTTTCTTGATAAGTTCTGCTTCTCGTTGATCACGGGTTAAATAAAAAGACACCTCATTTTTGAAAAGGAGGGGGGTGGTGCTCAGTTCGTACCCAATTTCAGTGGGATTTCTCCAAATAGACACGGCCAAAGTATAGCAGAAAGGGCGGGGCTTGACAAATTTTCTTAATCTGGTAAGGTGGCTTATCAACTGAAAGAGGGTATTTTGAGCTGATTATTTCCAAGCGATATTACCTGGTTAACCCTCCTTGGCCGGTGTATAATCGCTTGGGTATTATCAGCTTAATTATAAAGGCGTTTTTTACCCTATTTGTGTGTCTTTGAGGATGGTTACTCCTCCTAACCCATTCTCTGTCAGGAATTATTTCCTAGCGCACAAGTAGGATAAAAGGCGCTTTTTTTAATTGAATTTTTGCATAGCCCTGTCAATTCCATCATGAAGAATTGATTCAATGGCTTGTTGGGAATTTTCTATTATATTAGAAAGTTCTTTTTTTTGTTTGCGGGAAAAGTCTTTGATTACATATTTTGAAGTGTCTTTGATTTTTTTATCAGGATCAAGAATGCCAACGCGTAAACGAGTAAAGTCTTTAGTGCCTAAATATTCAATAATAGATTTGAGGCCATTATGTCCACCAGAGGAGCCTTCTTTCCTGATTCTTAGTTTTCCAAAAGGCAGATCCTTATCATCTACAATAATTATTACATCCTTAGGTTTAACTTTATAATATTGGGCAATTTTGGAAACAGCTCTGCCACTCTCGTTCATAAATGTCTGAGGTTTTGCATAAATAATGTCTTTATCCTTTATTATTTCTGTTTCTAATTTTTTTTCAATTTTAAAATCTTTAACAAAATGGTCTAAAATCATAAAGCCAATATTGTGTTTGCTGTTTTTATATTTATCACCCGGATTGCCCAGGCCAACTATTAATTTCATACGGATTCCTCAATTATAATTTTGATGGGCGTTCCCAGAAATTCAAATTCTTCCCGCAAATGTTTTTCAATAATATTAGGCATCGCCTGAGGAACGTTTTTTGGCTTTGGAGTCTTTAAAATGAAAGTAGGCGGAGATTTATCAACCTGGGTAAGGCTTTCTAAAACAAGCGGTTTTTTCTTCTGCCCGAAGGTAATGGTCTGGCTCTGTTTGGGCTTGTATTTTTTCATTACCAAATTTAAAATTTGATCCAGCTCCTGGGAAAGGATTTCTAAATTTTGGTTTTGATGAACCTCCTGGGCAAGCTCCAGGATTGCATGCACGCGCTGTTTTTCCTTGGCGGAAATGAAGATCATGGGCGCCCAGGACAGAAAGGGAAGATGGTTATGAAAATATTTAATAAATTCATCATAAGTTTTATCGGTCTTGTCTTCAATCAGGTCCCATTTATTAATGACGATTATCAGGCCCTTGCTGTTATTGACCGCGAGCTGGGATATTTTTTTATCCTGGTCAGAAACATTCTTTTGAGCTTCAAGAACCAAAAAGACAACATCGGCTTCTTCAATGGTAGTGAGAGTAGAACGAACAGACTGCCTTTCAATATGGGCTATTCTTTTGTCTTTCCAGTTTCCCACTTTGGCTTTTTTTCTGAGGCCGGCCGTATCAATTAAAAGGTAATTTTTATTTTTATAGGCGAATTCAATATCATTAATGTCGCGCGTGGTGTGGGGGATATCTGAAACTACAACTTTGTCCTCCCCTAAAATCGCGTTAAGCAGTGAAGATTTTCCCACATTGGGTTTGCCGACTATAGCCAGCTTTAATACATTTTCTTTTAGTTCCTTGGCCTTGGCTTCGGGCAGGTGTTTATTAATTATATCCAGAAGATCGCCCGTGCCAGATCCGTTTTTACTAGAGACATAAGCAACATGTTCTACGCCAAGCCTTTCAAAATTGGGATCAGCTTTTTCCTGGATTTTTTTGCTGTCAATTTTATTAACTACTAAAATAAAATTAGTTTTTTTGCGAACTAGTTTTTTTATAATTTTTTTATCGGCTTCAGACAGATTCTCGTGGCCGTCAACCGTATATAAAATTACGCTGGCAGCTTTTTGAGCCGCCGCTATTTGTTTTTTAATATTTGATTCCAGTTCTTTTTCGTCGAAGATGTCTATACCACCAGTATCAATTATTTCATAATGTTTGCCTGTCCAGGAAATCGGCGCATAATTAAGATCCCTGGTGGTGCCGGGCAAAGAAGAGATAATCGCTTTATTTGATTCGGATAATTTATTAAAAAGAGTGGATTTGCCCGCATTAGTGCGGCCACAAATTGCCACTTTATGTGTTTTTGGGGTCATATGTTTAAGAGGGTTCGTATTGATCTGAGCCGAGGATAACCACGAAGTCCGGTTGTTCGTCTGGTTCACTGGTTTCTGATTCCGGACTGCCTACATTCAGCAGAAATTCTTCATAAGACATGGAGATGACGGCTTTGGCATCAACCTCTCCCTTAAGGAAGTTCAGGGTCAGGGGCTGGCTGCCATCTGTAAGATTATAAATAGTGGTGTATTTAGTGCTTTGATCCTTTGAATTGCCGGTTTTAACCACGTTTAATTCAGCGTTTTCTAAATTATCGGAAACTTCAGCAGCTAACCCGTTTCTGGGGCTTCCGTTCTGAACTTCTATTTTTGCATTTTCATTGCGAAGTTCTGAAAGATTAAAAATATTTTCACAGAGAGCGTGAATTTCCGAGTAATTATATTCGCCGGCGTTGGGGATAAGCACATAAGCTCCGGTAGAAGGATATATCTGAGAATAGAGCAGTCCGCCCGGGTTGGCGTCTACCACTTTATTAATAATTTTATCCTTATCAATCTTCATGGCCATTTCCGCAAATTTTACCATTTCCCAGACTTCCATATTGGTAGAAATGTGATCAGACAAATCATCTAATATTTCCAGGCTTTTTTTGGGATTGGCAACCACTTCCGGAGTCAGGAATTTTTCTTTGGAGGCGGCGATAATTTTTTGCTGGCGCTTGGCCCGAGAAAAGTCTGACCCTTCGCCGTTATTGCCGTGGCGGGAACGGGCGTATTGCAGGGCAGTTTCGCCGTCCATATGCTCTATGCCTTCATTAAAAGAGATAGTCTGATAACCATAGTTGTAATCCGGGTATTCTATATCAGTAAAGGCATTGTCTACATAGATGTCCAGACCGTCCATATCGTCGATAATTTTTCTAAAGCCCTCGAAATCCAGGACCCCGGCATAGTGTATTTTTAAACCGGTGATTTCTTCCATTTTTTCACGGCCCAGCTCCATGCCGCCTAGCTCGTAAAGGTAGTTTATTTTGCGACCTTCCCAATATTTAGGGTTTTCATCGTCATAAATTTTTACTACCAGATCACGAGGTAAAGAAATCATGGCGGCTTCGTTTGTGGAGGGTTTTATGGAAAGAATGAGGTTGGTGTCTGTGAGGGTGCCGCCGGGATGGTTTTTTCCGCCGATTCCCCAGAGGAGAACATTAATCCTGTCTTCTTCCTCGCCTTGAAGAAATTTGTCATCTTTTTGGGCAATATTTTTTACCTGAGTAATCAGGCCGGCTTGGTCATCTTTTTCCACTATTTTGTCTACTGTTGAAGAATAGATGCGATAGGCAAAGCCAACGCCCAAAACCACCACAAAAATAGCCATTAAGATAATGGCCTTTTTTTTGTTAAAAGCGAATTTTTTTGATTTTTCCACCTTAATTGTCTTGGTTTCCGGAGATTCAATAATTGATTGTAATTTTTGCTCCGGGATTTTTTCCGCCTTAGTAGTGCTTTTTAAATTTTTGGTTTTTTTTGGTCTTCCCATGAAATTGATTATAAGAGATTTTTTTATTTTGGTCAATTGTAATTAATATGTTATAATTTTCTTATGACAAATAAGAAAATAGTATTTTCAGGTATACAGCCGTCAGGGATTATCCACTTGGGTAATTATCTTGGAGCTATAAAGCAATGGATTGAATTACAGGAGAAATATTTCTCTATATTTTGCATTGTGGATTTGCATGCCATCACTGTGAAACAAGATCCGCAAGAGCTAAGGCAGCAAATTATGGATTTGGCAGCTATTTATTTATCGTCTGGCTTGGATCCTAAAAAAGCGATAATTTTTGTGCAATCCGACGTGTCAGCCCATTCAGAACTGGCTTGGATACTGAATTGCAACACGCAAATGGGCGAGCTGGAGCGCATGACCCAATATAAAGACAAGTCTCAGCAGCATAAAACAAATATTAATGCCGGATTATTTATTTACCCCTGCCTGATGGCGGCGGATATTCTTTTATATCAGACTAACGCTGTACCAGTGGGCGAAGATCAGAAGCAGCATGTGGAATTGACCAGGGACATTGCTCATCGGGTAAATAATAAATATGGAGAAGTTTTTACGGAACCGGAAGTGATGCTCCAAAAAGTGGGAGCCAGGATAATGGGGTTAGACGATCCAACCGTGAAAATGAGTAAATCAGCCGGAAGCGAGAATAATTATATTGCCATGACAGATGAGTCGGATAAAATTAGGAAGAAAATCATGAAAGCTGTGACTGATTCTGGGTCAGAGGTAAAGTATGACTTAGAAAAAAAGCCAGCTATTTCTAATTTGCTTACTATTTATTCCCTGGTGACAGAAAAAAATATAAAATTAATAGAGAAAGAATATCAAGGCAAGGGTTATGGTGATTTTAAGAAAGATTTGGCTGAAGCAGTGGTGGATTTTATTGAACCTATTCAAAGCGATTATAAAAAATGGATCAATAACCAGCCCAAACTGGAAAAGATATTGGCAGACGGAGCCAAAAAAGCAAATAAGTTAGCCCAGCCAACTTTAGATAAAACTAAAGAATTAATTGGTTTAGGTTTTTAATAATTAAATTATTAATATGAAAAAATTTTTAACTTTATCATTTGCATTTTTATTTTGCCTGGTGGCGATGCCGGCCATGGCAACTTCTTCCACATGTGATTATTATGTTGATGCCACGAACGGGGATGACAGTAACTCTGGAAGTTCAAGTGCGCCTTATCAAACAATCACAAAAGTTTTAGATGCAATGAGCGGCGGCAATGAAGCCTGTCTGGCGGGAACTTTCACCGGCGCTTTTGAAGTGACTGCTGGTTTGTCCGGCACTGCAGATGACTATACCACCTTCAAACAATGGTCAGGAGAAGATCAGGCTGTGATAGATGGTACCGGTTTAAGTGCGGCAATGGTGATTTTATCTGGTGATTACATAAAATTTGACGGGCTCGAGACTAATGGTCCGGATTCTAGCAATACTGCCATATTTATTACTGGCAATTATATTATTTTAAATGACTTGAATGTTCATGACGCCGGCCATACTGGAGTGTATTTACATGCAAGTTCTTCAAATACAACAGTTCAAGATTCAATTTTTACTGATAACGACCATAATAATATTTTAGATGGCGGGACAAACAATGTGATTTATGGGAATGATATATCAAACACTGTTACGGAAGACCTGATGATGATATACATGGCAACCGGTTCCAAGGTTTATGGCAATAAATTTTCTGAATCCCCGACAGATCAATCAGCTATTATGGTATATGGATCCTCAAATTCCGAAATTTATAATAATATTTTTGAGGAAACAGAAGCAGGAGTTAGTTTGATCAGCCAGATTATTGGTTTTGGTACGACTGACGGCACTAAAATTTTTAATAATGATTTTTACGGAACAGACCTGGGTTTGCTGGTGGGAGATTCTACCTATACGGACCCGGTTACAAGCACGGAATCAAAAAATAATATTTTTTATCAGCAGACCGGCGACGCGGGAGTGATTGTGCATACAAATTCAACTGGAAATTTAACTTCTGATTATAATTTATTTTATATTGAAGATGGTGGAGCGATTGGTACTTATGGATTTACTTCAGCTGTAACTTTAGCTGCCTGGCAAGCTGCGTCCAGCCAGGATGCTAATTCTTTGGAAGCCGACCCGGAATTTGCCAGCCTGGTCGGGGTTTCTGGTGTCCACGCCCAGACAGCCACGGAAAATAATTTTTATTTAAAATCAGATTCTCCGGCTATTGATGCAGGCACAGATTTAAGCGATTATTTTACAGATGATTATGTGGGCGTTACCAGGCCATATGAAGAAGCTTGGGACATTGGCGCCTATGAATATGCTACGCCAGAAAAGCCTACTAAACTTAAAGTAAAAGATAAGGGTGCTAAATGGTTGAAATTAAAATGGACAGCTTCTCCTTCTACTATTTCTAAATATTGGGTAAAGATTGCCACTGATGAAAGTTTTTCTGACATGGTGGGCTATGAGGTAGCCGCAGATAAGACATCTAAAAAAATTACCGGACTTCTGCCCAATAAAAAATATTATATAAAAGTTAAAGCCCAGTACGAAAGTTATTATTCTGGATATTCTAATATCAAGAGGCCCAGAACAATGCCACCTCAGGCCAAGAAGAAATACATGAAGGCAAAAAGTATAACTTCAAACAGTGCCGTGCTGAAATGGAAAAAGCCGAAAAGAGCCATTACCAGATATGTTCTGCAATTGAAAGTGGGTAAAGATATTATTGATACCATTAAATTAAAAAGACCGACCGGTAATAAAGCCAAAAAGAAATGGAATAATAAAAAACAATGGCAAAAGACTCAATTGATTGATCTTACAGAAGATACTACTTATAAGTGGAGGCTGAGATCAAAGTATAAAAAGATAAACAGCAAATGGTCTAAATATAAAAAGTTTACGACAAAAAGTGAATAAACCTTCTCAAAAAATAACCATTATGGGCCTTGGCGTAATCGACCAAGGCTCTGGTTTCAGCGCGGCCAAATATTTTGCTAAGAAAAAAGCAAAGGTAATAGTAACGGATTATACAAAACAGACAAAATTAAATCCCAATACTATTTCGGAACTGAAAAAATACAAGAATATTCAGCTGGTATTTGGCAGGCACAGAGATCAAGATTTTAAAAATAGAGATCTAATTATTCGCAATCCTGGTGTGCATTGGGATTCTAAATATTTGAAGATTGCGAGAAGTAATAATATTCCGGTCATGACCGACCTGGGAATATTTTTTGACGAGATCAAAGATAAAGATATTAAAGTAATCGGCATTACCGGAACCAGAGGCAAAACCACTACTTCTTATCTGACTTATGAAATATTAAAAGCTAAATATAAAAATAGGGTTTTTATTGGTGGCAATGTTGGAAATTCGCCTTTAAATTTTGTGGATAAATTAAAGAAGAATGATATTGTTATATTAGAGGTGTCCTCTTTTTTGCTACATGATTTGAAGAGCGGGCATTTTAATGTGGCGTGTTTCACTAATTTGCTTGAGGACCACATGAATTTTTATAAGTCTATGACTTGTTATAAAAAAGACAAGATTAATATTTTTAGAAATCAGACTGAAAAAGATTTTATGGTTTTAAATAGACTTGATCCAAGAATAAAGTCATTAGGAAATAGAACTAAAGCCAGAGTAAAATATTTTGGCAAAGAAAATATAAAAGATTTGAAAATTATCGGCAAGCACAATCAGGCTAATATTGCGGCGGCGTTTGAAATTTGTAAAATTTTTACGGTGCCAAAAAGTACAATGCTCAAAGTGGCGAAAAATTTTAAAGGTGTGCCAAACAGACTTGAGTTGATCAGAGAATATAAAGGAAGAAAATTTTATAATGACACGACAGCAACCAGTCCGGATGCGGCGATTGCAGCTTTGAATGCTTTTGATGGAAAAGTGATATTAATTTCCGGAGGCAATACTAAAGAGTTGTCACTGAAAAAATTAGCAGCTTTAATGAAGAAGAAAGTTAAGACTCTGATATTATTGCCGGGCAATGCAAACAAGGATCTTCCGAAAGGAAAGGATGTAAAAAATATACAGGACGCGGTTGAGCTGGCCTGGGAAGAATCTAAGGAAGGCGACATAATATTGCTATCCCCGGGGCTTACCTGGCTGCCGGTGATGAATGAGTTTCAAAGAGGGGAAGAATTTGTGAAATTTGTGAAAAATTTGAAATAATTGCCAAATAGCCCGAGCCTTCCGGCGAGGGCAGCCACAGCTCGCCAGAAGGCTCGCTCTATTCGTTTTTGACTTTTATTCCTAAAAAATATATCCTTATATATAAGGAGGACCGATAATACTGAGTCCTCTTTATGATATGTTTTTTGACAATTGAAAATTTTATTTGGCGAGTTCTCAAAACAACGCCCCATGGGGCAAAATCCCCCGAGGGGGAGAAAAGAGAGAGAAGATGGAAACCTACCGCAACTTGTTCTTCCTGGCCTTCACGACCCTGACCCTGGTGATCTTCGGCTGCGACCCGACCGGTTCCAACGGAGACGATGACGACGGAGATGATGATGTGGTCGGAGAGTGGGCGATGGTGGATGCCGGATTGTATTTTACATGTGGTGTCCGTACGGACGGAACGATCGATTGTCCAGTGATTACAGATCAGGGTGGTCCCGGAGATGTGCCTACGGGATCGGACTTCAAAGAAGTTGTTGTCGGTCAAGATGACATGTGTGCCCTGGACAACGACGGTCATGTCGAATGTTGGACCAGGACAGGCCACAGCGAGTGGCCGCTTCCGTCTCCGGACGGAGAGTTCATCCATATTGCCATTGGCGTTTACGCTGGCTGTGGTATCGATTTGGATGGCCACATAAGTTGCTGGAGCGAAGAAGGTAATGAAATGTATACTTTTCTTCCGGCGGAAGATGAGTATAGGGACATTACCGTAATGCGTGGTCAATGTGCATGTGGAATCAACACTGAAGGGCGTATTCGATGTGGAGGAACTGACGAGTCTCCTGAAGGCGATTTTATTCAATTTGACAGCGGTGAAGGAAATCTCTGTGGTGTGAAAACAGACGGGGAAGTGGTTTGTTGGCCTGAAGATCCTGAAAATGTGTTCCAAGGAGCGCTTGATCCGCCCGGAGGAGTTTTCATCAATGTAACTACCGGCGCTTACCATTCCTGTGGAATTCGAGAAGACGGTTCTGCAGAGTGCTGGGGTCGAGACGAAGAAGGACAGTCCAGTCCACCAAGTGCTTCTTTCCGTGATATTTCAGGAGGAAGGTATCACACCGTTGGTATAACAACGGAGGGAGAACTTGAGATGTGGGGAGATCCGGAAGCGCACTAGTGTAGGAGAGAGAGCATGTCATCAGACAAGAAGGATTAGGAGGTGACGAAATAACCTTCTGTCTGATGGCTCTCTTTATGTTTTTAAGTACTTAAAGGCATAAAGAGAGTTAATTGTGTTTTAAACCGCATAAGAGTCAATAGCTTTGCAACACTTCCATAGGCGTTTTGCACCCTAATCCAAGATGCAATCTTTCCGTGTTGTAATACTTCATATATTCATTAATTAATTTATTTAATTTAGGTAAGTCTTGTTTGTATTTAATA
>JBDRCS010000014.1:0-8269 GCA_043821615.1 Patescibacteria group bacterium
CCATATCCATGGATTCTATTCTCTGCATCAGATTCTGAGTAACATTTTCTTCATAACCGGAATATGTATGCAAAACATACCATCTCCTTCCTAGTTGTGCTGTTTGTTTAGGCATATATTTTTATATTATTTTCTAATTTATTAAGTATTGTTCCAGGCCTAAATTGAAGAAAAAATCTAAAACTCCCAAAAATAATGTCACAATCAGGGTAAAAACAATAACAGTCCAGGTTCCCTTAATAGTGTCTTTTCTTGAAGGCCAGGATACTTTCTTTAATTCCTGTTTAGATTCCTTTAAATAGGTAAAAAATCGAGAAACGACATTTCCTTCCTTTTTTTCGCCTCCTAGAGACGCTTTTTGCAATAATTTTCCTTTTATATCAGCCATTTTTTTAGATTAATTTTTGTATCTTAAAAAGCCCGGTCGGGCCTTTTTTATTCTTTCTATATCATAAATAATAACATAATATTTGTCAAATTACCATCGGGTGTCTTTTAATTTTAACCAATAAGCAATATTATTAGTTAAAATATGCAATACTATTCCCAAAACAATAACAACTACCCAAGTTTCCCAGCCAATTGGAAAAATAATTGTACCTATTAATAATCCCATCACTGTGTAGTCGATCTGATCAAAAGGAAACCAGGTTGCTCCTGGCCTCTTCCCTAATCTTCTTTTAACAAAACTCTTTAATGCATCACCAAACAAAGCCGCGAAACCCAGCACAAATCCGGCCCACCAAGGATAGTCCTGGTAATTAAATAAACTAAGATTCTCCCAATTACCATACCATTGTATTAAGTACACAAATTCACCCGCTAGAATGCCTAAAATAAATCCGCGCCAAGTCTTATGAGAACCCAGCCATTTTTCAGAAACAGGCACGGCCCAAGATTTTAAGATGTTCTTGGAAATGACCGGGGTTATGTTGGCCGCCCCGATAGGCAAAAAAAACCAGAGTGATTTTATGATAATAGCTAGCATATTTTATATTTGCCCTCGCCAGAAGGCTCGGGCTATTCGGCACCAAATAGGGCGAGCCTTCCAGCGAGCCCATTTCATATCGAAGGGTTGAGTTAAATATCCAAATTCTTTACATCTTTAGCGTGAGTCTGGATAAATCTTTTTCTCGGAGCCACTTCAGAACCCATTAATATATCAAAGATCTCATCAGCCTTTTGTGCATCTTCAATAGTAACCTTCAGCATCATTCTATGCTCCGGATCCATGGTCGTGTTCCATAACTGGTCCGGATTCATTTCACCCAAACCTTTATATCTCTGAATATTTATACCGGCTACTTTCTCGCCAATTTCTTCTTCCCCGGCTTTCTTGGGAGTCTCTTCGTCTTCAGCCTCTTCCACAACTTCAACATCTTCTTTGCCTTTCAGCATTTTCTTTACCAATTGATCTTTTGCTTCTTCAGTATAGGCATATTCAATTTCCTTGCCTTTCTTTACCTGAAATAAAGGCGGCTGAGCAATAAAAAGATAGCCTTGTTTGATAATTTCAGCAAAGTGCCGATAAAAAAATGTCAGCAATAAAGTCCTAATATGAGAGCCGTCAACATCAGCATCTGTCATAATGACAATTTTATGATATCTAAGTTTTTCTATATCAAAAAGATCGCCTATATTTGTTCCCATCGCTAAAACCAGAGACTTGATTTCATTATTGGCAAGCATCTTGTCTAAACGGGCTTTTTCTACATTCAAAATTTTTCCTCTTAAGGGGAGAATAGCTTGAAATTCACGATTCCTTCCCTGCTTGGCAGAGCCACCGGCAGAATCTCCCTCAACAATATAAATCTCGGATTTGGCCGCGTCCCGGCTGGAACAATCCGCTAATTTTCCCGGCAAAGTAAAGCCGTCTAAGGCGCCTTTTCTGAGCACTGTATCCCTGGCTGCCCTGGCGGCTTCACGCGCCTGAGCCGCTAAAATACATTTGCCTAAAATTTCCTTGGCATCCTGTGGATTTTCATCCAGATAAATTCCAAAAGCTTCGGAAAAAACACTTTCCACGGCCGGTCGAACTTCAGCATTGCCCAGCTTGGCCTTAGTCTGGCCTTCAAACTGAGGTTCCGGCAACTTTACCGAAATAATGGCTGTTAAACCCTCGCGAACATCTTCACCTGTTAAATTTTCATCTTTTTCCTTAAGAATTTCATTTTTCCGGGCATAGTTATTTAACACTCTTGTTAAAGCTGTTCTAAAACCCTGGATGTGCATGCCGCCTTCCGTAGTATGGATGTTATTGGCAAATCCAAAAACCGTTTCCGTATAGTCAGTATTATACTGGACTGCAAGTTCCACTCTAATCTGATCCACTTCCTTGTCTATATAAAAGACCTTGGTCTGCTTTACTTCTTTGTTGTGATTCAAATATCTTGCATAAGATGCAATTCCACCTTCAAAATAAAATATATAACTCTTTTGATCGTCTTTAATTCTTTTGTCTGTAATGGCAATTTTTAAACCCTTGGTTAAATAGGCCTGTTGCCTTAGGTGATCCAAAATATATTTCCAGTCAAATTCCAGCACCGTAAATATTTCATTATCCGGCTTAAAGGAAATTTTAGAGCCTGTTCCTTTGGCCGTCTTAATTTTTTTTACGTTCTTTTTCGGTTTGCCCCGGTGATATTCCTGCTCCCATAATCCGCCGTCCCTTTTCACCTGAACAACCACTTCTTCAGACAGGGCGTTCACAACCGAGATGCCCACGCCATGAAGGCCGCCGGACACTTTATATCCACCCTGACCAAATTTACCGCCGGCATGGAGCTTGGTCATAATGGTTTCCAAAGTGGAAAGCTTGGTTACCGGATGTTTTTCAACCGGAATACCGCGTCCGTTGTCTTCCACAGACACCCAGCCGTCCGGCAACAAGTTGATAACGCATTCATCGCAATATCCGGCCATGGCTTCGTCAATCGCATTATCCACCACTTCCCATATCATGTGATGGAGGCCGGCATGGGCCGTATTGCCAATATACATACCCGGCCTTTTTTGAACCGGCTCTAGTCCTTCAAGAACCGTAATCTGCTTGGCGCCGTATTCTTGATTTTTATCTATTCTTTCTTCTTTACCCTTAGCCTTGGCAGCGACGGGCTTTTTCTTTGTGGTTTTCTTTGTAGCCATATTATTTTCTAATTATTGCGTTAAATTTTTTATTTAATTGATTCATTATTTCTTCTCTGAATTTTTCCACTTCTTCCATTTCCAAAGTCCTATCCTCTGCCCTGAACTTCAAATGCATGGCAAAACTCTTTTTATTTTGGACAATTGATTTTCCGGAATATACATCAAACAATTCAATACTTGATAATAATTTATTTGTCTTTTGAATTGCATTTTGAATATCTTTCCATTCCACGACCCTATCAACGATTATTGATAAATCAATGTCTACCTCCGGATATTTAGGTAAAGGTCGATATTTAATATCATCATTTGCCAGTTTAATTAATTCATCTATCCAGAAATTAAAATAAACAACTGACTTTTCATTTCCCTCGGCTTGTCCCCCGGCGCCGGAAATATTGAAGTTCATTAAAATTTCAGGATTCATTAAGCTTAACGTACCCAAAACTTTATTATCAGCAATAATTTGAGTATCTGCCTGTTTCATGAACACCTTCCAAAACTTGGCATATTTTTCCTCTCTATCCGTAATCGGTTTTATTTCATGCTTAATATTCAATTTATTTAACATCATTTCCACCAATCCTTTTGCTTCATAAAATACCTTTTCACTTTCACCTACAATTACGCCACCAATCATTATCATTTCATTTCCAGGATAATAAATATGTCCCAGTTCAAATAATTTTGGATTGTCTTCTATGTATAAATTTGATTCCACATTATTTAATAACCCGGGTAATAATGTAGCTCTTAAATATTTTTGATCTTCAGACAAAGGATTAGCTAACTTAATATGATCTTCATCAGAGAATTTCAAATTTCTCAATTCTTTATCCCCGTAAAAAGAATAATTCATAACTTGAGTGAATCCCAAATCAATTAAAACATTCTGTACTTTACGGCTATATCTAATCTTTGAATCATATTTTGGTGGATTCAAATCACATTGAATCGGCTTTGGTTTAATATTTCCATAGCCAAAAATTCTGGCTACTTCCTCGATCACATCTTCTGGAATTTGAACATCTGTTCGTATAATCGGTGCTTTCACTTTTATGGCGTTGCCGGATTTCTTAACATTAAAATCCAAAGATTTTAAAATATCCGTTATTTCTTTTTCATTAATCTCTATTCCAATTAATTTATTTATATGTTCAATGTTCAGTTCTATAACCGGATTATCTTTTTGTTTATCCAAGCTGTCTCCAATATTAGACACCACCTTAGCATTGGCATGTTCTTTTAACAATTGCACACATCTTTTCAAACCCTCTTGAGGTAAAGCCGTGCTCAAGCCTTTTTCAAATCTCAAAACGGCTTCAGTTCTCAGACCCAGTTTTGCCGATGTCTTTCTAATGCTTACCTTATTAAAGTTTGCGCTTTCCAATAAAATTTTACTTGTCTTTTTTTCCACCTCAGAATCTTCTCCGCCCATCACTCCGGCAATAGCCACAGCTTTTTCTTTGTCCGTAATCATCAGCATTTCTTCACTCAACTTTCTTTCCGTGCCATCCAGGGTTTTTATCTTTTCTCCTTTTTCAGCCGTCCGTACAATTATTTCCGGTCCCGCTAATTTATCCAAGTCAAAAGCATGAAGAGGCTGGCCATATTCCAGCATCACAAAATTTGTAATATCTACAATATTATTTATCGGCCTCATTCCGGCGGCAGTTAATCTTGCCTGCATCCAATCCGGAGAATCCTTCACTTCAATATTCTCTAAAACCACGCCCATGTATCTGGGGCAAAGTTTTTTATCTTTTACATCAATATTTAATTTAACTCCCTTGCCTGCAGTCAACTTTTCTTGTTTGGGATAGTTTATCTTCTTTTTATAAATCGCTCCCAGTTCTCTGGCAAAACCAACATGACAAAATAAATCACCCCGATGAGTCAAAGCCTTGTTATCAATATCAAAAACCGCATCTTCAATTTTCATTAATTTATTCAGAGAGACACCAAGTTTTAAATCTCCTCCTTCAAAATTATAATCTTTAACAAGATCAATTACATTTTCCTCCATCTCATCAGAAAATCCAATTTCTGCTCCAGTGCATGCCATGCCCTCACTTATTTCACCTCTAATTTTTGCTTTTTCCAAAACCGTCCATTTATCCTCACCATGCCACTTCACCTTTGCCCCTGTTTTTGCAAATGCAATATACTGACCTTCACTTAATTCAAGGTCTCCGCATACAATTTGTTTTTCCACTTCTCCGTCATCAATTACCGCCAACAATAATTTATCTGCATCCGGATGCGTTTTAATCTTTTTAACCAACCCCACCACAACCAGATTTAAATGTTCGCCCATTTTTTCCACTCCTTCCACTTCAGCTGTATGCAAAGTTAAAAGCTCTCCCACCTTTTCTGGAGAGTCTTTAATGTCTATATAATCTTTTAGCCAATTGTAGGATAGTTTCATTTTTTATTATTGTTTGCGAGGCTCGCCAGAAGGCTCGCCCTATTTGGCGCCGAATAGCCCGAGCCTTCTGGCGAGGGCAATTAACGTCAAATAATATTAATTAATCAAAACTGCTTCAGGAAACGCAAATCGCCGCTCATAAACAAACGAATATCATCAATGCCATATTTCATCATGGCCAATCTTGTTAAACCTAAACCAAAAGCAAAACCCGTATATTTACCGGCCAGATAGCCGGCATGCTCAAATACCTTGGGATGAATCATGCCACAACCCATCATTTCAACCCAGCCCTCATGTTTGCAGGTGGCGCATCCTTTACCTCCGCATATCAAGCATTGAAAATCTAATTCAAAACCCGGGTCCACAAAGGGAAAATATCCCGGCCTTAATCGAATTTTTACTTCTCTTTTAAAAATCTGAGAAAGCAATGTTTTTTGCGTATCAATCAAATTTGCAATCGAAATACTTTTATCCACCACGAAACCTTCTAATTGATAAAAAGTATGTTCATGAGAAGCGTCAGTCGCTTCATTTCTAAATACCCGTCCTGGTACAATTACTTTTAACGGTGGTTCATTTTCTTCCATAATTTTCACCTGCATAGATGAAGTATGAGTACGCATTACTTTATCTTTGTGACCAGCTATAAAAAAAGTGTCCTGCATATCCCTGGCCGGATGATCCTTGGGAATGTTTAACGATTCAAAATTATAATAATCCGAAACCAAATTATCACCTTCATAAATATCAAAACCAAGAGAAGTAAAAATATCTTCCAAGTCTTTTCTTACCTTAAATATTGGATGAGCATGGCCCAACCCAAATTTCTCCCCAGGTAAAGTCACGTCAAAATCTTTTACATCATTTTGCGCCAATACCAGGTAAGATTCTTTTTCCTTAATCAAATTAGTAATTTCAATTTTTACCTGATTGGCAATCGGCCCGATTTTTTTCTTTTCTTCAGGGGATAAATCCTTAAGCCCCTTCATAACCAAAGTCAGCTTGCCTTCTTTGCGGCCAAGCACTTCGATTTTTAATTTTTCTATTTCATCAACGCTTCTTGCTTTTTCAATTTTTTCCTTTGTTCCATCAAGAAGTTTTTGTAAATCTTTTTTATTCATAGTTTATTCAACTTTCTCCTCCAACCTCACTTGTTTTTCCATTGCCCTGCTTAGGAAAAAAGCTTCCAATATGGCCAGGCAAAACACCATCAATAACCCTGCCCACCAGGTAAATAATTGCTGGCCTTGCAATATCAACGATGCCACCACCAGTCCGGAAAACCAAATTGCCTGCCGCAAACTCACGCCAATAAACCTAAATGCCGGCAAATCTTTCTTCATTAAATAGCGGATTCCAAATCCTATTAAAGTAAATACGCCCATTAAGCCAAAAAAGAAACTCACATAAAATGATAAAAAACCGATAAAATTAGTAGTAAAAGGATCAATGTATAAAAGGACAGTAAACCAGGCCACCCAAAAAACTATGGTAGCAATAGTCATTAAAACAATAAAAGTCCTTATAGACATTCCAGGGTTTATTCCTCTTTATCCGCCGAAGTTTCCTAACGTAGGCGGACGTTTATTAATTATTTTACGATTATATTTTAACAATTTTTATATTTTTATGCAAATATAAAATTACTTTCTAAATTCACAGATTTCCCTGAAATCACAAAACTTACAATTAAAGCCCGGGGTGGCCTTAAAGTCGCCTTTTAAAATCTCTTCAATTAAATTTTTCGTCCATTCTTCAACTTTCTTCATTTTTTTCTCATCAAAATCTACTTCCAAGGGTTTATTTTCTTCTATATAGTAAAAACTCATCTTTTTAGATGTCTTGTTTAATAATTGCTTAATTGCTAAAGCATATAAATATAGCTGTTCATTATCTTTTTTTCCAATCTTGGGAAATTTCCCTGTTTTGTAATCAATAATTGAAAAATCATCATCAATTCTATCAACCACACCCTTGATCGTATACTCCCCGACTTTAAAGTTCATCGGTTTTTCTAAATATTTGATTTTTGGCCAATTATCCTTATTAATTTCAAAAAACTTCTTCAAGGCATCTTCACCTTTTTTCTTATACTCTTTTTCCTGCCACTTATCTTCATACCATTCTGCAATCCACTCAGTTTTATAGATGTCCATTAAATCATCTAAATTCGGGACTGATGAATTTTTTCCTTTATTATTGCTAAGTCCTGAGTGCCCGGGCGGTTGCGAAGCAAACGCATCGGGCGTATCGAAGGACTGAGTTGAATCAAATAAACTGGACTGATCAGAACCTTTCATTTCCTGCATTTTCAAAAAAAATTTATAAAGCGTATTATGCATAGTCTTACCAAATGAAAAACTTGGCTTTCCTTTGGTAGGAATCCGCAAAATATGCGCAAACCGATACTGCCACGGGCAGGTCTCAAAGGCCTTTAACTGCGTAAATGAGAATTTCTGCGAATCATTATTGCTAAACCCTGAGTGCCCTGAGCGAGGCGAAGCCGAGTCGAAGGGTGTATCGAAGGGCTGAGTAGATTTCTTCACCTCAAACACCACCTTCCCGGTCGGCTTTGGCTTTAAACCGGGCACAAATTTTGTCTCCATTAAAAATCTTGAAGGCTTTTTTTTGCGCTTGCCTCCGTAATTTTCCGCT
The DNA here is from genome assembly GCA_043821615.1 of Patescibacteria group bacterium. Taxonomy (GTDB): domain Bacteria; phylum Patescibacteriota; class Patescibacteriia; order UBA9570; family JAHJKD01; genus JBDRCS01. The sequence continues at coordinate 8,234 of JBDRCS010000014.1, forward strand.
GATGTTAAAAATAATCCTTCTTTGGCTCTTGTCATA
>JBDRCS010000015.1:0-5166 GCA_043821615.1 Patescibacteria group bacterium
ATTATTATTTTTTCCAGATTTTTTTCCGTATAGGCCTTAGTAACGATTTCTTTGGGGATATTTTTCTGATTTAAATAGACCAATAATTGTCTAGGGACTTTGTTTTTTTGATAAAGGCATAAAGTGGGTTTGCGCTGCAAAATGGCCTGGGCCAGGAAATAATTGATTTGAGGATCAGCTTCAGTGATTTCCAAGACCAAACCGTCAACCTGTTCTAAAAAGCTGAGGCCGGTTTCGTCGATAATAGAAAGATTAGCATCTTGAGGCTTTTGCCACAGATCCACACCGGCATTTTGGATGATGCTGGGAATGTCTGATTCAGTTTTGCTAAAATAATAGAGCCTCATTTCCTTTTTTATTATATTTCCCCGATATAATTTTTCTTAAATATTTTCCTAATTTCCTTTATATCTTTAGTCTTAGCTAGCGCCCAAATGAATTTTCCCAGAGCCGATTCATAGGTATAGCCCTGAGCGGAAATAATCTTTTCTTTTTCATCGATATGGCCCTGGCTTAATACCAAAATAGGCAGATCGGTTTTAATCTGTTTTATAATATCTTCCGGATTTTCATGAGAGGATCTTATAAATACCCCCTCTTCATTCCCAGTTAGTTCCACTTTTTCGGGATTACCCACTGAGGCGTCGATAATTTTAATGTTCTCGGGAAAATTTTCCTGAATATTCGGCTTGTCTTTACTTCTTTTAAATGCTGAGGAAGTGGTTTGGATGCCAAACTGGATTTTTGCCAAATCCTGGGTTTGCCAGGAAGAAAAAATGTTTAAATTTGAATCAAAGGTTTGAATTGCCCGAGTAGGGTTAATTAAACGATTGCCAAACATTAGAGATGTTCGGGAAATATCTATAGTGGCTACTTGAACGGCATTAATAAGATTAGCCTTAATACCTAGGGTTTGATATTGTTTGAAGATTTTTTTAATGGGTTGCTTGGCTTTTACTTTGGCTTCTATTAAGGGTGAACCCGTGAAAATAATTGGCTTGCCCGAATCTTGAATGAGGTAAGACAATGTATTGGCTGTAATTAAAATATTGTCTAAGCCATGAGTGACTACAAACCCGTCATATTTATTATATTCTGTTTTAATGGTCTTGATTATTTCTTTCCAAACATTGGCATCTACGCCAGAGCCGGTCCCGTCGTAAATATACTTGCCGGTTACATCTGCCATCATGGACAATTCCAATAAGCCCTTCAACCAATTGTTGAGACCTTTTTGGGAAGATTCAGGCAGCCGGGCTCCTCCGCAATAAACGATAAATACTTTTTTTCTTTCTAGGTCCATGCGAGATTATTAAAGCAATTCAATAATACAGAATAGTGAAAATATATGCAAATATTAATGGTTGACAAATTGTTATTTTTTAATATAATATACTGTTAATTGTTTCTAACCGGGAGGAGGAAAAACCCATGATCGAGACAACTGACAAAGACCTGAACGCAGGTCAGTACAAGCCATGGTACGGCATCTTTGAGGTGCTGTGTTTCGGAGAACTCCGCACCAACCAGCTGTTCGTGCGGTTCCGCGACCAAGTCCGGTGGGATGATGAGGGTGGTGAAGACATGCCACCTCTGTACAAGCGGATGTCATCCGGCGGTACCATGGCCAAGCGAGCGGACGATCCGGATGCGCATCCGGAGATGTTCCACGACAACGACATGGTGATCGTGATGTGCTGGACGCATCAGACCGATCCCCGTGTCATAGCTTTGAATCGCAGCGACGAATCACTAGTCGGCACCTACGACTCGCTGACCGACTGCGATCTGCCGGACATTGATTGGCCGGAGCCGGAGGACTAGAAGTGAGAGTTGTGGGGTTCGATCCCCCACTAAACGGAGCGTTGTACCTGTTGATATTGCTGATGCAGCCTCCGTTCCGTTTTTATGGCAATAATATAAATTGTTGCTGGAAATACGGTTAATCCCAGGTCTTATCCTGGCGCACTAATAAATCCTTAGCGTGTAAGGGATCAACCATTAATTCTTTGGTGACTTTTTCTGTGCGGGCAGACTGGGAACCTTTGATTAATATCAAATCATTTTCATGAACCAATTCCTGCAATTTTAATCCTGCCTTGTCTGAGGTTTTATACATAAATATATAATCTTCACGCATGCCTGCCTGCTTGGCAGCCCTGGCAATGTCTTCGGCTTTATCCCCCACTGTTATCAGATAATTAATTCCTAAATCATGCACTAGCCGGCCAATTTCCTGGTGGGCTTTTTTTGTATAGTCTCCCAATTCTTCCATGCTCCCCAAGCAGGCAAATTTTCTGCCGTCAACTTCGGCCTTTGATAAAAATTCCAGAGCCATCTTGGCTGCTTCCGGTGAACTATTGTATGAATCATCCAGGATAAAACTGTATTTTATACCCGGGATAAGATTCATCCTGCCTTTGGGCGGTACATATTCTTTTAAGGCTTGGGAAATTTCCACTAAATTCATTTCAAATATCAAGCCCACGGCCGTAGCGATAGCGGCAGAATAGGCCTGGGGAATTCCCAAAACATTATTCAAATGAAAAGGCACGGTATTGCCTTTATAAAAAATCTTAAAATTAATCCCTAATTTGTCGTCTTCCAGCGCTTTTTTAATGTCATAATTTATTTTCACTTCAGACATGTGGATATCGTCCTTTTCTTCGTGCCCGAATGTAATAATTTTCGCCTTAATATTTTTTGCCGCTTCCATGATTTGCTTGTCTTCCCCGTTTAAAACAGCAAAACCATTTTTATCAATCTGCCTTACTATTTTCATTTTCTCATTTACAAGCTGGTCGATATTTTTGAAAAATTCCACATGAACCGGAGTCTTGTCTCCGATGGCCGTAACCACGCCGACATAGCAGGGAGCCAATTTTGTAAGATAGCCGATATCCCCGGGCTTATCTGCTCCCATTTCCAAAACTAAAATTTCAGGATAAGGCCAGGGCAATATGGAAAGTAACGCGCCTTTAATAAAAATATATAACCACTTAAAAGGATTTTTATTGCCGGATGTACAGCCAATGATTGTCAGGGGCACGCCAATTTCATTGTTATAATTTTTAATATTAGTCCGTACTTTAAAATCTTTTTTCAAAACGGAAAAAACCGCATCTTTGGTGGATGTTTTCCCGACCGTGCCGGTGATTCCAACTATGCGCGGCTTTTGCCTTTTAAGTACGCCGCGGGCTAAAATATATAATATTCTTTCCAATAATTTTTTCATAAGGAGGCATTATTCCCTATCCGGAGGAATTTGTAAATAGTTAACAAGATATTTGGCAATATCGCCAAAAAGCGGGGCCGTGGAATTGGCTGACCACATAACATCTTTTGGTTCGTCGATTTTTACCATCACTACAAACTGAGGATCAGAAACCGGACCAAAACCAACAAAGGTGTCTTTATGGCGGCTGGCATCATAGCCGCCGCTTTCACTGGGAATCTGAGCAGTACCGGTTTTACCGGCAAAGAAATATCCGGGTACAGCTGCCATAGTAGCATGACCTTCATCGATTACCTTTACCATCATGGCTGCCAGAGTATTGGCGGTGGCCGGCTGCAACACCTGCCTCACCTCTTCCGGCTCTAACTCCTCCACAAAACCATTGGCCTTGTGAACCTCTTTTACGAGATAGGGTTTCATCAGCTTGCCGTCATTCGCGATGGCCCCGGTAGCCATGGCCAGCTGAATAGGAGTGACAGTGATGCCCTGCCCATAACTGGCAGTGGCTGAATAAATATCCTTCATTTTTTCCAATGAGGAAATATTTCCCTTGTTCTCTCCGGCCAAAGGAATGCCAGTAGGAGTGCCGAATCCAAATTTATCCACATATTGATAAAAGGCCTCATCCCCGACCTGGCGGGCAACGAAAATAGAGCCGGTATTTAATGACTGGATCAAAACCGTGGTCATATCTGAAATTCCATAAGCCTTGCCATCGGAATTTTGGATAGTGTAATTTCCAATTTCAACTTTGCCGGTATCATTGTAGGTGGTGCTGGGGCTGACTTTTCCCATATCAAGACCGGCCGCCATTGTGAAAACCTTGAATACTGAGCCAGGCTCGTATTGATCGGCCACGATGGAATCCATAAACACTTCAATGTCTTCCACATCGGAATATTTATTAGGATCAAAATATGGATAATTGCACATTCCTAAGATGGCTCCGGTTTTGGGCTCCAGCACAACTACCGAGCCTTCTTTGGCGCCATGCTTTTCCACGGCTGTTTTTAATCGTTCACAAATTGCAAATTGAATGTTTTTATCGATGGTTAAAACAATATCGTCCCCATTCTGAGCTTCTTCTATCAAGGAATCGCCAATAGCCAGAAATCTGCCGCCGGCATCTTTTTCGCTTTTCAAGTAGCCGGCCTGGCCCTTTAACTCTTCATTAAAATATCCTTCCATGCCATACTGGCCCTTTTGCTCGTCGTCGGATATTCCCAAAAAACCGGTCAGGTGGGATGTGCAGCCGGCCTCTGGATAATATCGCCAAAGCTCTTCCCGGGAGGCGATGCCCTTTAAGCCCAGCTCATTAATGGCTTCTACTTCTATATCAGAGACTTGTTTTTTAAGGGGCTCGTATGGGTCTTCAGAATCTGATAATTTTTCCTCGAGTTCTTTTTTTTCAATATTTAAAATTGGGGAAAGGCTTTCAGCGGCAGCCTTGGGATCTTCGATTCTTTTTGGCTCGGCATAAACCAGATGTTTTGGCTGATTTTCCACAATTGCATAATAGCCGTCTTCAGAATACGGATCTTGTACAAAAATTTCGCCTCTTTCCGGAAATAATTTCTGATAAAGCTCGTGCTGGCCCTCGGCCAGGGCTTCATAAAAACTATGCTCAAAAATCTGCAAATTAAAAAGTCGCAAAATAATTATAGCGGTCGCTAAAATAAAGAAAAAATACAATAATTTAAGCCGGTCAATATCTTTTATGGGCGTTTTTATATTTTCCAGCTTTGATTTTGTTTTTGATTTGTATTTACTATGGTATTTTCTTTTCATTCGCCTAGGGCCATTGTAGAAGAACCGGAAACATATTCTGCATCTGTTATTTCCACCAACTGCATGTCATTAGCAGCTCTTTTAATGTTTTGCATAGACTGGGCTGAGGAAACTTCCAGCTCCAGAGTTTTATTTTCTTTTTT
>JBDRCS010000016.1:0-15243 GCA_043821615.1 Patescibacteria group bacterium
ACTGGCCATTTCTCCTCTCTAATTAATTGTATTGCCTTTGCTCTCACCCTAGGCAAATATGGGTTTTGTGAATATGACATAATACTATCCACTATACACCTATCTATTCTAGAGTGTCGCAAAGGTATTGAACCATTACGATTATATTGACATTTTTTCCATATCTGTTATATTAAGACGTCCGTTCGGACAAAAAAAATAACCCCAGCTAAGGAGCTCTGTCATGGCCTTGGGCCTCCGTCTTATCCGTGTCTTTCTGATCTGTTACACTATCTCCTTCACCTTCCACCAGCAACTGGGACTGATATCCTGGGCCTTCCTGTGCGGAGCGAGTCTGGCGGTCGTCCAGATCATCGACAGCATCCTCATCGCGGTCATCTCGTGGCCCGCAAACAGACCCTGGTACGAGGCTTGGCATCATTGCAAGCATACCACCCTCCATTCCCTGGGCACGATGCTCATCAACCGGTTCCAAAAAGAACTCAACTCCATCGACGAGATTCGGGCAACCTGGGACAAACTTGTTGTCCAGATCAAGCAAGAGGAATTGGCACGCTTTATTTCTTCGGAAATCAAGCCCCACGTTGCCACTGTCGCAGAGGGCCAACAGAGCCTGGATTCCCTCCAAGAGGCCGTGGCCAAGGCGCGCCAGTTCAAACCGCTGTTCGAAGAACTGGTAAAGATGAGCCCGAAAGCCGGCAGTACATTCCAGCGCCTCATCCGCCAGAGGGAGTACGACCAGGCCATCGAGCTTCACAGACATCTTCTGGAATTATTCCAGTTGATAGAGGACTGTCTTCAGCATGGCATCGCGCTTAATCCGGACCAGCTCAGCGATCCGGGGTACTGCGACTTCCTGCGAAACCTGGTCTCCTTTGCTATCGAGCTTCAGCAGCAGATCAATTTCGTTGAGCAGCAGCGCCAGCGCGAGGCCGAGCAGCAGCGCCAGCGCGAGGCCGAGCTCACAGCGCTGGCCGTCCACATCAGCGAGGTGCCGGATAACCCCGGCCAACACGCCAAGTTCAAGAAGCTCGTCGAAAATGCTCGCGCGCAAATCGACGGCAATGACCGGAATTGGCGTAAAGCAACCTACCCGTTGCGCAAAGCCTTGAAAGAGGCCGGAGCAGCATTGTAGCTGGCACTCGCCAGCCAACCCAAGGAGGAAGCCATGCTTCACATCAGAGCTGGCCCCAACAAGCCCACTAAAGGAGTCTCGTCGACTACAACCTCGGTGGGCTTCTTTATTTCCACCCTTCCCTTCAAACTAAAAAAGCGCCATCAGCGCTTCTTGAAAAAAAATGCCGCCGACAGATGAGAGTTGTTCCGTAGAACTTCTCTCACCTGCCGACGGACTGTGACGATCGACGCCGACGCCGTCGGATCAGATCGTCAGGGCCACCAGGTTGTCCAGCGCGTCGCCGTTGTGCTCCGTCCAGTTCATCGCATCCATATCTTGAATCCTCCTCATGCCTGGAACGCTCGGCTCCAGGACTTTTTCTTCGGTTCTCGCGTAAGTCGTCGGGATTTCCATCCCATATGCGGACTTTGCGGGCATTTCTCCTGCTGTCAGGCCTGCTCCTTACAGGGGTCGAGTCAGGGCCCTTGCCAGGGCATGTACCATCCGGCTTCCACAATGCGGTCCAGAATAGACCTCTATGCGTCCGAATGGCGGCGTACCTTGCTGCCGCAAACAAAAATACGCCATCACAGAGCGTATTAAAATTTTATCATCTTCTTTTTTTCCCGTCAAATCAAAAAAACTTTACAATAATCTAAATATCATTAAGATTAACCTCAAACAAAACGAACCTTTTCTCCTCCCTAAAAAACCAAGAAAGGGATCCATCCAATGTTGGCCGCAACCACCCAAGCTGTCTACACTGTTAGTCCCGTGATAATCATGATCTTTCTCCTCCTCCTCATCCTGTCGCCGATTATTTTTCTGGTGATTGCGATGAAGCTCCTTCGTCTTGTTCTTCCGCGGCTGACTTTCGTTCGCTTCCGGACCACGCAAGGAGGCTGCTACTGTTTCGCCGGCTGCTGCTCTGACCACATCAAGGAGCACATCAGGGACACTCCTGGTCTCAGCCATATCCGGCTGGAGACAATGGAAGAAGCAGCCCAAATTAGTTTGCCTCTCCACCTGGTAGCTGTGAAAAAAATGAAAAAAAGCGGAGTTCACTGCGTTCTTGTCGCGAAATGCGACGCTGTCTGCCAGTCCTGACGCTAGGCGAGGAGAGTGTCCAGTACAAGGAGGAATCGCCCACCGTAAAGAAGACCCAACCGGTCATTCGAACGGTGGGCTTCTTTATTTACCAAAACAAAAAAGCCCCCACGTTAAAATGAGAGCTTTTTTTCTAGCTTTAAAACTTACAATCCTAAGAACTTCATTAATCCATGAACCACAAATGCTGGCCAGATAAAAGACTTTAAAATTCCCAGCACACCATCCCAAAATGAGGTTGATACCTGAACATAATAAACCACTGCTCCAACCCAGCCAAAAAAGCAAACCCAGCCGCCAGCCCCGGCGCCGGTTTTATAAGCCTTGCCTTTTCCGATTTTTTTACAACAACTTCCGTCTTTATCCATATTTTTTTCCCAGCCTTCAAATTTATTTTTAAACCATTCCTCTACGTCTTTGTCGGAAATAGTTTTTTTTGATTTTGTTTCTGCCATAATGCTATAAATTAATAATTTTATTTTGTTAATGTTCCCACAATCGGATATCCCTGCAGGGCTGACTTGGCATGCCGGCTGTAAAATTCATTTGTTAGGTCTTTCCCTGCAAAATGAGAAAAATGCAAACCTTGTTGAAAAATAGAACTTAGATCATACACGTTTCCATCCACGGCCACGTAGGCCGATTGACCGTTCTGGCCGTTATATTTTCCCAGTTCTTCCACTGTAAAAACATTTTCCTTATTTTTATTCGTATTTAAATTGGCATTTATATTTTCATTTTTAAGGGGCGTTTCCGTTTCTATGAATATTGGCTCTTTTTCATCTTCTTCCGGCTGGATTGAATAAACCTGGTCCGCGTAAACCACAAATCCGCAAAATCCTATAAATAATAAAACCAATAATATTTGCGTAAAAATATTCCAGACCTGCCAGCGTTTTAAGGCTAGGTGGATGGCCCAAGGCGCATGGATTAAAAAGGCTATTAATATAATGTAAGTCAGCACCGTGGAATGCAGGGTCTGGCTCAATTGAGAATCAATAATCCCCTTGGTCATGCCATAGCCGGTAATAAAATATAAAATCACCCCGATAAAGAGGGTCCAAGCTGCGAAGCGATCAATTTTAATTAGTATTTCGTGCATCTATTATATTATAGCAAATAATTGACTTTAATAATAAATTATTATAGACTATTTCCGATTAGCACATGCGTGTGCTATTTTGTTGGAAACAATCAGGCCGATTCGGCCAAAGCAGAAAAGGAACGCAGAGAAAATGGCAGAGTTCGTCGTCAGCATCCAAGGTCAGAACGGCCACCCCTCTCTCCAGAACCATCCGCTCACGCGGCTGGATCGCTTGATCCTGTCGCAGTTGATGGATATGCTCAGAACCGATGGTGCGACCGAAAATTCGCTCCAGGCCCTGATGGAACTGGAGTGGTTCCGGAACTACCATGTGGTAACCAAGCCGCCCAAGCCGTTTGCTACCATTTGGCACTCGCACGATCGCAAAGGCCAACCGATACGATTCCAGATTCGCTATCTCATCGAAGACACCGCCTGGACCCTCTCCGTCCACACCCCCTCCAACTCCGAGGCCTAGCGCCTCCCCCCCAATGGACTCGCCCACCATGCACTTACTGCGCAACGGGCTTTTTTTCTTTGGTAAAAAAAATGTAGGGGACGCAGATCTGCGTACCCCTACACTTCAAAATTATTTAAAATCGTAATTATTTACTACACCCATCGACCTCCTTCTTGGTGTAGTTCTTTGTGTTTATCGATGGGTTTCTCTCTCCCCAGTAGAGCTACCCGATCGGGTAACTCTCGTTGAGCAGCACCATGGCCGCTAGCGCGATGCGGACCGCGCTGTCCTGGCCCGCACCCTTCTGGAAGGTGTCGTCAAACCGGTTGCCGTAGATAGCGTTGATGGCTCCGGCCCACACCTGGCCCCACTCCTGCGGATGGGTGAGCGCCCAGGTGAAGAGCGTAGCCGCCTCCATGCTGTAGCACAGCACGCCCATGCGCATCAGGTCGTTGTGGCGCTGCCGCATGTGCGAGGGAAGCCAGCCCTCGACGTTGGCCCGGCCCTGGCCCTCGCGGAAGCAGTCCGTGGTCGCTTCGATACCCTCGTGGAAGGGAAAATCCAGCATCTTAGCCGCCTCTGTCAGCGCCTGCACCACGCGCCACTGGGGCACGGCCGGGTACTCGGGCATGGCCCAGCACTGGCTGGCACCTTCCAGCCGCACCGCGCCGGTCACGATGGCGCTATCGCCCAGAGGCACGTTCGGAAGCAGGGTCGAGCACGAACCCACACGGATCAACCGCCGGGCACCGCAGGCCACCATCTCCGGGAACACAGTCCCGGCCGAGGCCCCACCAATGCCGTGGGTCACCACAGACATGGGCACACCCTCGTGGGTTCCAGTGAAGGTGCGGTAGCCGCGGTAATCGGCCATCTTCTTCGAATCCGTGAAGTAGGTCTCGGCGATCATCTGGGCCCGGCCCGGGTCGCCCACCACCAGGCAGTGAGGCGCGATCTCGCCTTGCGTCGTCATTAGGTGGTACTGCCGCCCCTCCGTCATCGGGTTCCTGGCACTGGTCTCGTTGCTCATCTCGTACCTCTCATTTCAGTGACTGCATCCATTTCAACAGTCAGGGTTTATTGGGTTGGTTAAGATTTTACCTAAAATTAAAAATATTGCAACTTTATTGACATAAATTAAGTTTTTCTTTAGACTGTTTTCACACTCCACCACCCCAACCAGAGATAAAGAGAAGAGGATGAAGATGCCCAAGATTTACACGGTCACTATCGAGGCCAAGGCCGGTAACTACCCCCAGCTTGACCAGCAGATTCCCAGCACCGAGGCAACCGCACTCGAGACCCTGCTCCAGCAAATTCGAAGCTCGTCCAGCCAGAACGACGCCGAAGGCGTGTTCAACTACCTCCGGGGGTTCGACTGGTTCTGCGTCTTCCACCCGTTCAAGCCGGGAGATACGCTGAGCTTCGCCCTCCTCCTCACCACCTTCCACTCGGGTTCGGATGGTAAACAACCCGTATGGAAACAGGAGTACGAAATCAACGGTGTGCCCTGGGTGATGTCTCTCAGCGTCCGATTCGAACGCGGACAGACCACCGAGATCACCATCCCCTCGACCGAGGCCTAGCGCCTCCCCACCAATGGACTCGCCCACCATGCACTCACTGCGCAACGGGCTACCTTTCACAAATCAATTTTTTTATATAAATAACCCGGGGTTCAGTGCCCCCGGGTTATTTTAATATATTGAATAACCGCGGGGCACCGTACCCGCGGTTATGGGTGTCAAATTCGTAACACCTTTCTGGCTTCCTCCCTATCATCCCAGGGCACATATTTTCCATTAGCCACGGCCATTACCGGCTCACAGCCTTTACCGGCAATTAAAACCACATCACCCGCACCTGCCAATGATAGCGCTTTTTTTATTCCGTTTCCCCTTTCGGCAATCTTAAAAATATTTTCATCAATTTTTTTATCTGCCTTAATAGCTCCATCCGCTACATCATTAATTATTTTTTGCGGATCATCATCATAAGGGTCCTCATTGGTCACCACTATAAAATCCGCATACTTGGCAGCCAAGGCGCCCATTTTCGGCCGGCGGCTAACATCGCGTCCGCCTCCGCAGGAACCGGTCAGCACAATCAGCTTGCCGTCCCCCAGAATCAATTCATGAATGGTCTTTAAAATATTTTCAAAACTCTTGGGCTCATATGCATAGTCAACCACAATTTTATAATCCTGACCCTCATCTATCATTTCCATTCTTCCTGGCATGTTTTTCACTTTTTCCAAACCCCTAACAACAACCTCTTTATTAATATTTAATGCCTTGCCTACAGTATAGGCCGCTAAAAAATTTTCTACATTAAAATCTCCGATCAATCCTGATTTGATATGCGTGTTATTAATATCAAATTCCAAGCCACTGGCATCTGCCTTTTCATTTTTAATTTCCTTGCGAGAAAAACCAATTTTCTTATCCGCCGGAAAATTAAAGAAATAATCTGCTTCTTTGTCGTCCTTATTCGCAACAATAATCTTGTCTATTTTCTGGCCGTCAATCTCTTTTGTGTCCTGAGATAAATGTTGAAATAATTTTCCTTTGGCCGCCTTATAATTTTCATAACTTCCATGAGATTCAATGTGTTCCGGTGACAAATTCGTAAAAACTGCCACGTCATAATTAATTCCCAGATGCCGCCACTGAGCAATGCCCTCGCTGGAAGTTTCAATAATAGCATAGCCACATCCGGCCTTCACCATCTCCTTTAGTAAGCTCTGCAATTTAAACCGCCCCAGCATTGTCATCTTCTTATCATTCATCCACTCTTTTTCACCAATCCTAAAATTCATGGTTGAAGTCAGGCCGACTTTATTTCCGCCCTCCGTTAAAACCTGCCAGATCAAATTAGCAGTAGTTGATTTCCCTTTGGTGCCGGTCACCCCGACCACAATCATTTTATTGGCAGGATGACCATACAAAAAAGCCGCCAACAAAGCCAGGCTTTTATGGTAAAACGATAATACTGATTTAGGAATTATTTTTTTTAATACTTTTTTGATCATTTAATATTGGTATGAAGGCAGGCATCGCGATGCCTGCCTTCACCGTCTTCTAAAATTAATAAAATCCACTACTTTTTAGCACCCTTAAACTTATTGTCAAGGTCAAGCTTACCGATCACTAGCAGGAAAAATAAAACAATTAAAGTTCCGAATATGGCAATCCAATAATGGCCGAATCCCACGGCCATGCCGATCGCCGCTGTCACCCAAAGTCCGGCTGCCGATGTCAGCCCCTGTATTTTATGCTGGTCAAAAATAATTACGCCTGCTCCCAAAAAGCCGACGCCAGTCACGATTTGGGCCGCAATTCTGGTAGGCTCAAAATCAAGCCCGGAATATTTCAGCCCCTCCCAGGAAAGAATGGTAAACAAGCAGGATCCTACGGCGATTAATGCCAAAGTCCTCACCCCGGTGGCCTTGTGTATTCGCAGTCTTTCAATACCAATTAAGGCGCCCAACACGGCCGCCAAAAAAAGCTGGCCTAAAATTTCAATTGATTCCATTAAGCTCATATTTTTAAAAATAAGTTTATAAAATGTAAAACAAATAACACAAACGTGAGAATCCATAACAACAAAATAATCATTATCCATATTGTTTCGCTTTTCATTCTGTTTTTTTGCGTTGCCTTCAGCCATTTAAACAACATCGCAGAATATTGGGCAATACCGGTAAGCGCTAATAAGGCACTTATAAAAAACAGCCAATCCAATAACAAAATAATTGCCAACAAAGCCAAAATTACGGATAAAGACATAAATAAAATAGCCGCGGTGAACGGCTTTCTATCATTGATTTCAACCTTTCTTTTATTGGGAAGATATTTTAATAAAATGAAAGAGATGAATAAAAGAAAAAAATAATAAATTAAGGAAATATTTTCCAGCATTAAAAAAGATTAAGCAGCTTAGCCATAAAAACAACGTAAATTAAAACATAAAACGCGCCTTCGAACATATGAATTCTTCTGGTGATGCCGGAAATAATAAACAGCACTGTGGCGGCGATAAAAAATGGCAGCACTAAGCCGATAATTAGGTCCGGCACCAGTAATGTTCCCACCAGGGCCGGCAAGCCTACTACTATTAATATATTAAATATGCATGAGCCCAGAACATTGCCAATCGCAATATCATAATTCTTTCTTCTGGCTGCCTGGATAGACACTACCAATTCCGGTAAGGATGTGCCAATAGCCACGGCTGAAACCGCAATAATGGATGAGGCAATATTCAGGATAGTAGAAACATTTAGCACGGCTTCCACTGCCAGCTTCGCACCGACAAATATCAAAAACCCATAAAGCACCATCAAGGCCAGCAACTTCAAGGCCACTCTTTTTACCTCCGGCTTGGTATCAATGTCTTTTTCCTTAACTTGGCCTGCTTCTTCAACCGGCACTTTTTCCCGGGCATGAGGCGACATTGTATAGCGAAGATAAACTACAAAACCAATTATTAAAATTATTCCCTCCCAAAAGACTACTTTTCCGTCCAATATTATTAAAGTTAATAAGGCCGTGGCCAAAGCCAATAAAGGCAGGTCCAAATCAATCAGGGAACGCTTCACGGATAACGGCTTTCTAATGACCAGCACTGCCACACCAATGACTATTAAAATATTAAAAATATTGGAACCCATTACGTCGCCGATAACAATCTGTGACGCCTCTTCGCTTGAAAAAACGGCAATCATGGAGGTAATCAGCTCCGGCAAGCTGGTGCCAATGGAAACAATGGTCACGCCAATAATAAAGGACGGGATTTTCATCACCGTGCCGACTTTTTCGGCGGTTTCTGTAAATTTATCAGCTGACCAAACCAGCAAAGCCAGTCCGGCCGCCAATGCTATAAACCATACTATTAACATATCTATATTATATCAGATTCCTCTCCCCCTGTCCCCCTCTCCGCTATCCGGAGAGGGGGGAACCAGAGAACCTCCCCCTCTCCAGGATTGGAGAGGGGGAACAGAGGGGGTGAGGCTGTATGACTAATAATTAATCTTCTTTCTCTTAGATAAGCTGGACCGATTACCTAAATCATCCACCGACCTCACCTTATATTTATAAGTTTTACCTTTTTCAACTGTCTTATCGTAATAATAGGTATTTGCAGTTTTGTGGCTGTCCAGACGAACATATTTATTTTTACTTGAATTCCACCGATATACATAGTAGCCGGTCACGTGCTCTTTTTCCACGGGAAACCATCTCACCAAAACTCCGTCTGCCAAACTTTCCGGATCTATCTGCACTGGCCTGTCTACCTTGGTATCAATAATATATTTAAATTTTCGCAAGCCGCTGGAAACGTTTCCAACCGTGTTCACGCTCTTTACTCTTAAATAATAAACTTTATTATTGCCGCTCAATTTTTTGCCTGGCTGGAAACTGCGGCCGGTTCTAAAAACTCCTTTCGTATAGGGGTCGGCTTTTTTCTTTGTTCCCCAATATACATAATAGCCGGCAATGCTGTCGCTCTTGTCGCCTTTCTTCCATTGAAAATACGGGGTTCTTTCGTTGGTTCTGGTATTCCTGTCCAGCTCATGCTTTTTCTTTTTGCCGGTATAAGCCTGAATTTTTTTCGGCCGGGTTGGTCGAACTGATTCCTGTAAGGCTTCCAGGGCTGCACTGGCATTTATCCGGCCGGTGCCCATGCCCGTGCCCAGGCCTACATCATCGGCTGATCCGCGAATGGCGTCTTTAATGCTGGCCGCCAATTCCGCATAAAGATTTGACTTTAATAAGGCTGCCACTCCGGCTACCACTGGCGTGGCCATGCTGGTGCCGCTCATATAGCCGTAAGGGCTGTTAAAATCATCTGACCCGTCCACAAATAAAGTACTGTAAATATTTACGCCAGGCGCCGAAATATCTGCACAATCCGTACCATAGTTTGTAAATGACGCCGCCTCATCGCTCGCATTGGTGGCCGCCACCCCCATCACTTTGGAATAACAAGCCGGATAAATGGGATAGCTGTTTACATTCACGCCGTCATTGCCCAGAGCCGCCATTACCATGATACCGCTGTCAATCGCATCTTCTGTCGCTTCCCTTTCTATGCTTGCTGGCGTATAAGCACCCAGGCTCATATTAATTATATCGGCCCCGTTATCCTGGGCATAGCGAATTGCCTGCGCAATTCCGTAAGTATCGCCCACACCTTCATCGTCTAATACTTTTAATATCATTAAACTCGTACTCCAATTCACTCCGGTCACGCCAATTCCATTGTTTCCGGTGGCTCCCACTGTGCCGGCCACATGCGTGCCGTGATTCACGCCAAAATCAGATCCTGATCCATCCGGTACCGGATATAAATTATTATTATCATCGATAAAATTCCAGCCGTTAATATCATCAATGTAGCCGTTGTTGTCATCGTCTATGCCGTTGTTGGCGATCTCATTGGGATTTACCCAAAAATTATCCACCAAATCAACATGATCCATGTCTGCACCAGTATCTATAATTGCCACCACCACATCCGAAGAGCCGGTTTCCGTGTCCCAGGCCGATTTCGCATCAATGTCCGCATCATTGGATTGGGCCAAATCCCATTGCAAAGAAAAATAAGGATCATTAGGCGTGGTTCCCATAGCAGTCTCCATCATTGTTCGCATCCGGTTGGGCTCAATATATTCCACTTCTTCATTTTCCATATACTCCTGCAATTCTTCTGTTTCCACATTTAAAACTTCTCCGTCTTCCATTTTTACATTATATTCCCCGTGATCAACCCCGTAAATGATGTCCGCCTGAACTGCATTTGTTCCCAATATAAAAAATGCCGCTCCTAAAATTGAAATTCCAAAATATTTTTTCATAAAAAATTTATTATTAGATTTATTATACCACAGTTATTATTTTAAAAAAAATCAGGGATAGGATACAAAATAAAACCTACCCCCTTTTCCCGCTGGCCGCCATTGGACCAGCTGGGCCGCTTTCACTTCGTCATGACCTTGTCCCAACAGTTCTGCCAGTTGGGGCATTCTCCCAGGGACCTTGGATCCCAGGTTGCTAAATGCTTGCCCCGCGGAATGTGCAGGATCTGATCGCACTTCCAGCACAAATAGCTTTCCTCTCCTTCCTTCTTTGATGCTAGGAAATTGTTAGGAGCTAATCCTGACCAGTTGTGCCTTTTCCAGTATGGCGCTGCCAAAAGCGTTCCTCCTTTCCTCCTTGATTTGCAACTATGTTATCAGGTCTGAATATTTTTGTAAACCTATATATTGACATTTTTATTTTTTTTGGTATGATATTCCCACCTACAACCTGCCCGGCGAATGCGGGGCGCAGCTGCAGTATGCAGAAGGAGGATTCGAGATGAAAAATCTGGTGGAAACGATAGTGAAAGCGATGGTGGATAAACCCGACGAGGTCGAGGTGACTGATGTGACCGGGCAGTACTCCTGTGTGATCGAACTCAAGGTCGCGCGGGAGGACATCGGCAAGGTGATCGGCAAGCGCGGTATCCACGCGCAGGCCATGCGCACCATCATCACCGCCGCCGGTGGCAAGAAGAAGAAGCGGTACGTGCTCGAGATCATCGAGGACAGGAACTAGCCGCTAGATTCACCACAAGATGTAGGTGAACATCCAGCCATTGCTGGACCCCGCCTTTGGCGGGGGAGGAGAGAGAAGAGGACCAACCATGATGGAAGGTCCTTTTTTCGTATCAAAACACAACTTATCCACACCATATCCTTGACCTTCGGTTTTTCTTCGGTTAATCTTAAATTAGAAATTCAAAATTAAAAATTATAAATTCACCAATATGTCTCCCACATTAACCCCTAAAAAGAAAAAAATCTTGGACTTTATCCAAAATTATTCCAATAAGAACGGCTATTCCCCCACTTTGGAAGAGATCGCTAAAAAGTTTAAATTAAGCTCTTTAGCCACTGTTCATCAGCACATCGATGAATTGGAAAAAAGTGGATATCTAAAAAGGGACTTTAATAAAGCCCGAGATATTCAAATTATCGAACAAAATGAGCAAGAAGAATCCTACCTAGAAGGCTCTGTTATGAACCTCCCTATTGCCGGCCTCATTACTGCGGGAGAACCTATCGAAGCCATAGAAGACAACACCGAAACTCTTACCGTGCCCAAAGAAATCCTTAAAAATGAAAACGCCTATGTCCTCAAAGTAAAAGGCGACTCCATGATAGAAAGCCTAATCTCCGATGGTGACTTCGTAGTCGTCCAAAAGCAAGACACTGCCCAAAACGGCGATATCGTTGTCGCCCTTCTTGAAGACGGCTCTGCCACCCTTAAAGAATTCCACCGAGAAAAAAATTACATCCGCCTCCAACCCCGTAATAAAAAATACACCCCCATCAAAGTTAAAAATGTTGTCATCCAGGGAAAAGTCGCGGGAATCATAAGAAAGTTTTAAGTATTTAGTTTTAAGTTTTAAAAAATAAATGCAAACTTACAAAGATTTAACAGTTTACACTAAATCAATTAAATTAGTTACAAAAATTTATAAAATTACAAATAAATTTCCAGATAATGAAAAATTCGGTTTAGTAAGTCAAATGAGAAGGTGTGCGGTATCAATACCATCAAATATTGCTGAAGGACAACAAAGAAATACATCTAAAGAATTTGCTAATTTTCTATATATATCAAGAGGTTCAATAGCCGAATTAGAAACTCAAATTAATATTGTTAAAGAATTAGACAAAAACCAATTAATTAATTTTTCTGAAATTGATACACTACTCATAGAAATTCAAAAAATGACAAATGTTTTAATAAAAAAAATAAAACTTACTACTTAAAACTTACTACTTAAAACTTACTACTTAAAACTTACTACTTAAAACTTACACATGTCTTACTCAAAAAAATCCAACATACCTATAGAATTATTAAATGGCATTGGTCCTCGCACCGCCAAAGTATTAAAATCATTAGATATTTATACAGTTGCCCAATTCAAAAAAATGCCAGATAAAGTGCTGGTAGAATTATTCGGCCCCTCCATCAGACCGGTTTACCGCGCTGTTCAAAATAAATCTTTTTCTACTAAACCATACAATAGTACAAAATCAAAAAAGCACCTTTTTAAAAAGATGCATTTGGCCATGGATTTCATGTCTTTCCTCTAATCTCCCATTCCCAGTAAAATACGCTGCAATTTATTGGCGCTTAAAAGAATTAAGCCGTATTCAGACTGCATTTTTTTTACAAACTTATCAATCTCCGGAGTTTTGGCTAATATTTCCAATCGTAATTCAAACACTTCCCCTTTTGTGTTCCTTAAATAATCTTCATACTCAGCATCATCTAATAAAAATTCGATTCCATTCACATAATAGTAATTTCTTTTTGAATGCAGGGTCAATATTTTTTCCACTTTTTCTATTCCGTTTTCATTAAGAAGGAAATGGTAAATCTTGGAATCCTCAATATTTTTTTGCATTTCTTCTTTGGTCTCGGTTTGTATTACTCCCTCGGAAATTGCTTTAACTATTTTTTTAGCCTGAATAAAAATCTTGCCTTCTATTATTCTCTTCCGTAAAAGAATTCCCTTGTCCAAAAGCTGTAAATCTCTTGTATCATAATAATCCGTATCAAAAATTGCTGCCTTTTTTAAAAAGCTGTAATAGGTTTTATGAAGCTTGTCGTAAACTTCTTTATTAGGAATTTTTAATCTTATTTCTTGTTCAATCATATTAGTGATCTTTGATGAGCAAAGGTGCTACCTGTCTCATCTATTTTTATTATTCTGTTAATGTCGAAAACTTTAGTTTCCTGGTCTGCCTGAGAAAAAGCCTTTAATCTATTCTCTTTAATTTCCTGAGGCTCAATTTTAATTTCTATAATTTCCCTAGGCTTTTCATTGTTAATTTTCAAATATGAAATATTAATTTGCGTATGTTCTTTTAAGGACTTTTCCAGCTGGGCTTTTATTTTCTCATACTCTCCCCATGATACCGGCACCTCCCTTAATTCTCCGCCTCCCATATATAAAAGCTTATCATGCCTGGCCCCATATTCATAAAGCTCTTTTGTGACTTTCACATCCTGCAAACAATAATCTGATAATTCCTTGTATTTTCCCGCACGAAAATAGGCAATTGCATCCAGACCGTCTCCACTCTTACCTTCACCCAAAGTTGCCTCAGCCAAAGAATTAAGCTTCAATCGAAAGCCCAAGGCTTCTGACACATCTTTAAAAATATCCATTTGAGGCAAGTCTGCAATTTTCACCCTTCTCATTTTTGCCTGCAAAACCGGATTGTCAAATTTAATTGTATTGTAGCCAATAATTTCCGGCCTGTCTTTTTCTAAAATTTTTTCCAAAACAGGTAAATCTTTTTCAAAAAATCCAAAATATTTATCTTGAGAATATGAATATACTCCTACATACGAAACATCAAGAGCCGCAATATTATTTCGCCCCTTAATCTCATCAAAGGTTTTTTTTTGTTTCTATGTCTATTACTATTTTATTGGTATTCATCTTCTTCTTCTAATTTTTTCTTTATTTCTTCTTTCTTTGGACAAATTTCTAAAAAATCACACGACTTACAATATTTATTAATACAAGGCGCAAATTCTTTTTCCTTTTTTATTTTTTCCACTTGTTCTTTTACTTTTTCTACGGCATCTTCGATTGCATCATTAGTTATATTAATGGTGTGCCATTTATTTTCCGCCAAATATAAATAGCTGGCTTTGTAAACTGGCTTTTTTATATTAGCCGACATAATCAGGCCGTAAATTATCAGCTGAAATTCCGATAAGTCCTCGGCATTATACTTCCCTGTTTTATAATCTATTACATGATAACCCTCGTCGTCTTCATCTACCCTGTCAATTCTTCCCAACACTTTTAAATCTTCATTAAGTTCCGCATCATAATAATCCTCCAGCATACACGGGGTTGGAGCCACGTCATTTTTATGCACATAAAGTTTCAACATCATTAGGGCCTTTATTCCCCACTTTCGTTCATCTTCCACGCCTGCAAATCCGCTCCTGTTTTCTAGCCATCTTTTTCTCAATAATTTCTCCAAATTCTCATAGGTCCTTTCTTCCGGCTTTAGTTTCTCGTAAAAATCTTTCAAGGCATTGTGCACATGCGCTCCCATTGTTAAGTAGGGCTTGGCCGTTTTATACTGATCGCTTAAATCGTCTATGTAGCTAAATTTGTATTGCAAGGGGCAGGTTTCAAACATTTTCAGCTTATATGGAGAAGCTTTAAACATTATTTCAAATTTTCCTTTACCACTTCGTCTAATTCTTCTTCATCTAAAACCCAATAATACAGCTCCTTTCCAAAGGCAGGGGTATAGATTCTTTCTCCTTTGCCCGGCAAAATTACTTCGTTCATTTCACCTAAATTCAATTGGCCCCTGTGGCCGATCACGAACGCCGCTCCAAATAAGACTGATTTTACTTTATCAAACTTTAATCTGGC
>JBDRCS010000017.1:0-9807 GCA_043821615.1 Patescibacteria group bacterium
GGTGTGAGAGCATGACCCGCCTCACTGGGACTGAGACACTGCCCAGACTCCTACGGGAGGCTGCAGTCGAGAATCTTCCCCAATGGACGAAAGTCTGAGGGAGCGACGCCGCGTGAATGAAGAAGCCCTTCGGGGTGTAAAATTCTTTTCTTTAGGAAAAATTTGTGATGGTACTAAAGGAATAAGGGGCCGCTAAACTCGTGCCAGCAGCGGCGGTAATACGAGTGCCCCGAGCGTTATCCGGAATTATTGGGCGTAAAGCGCTAAAAGGCGGTTTAGCAAGTCAGATGTAAAATTCCAGGGCTCAACCCTGGGTCTATGTTTGAAACTACTAGACTTGAGGATGGTAGAGGCAAGCGGAATGGCTGGTGTAGCAGTAAAATGCGTTAATATCAGCTAGAACACCAATGGCGAAAGCAGCTTGCTGGAACATTCCTGACGCTAAATAGCGAAAGCGTGGGTAGCGAATGGGATTAGATACCCCAGTAGTCCACGCCGTAAACGCTGAATGCTAGGTATTGGAAGTTCGACCCTTCCAGTATCGTTTTCCAAGCTAACGCGTTAAGCATTCCGCCTGGGGAGTACGGCCGCAAGGCTAAAACTCAAAGGAATTGACGGGGACCCGCACAAGCGGTGGAGCATGTGGTTTAATTCGACGATAAGCGAGGAACCTTACCAGGACTTGACATCCTGCGAATCTGCTAGAAATAGCGGAGTGCCTTCGGGAACGCAGTGACAGGTGCTGCATGGTTGTCGTCAGCTCGTGTCGTGAGATGTACGGTTAAGTCCGAAAACGAGCGCAACCCCTATCCTATGTTAAATATTCATGGGAAACTGCCCTGGATAACAGGGAGGAAGGCGGGGACGACGTCAAATCAGCATGGTCCTTACGTCCTGGGCTACACACGTGCTACAATGGATGGTACAAAGGGAAGCCAAGCCGAAAGGTGGAGCAAATCCCATAAAGCTATCCTCAGTTCGGATTGAGGTCTGCAACTCGACCTCATGAAGCTGGAATCGCTAGTAACCGTATATCAGCCACGGTACGGTGAATACGTTCTCGGGTCTTGTACACACCGCCCGTCACGCCAAGAGAGCCGGTAATACCCGAAATCCCTATGTTTATGTGGGGCTTAAGGTAGGATCGGTGATAGGGGCGAAGTCGTAACAAGGCATCCGTAGCGGAAGCTGTGGATGGATCACCTCCTTTCTAAGGAGTATAAATATTCAGTTAGTCGATCCGGAATTTTTTCTGGATAAAAGGATTTTTTTCTTGTCACTTTCAGGTTGTTAAAGCCCTATGAAGCTTGCCCTTTACCCGGGTGAGTTTTTTTGATAATATTCCCGAGGCAGTTGCTTCGCAACTGCACGGGTAAAGTTCTTTAAAAAAACACCCAAATTATTAATTAATCTTATCTATGTTTTTTGTTTATGTGTTACAAAGCATAAAAGATGGGAAGCGTTACGTTGGGTGTACAAATAATTTAAAAAGGCGTTTACAAGAACATAATTCTGGCTTAGCAGAGTCCACTAGGTATCGTATTCCATTTAAATTAATTTATTTTGAAGCGTATCTGAATAGAAGTGATGCGTTTGCTAGAGAAAAAATACTAAAAGGACAATGGGGTAGAAAATTTTTACAGAGAGTATTAAAAAATTACATAAAAAATTCGTAGCTGCACGAATGAATCCAATGCATTTGCATGGCAAATGCCCGGATATAACTTAATATCTAATAGGGTTCACCCGTGCGGTTTCGAACGCAGTTCGAAAACGCCTCGGGTGTATAGCTCAGCTGGTTAGAGCGCAGTCCTGATAAGACTGAGGTCTCTGGTTCGAATCCAGATACACCCACCCGATGCATTTCCTCCCTACGGTCGGAACTGCCCGGGCGGGCCCATAATATTAGTTAAACTATTTGGGCTGGCCCGGGCGGTTCATGAACGAAGTGAATGAAACGCCACGGGCCGCGGTAGCTCAGGGGTAGAGCAAGGGACTGAAAATCTCTGTGTCGGTGGTTCAAATCCGCCCCGCGGCACCAGTTATTTCAAAATTTATCGGGGATTGGCGCAGTTGGCTAGCGCGCTCGCTTTGGGAGCGAGAGGTCGTGAGTTCGAGTCTCACATCCCCGACAAAAGACACGCGGGTGTCGTATAGTGGCTATTACATCAGTTTTCCAAACTGAATACAGGGGTTCGATCCCCCTCACCCGCTCATTTTTTCAAAATTCTTTCCAAAGATTGGTTATAAAGCGAAATCGCCTCAAGGCAGTGCTCTATTTCCGAAATTATTCCTTTTATTTTACGGAAATCTTTATCAAAAAAACCGCGAGGCGGCTTGTTTTTGAATAAAATCAGGCAGGTAATTTCTCCATTAATGAAGATAAAAATATTGGCATAAACATGCCTAAAACAGTCTTCTTTCCACAGCTCTAAGGAGATCTGTCGAAAAAAAACTTTTAAATTAATGCTTTTTGGCTGTTTTTTACCAGTTTTTTCATTCATAGTTGCCTATTTAGGTAACATAACAATTAACCTTAATTAACCTTATGTTGCCCGTCAAGGCAACTTATCCACACGCGAAGTCCTTTTAAAAATTAAAGGAAATGCTAGACTGGGGATATATAAAAATAAAATATTCAATGCTGGGAAAAATAATAAAAATATTCAGGGAAAAAAGAGGAATCGGAGTGATGGAGCTTGCTAAAAAACTCGGAATAAACCGCATTTCCCTTTTTCGCATAGAAAAGGAAGAGCGAGCGCCTTCTGAAGAAACGGCTCTGAAAGCCTTCCGGATCTTCGGGCTCTCTGAAGAGAATATCTATCAGATTTTTATCTTCAACGAGCTGGTCCGCTTCAATGATTTGTCGCGCAAAGCTGGTGACAGGGAAGTACGACGGTTTTTGGCTCAATTGAACAAAAACGATGAGAATGGTAAAATAATATATGACTGCTTTAACCAAGCGCTTAAAGAGAAAACCAATGTCTCCAAAGAAAAAAAATAAGGGCAAGATTTTATTTGCCGAAGACGATAAATTTCTGGCGGAAATGTTCCGGCAGAAATTCGTGTTTGAGGGCTACAAGCCGATCGTGGCCAATACGGCCATTTCCGCGGTACTGGCTCTAAAAAAAGAAAATCCGGATATTATTATCCTGGATATTGTCCTGCCGGATTCGGAATGCTGGATGATTTTGGAGTATTTATTGAAGAAGAAGGATTACAAGCCGGTTCCAACTATCCTGCTTACAAATTGGGATAATCCGGAATATCGGAAAAAGGCCAAGGAATTGAAAGCGGACGCGTTTATCGTGAAAGCCTACACCACGCCTAAGCAGCTGATAAAGGAGATGGAAAAATTAATAGCGAAATATAAGAAGGCAAAAGGCAAAAAAGGCAAGAAATAAAGCTATTTATTAAGATAAGTTTCTATCCGGGCCATCATTTCCCGCAAAGGCACTTTGGACTTGACAATGAAATCAAGCGCGCCCAGCTCCATGGCCTCATGGGCTAGTTCCTGCTTGTCCAGATTAGTGACGATGACTGCGGGCAGATTTTTGGTTTTCGGATTCTTTTTTAGCCTTTTCAAGACTTCCATGCCGCCCATTTTTTCCATTAACAGGTCGATGAGGATAATGTCGGGCTTTTCCTTTTCCGCCAATTCCAAGCCCTTGGCTCCGTTTTCCGCGGAAATAAAATCATAGCCGGATAGCTCAAACTTCGTCTTATACATCAGGATTTGGTCTTTGTCGTCCTCAATAAGGAGTATTTTTAGCATAATGGTATTTGTTAAGTGATTTTAATTTGTATATACGTCCTACAGTTTAAGTCTTTTCCTTGTTTTTTTCAAGCATGGGAGGGGAGAGGGGCAAGGAAATGGTGAAAACCGATCCTTGGCCGAGCTTGCTTTTCACCTTTACGGTGCCGCCGTGGCCGCGGACGATTTCCCGGACAATGAACAGGCCTAATCCCGTGCCGTCCGTGTACATGTCCCGGGCGTTTTTGGCCCGCGCGAACTTGGCAAAGAGCTTCTTGATTTCATCTTTGGGGATGCCGATGCCGTTGTCGGAAACTTTAATAAGGGCGTTTTTTCCGTCTTTAGCGCAGGACAAGGACACCTTTCCCTTTTGACCGGTCTTTTTATTTGTTTCGGGAGTGTATTTAACGGCGTTGTCCAAAAGGTTGCCCACGGCCTCTTCCAAAAAGCGCTCGTCCCCGTAAATTTCATCAATAGCCAAAGGCTCTGTTAAGGATAATTCCACCCCCATCTGCTTGGCTTCCAACTTCTTCTGGGAAACAAGGCGGGAGAGGAATGATTGGAGATTGATAGGTTTGAAATCGACCTTTTTCAGGGTGAAGGGGTCGGTGTCCAGCTCCGAGGCGCGCAGGAGGTCAGAGATGATCTGCTCCAGCTTTTTGGCTTTGAGATAGGCGCCATTGAGCTGTTCCTCTTTGTCCTTTTTGGGGATCTTATCCAGGTCGCCAGAGGAGGCCATTTCCAGGACGCCGATGAGCACGGAGACCGGGGTGCGGAGCTGGTGGGAGGTGACGTCCAAAAACTCGGAGCGCATGGCGAGGAGCTTTTTCAAGTGGGTGTTCTTTTTTCTGATGTCCTTGGTCTGATTATTTACCCTTTTTTCTAACTCCTTGGTTAATTTCTCTAACTCCTTTTTTACCTGTTTTTCAGAAAAATTTGATTTAATAATCTTCTCCGTACTTTTATTAAAAAAATAGCCATACGCAACAACTAAAGTGAAAATTAGAATTAATGATAAAGTTGAAATTCTGCCCTCAATTACTACAAGAAGGGTGACAAAAACAAAAATTAATACTAAGCTAATTATTTGGTAATGTAAAAATAAGCAATTCCGAAATTTATAATCGCAATAGCGACAGCGTTTATAAGGGGCGTGTCCAAGATTTCTGACTAACCAACAATTTCTGTTGAGGTAGCCGATTTCGCCTTTGCTAGTTGTATTTTTTCTCATTTATTAAAGCGACTTTATTTTTAAAAAAGCTTTTTTTAATAAAACAAACATTAGCGTGGCTACGCAAAAACCGACAAAACAAGCTAAAAATAATAATAAAGCCATAACTAAAATAAAAATCCAGGCAAAAGTTTCGTATTTCCCGAAATAGAGGAATAAAAATCCAACTAAGAGCAATCCTGCTGTCAGTCCAGAAACGAATTTTAATTCCATTGTCTCTTTCTGTGAGGTTCCTGGTCGCTTTTTTGTTTTTTTTTTAAATAAAGCAAGAATTTGGTAAGGGATATTAAGTTTGATAGAAAAAGTCCCCAACACCAATAAGATACACGTCAATAAAACTAGCCATTGGTTATGCAATAAAAAGGCAATTAAAGTTAATACTCCATAAATAGCTCTAGAAAATTTTAAAGAACTGTCATAGATTAAACATTCTTTCATATTATATATTAAAATTATTAAGATTAAGCTTTCTAATCAAACACATTTTTTAACTGCAAAACAGGCCTTTCTAACATCTTCTAAATTATTATAAACATAAAAACTTAAACGGCAACTTGCCGGAGGATTGAGTTTATAGTAATAATGAGCGAGTGTCGCGCAGTGGCAACCAGCTCTAGATTCTACTCCCATTGTATTTAATTGTTCAGCAATTTTAAATGGATTTTTATCTTTGCATGAAAAAGCCACCAAACTGGTTCGGTCTTCAGGATTTTTAGGACCATATATCCGCAATGTTGGGATTTTCCTTAAAATTTCCAAAGCTTCTCCAATTAATAGCTTTTCATGCGCCTCAATGTTATCCATTGCTTTTTTAATATCCTGCGTTTCAATTTTTTTATCAGTTTTAAAATATTTATCTTTTCCAGAATTTAAAGAAAAGTCTATTAATAATCTTAAACTTTGTGCTGATAGAATCGTTCCTAAAATATTAGGCGTTCCAGCTGTAAATTTCCAAGGAAGAGAATTATATTCCACCTTTTCAGGGCTTACTTTTCCTTCAGCTATCATGTCTCCGCCATAAATAAACGGCCTTATTTTTTTTAATATTTCTTCTTTGGCATATAAAGCCCCAATTCCAAAGGGAGCCAACATTTTATGAAAAGACCAAACCAAAAAATCAACATCTAGATCTCTGACGTCAATAAAAAAATTAGGAACAGTTTGGGCACCGTCAATTAATAGATAAGATTTTTTTTCTCCATTCGGCTGGACATATCCACTGGTATCAGCAATTTCCTTTATTTTTTTAATTGGATTTTTTGTTCCTAAAAAATTTGATGCTCCTGTACAACAAACCAATTTAGTATTTTTATCCACTAAAGATTTTAAATGATTTAAGTCGAGTTGTCCCGTTTCCCTGTCAAAATTTGCAATTCTGCAATCAACATTAATTCCAAACTTTGATAATATTTCTTTACTCAATGCATACCAAGGAACATAATTCGAGTTATGCTCCATAAATGTCGTAACAACATTATCTCCATCTTTAAATTCGGTCATTAAAGAATACATAACACAATTAATTGCTTCCGTAGTATTTTTGCATAAAACAATATTTTTTCTGGAAGGCGCACCTATAAATTGAGCGATGGTGTCATAAGAACTTTCAAACCGTTCAGTTGTTGAAATTGATGAATCTGATTGACCGCGATGAACATTATCATATTTAACAATCAATTCCTGTAATAAATCGAGTAGTTGAATTGGAATTTGCGTACTTGCCGCATTATTGGATATGGTTCTTCCGGCTTTAATGGCTGGAAAAAAATCTCTTATTTCTTCAGTTCTAATCATGCTTATTGTATTTAATAGTTAAAGCATTAATAATTTGTATTAATTTTAACTTATTTTCCTTTAAAAATCAAAAGCCAATTCCACCCCCATCTGCTTGGCTTCCAGGCTTTTCGCCGAAACCAGGCGGGAGAGGAATGATTTAAGATCAATGGGCTTGAAATCGGTCTTTTTCAGAGTGAAGGGGTTGGTGTCCAATTCTGAGGCGCGAAGAAGGTCGGAAATGATCTGCTCCAGCTTCTTGGCTTTGAGATAAGCGCCCTCAAGCTGCTCATGCTTGTCCTTTTGGGGGATCTTGTCCAGATCACCCGAGGAGGCCATTTCCAGGACGCCGATGAGCACCGAGACTGGGGTGCGGAGCTGGTGGGAGGTGACGTCCAGGAATTCAAAAAAGGCAAGGTAAACTAAATAATATTTTGCGAATATTAGCCAGAATTGATAGAAGATTAAAAATAATATATAATATTTAAGGTTTAACTATAAAAATTAATATTAATTAAAAATATGGAAATTGCAGAACGTATTTCAAGGCTTGGCACAGAGCAAGCTTTCAATGTATTGGGCAGGGCTAAAGAGGAGGAAAGAAAAGGCGTGGATATGATCCACATGGAAATTGGAGATACAGATTTTAACACTCCAAAACCAATCAAAGATGCTTGCATTAAGGCGATTGAAGAAAATCAGACACACTATTTACCTTCCCAAGGCCTATATGAGCTTAGAGAAAAAATTGCGCCGATGCTGGCCAAAACCAGAATGATTGATGTAACCCCCGAAGATGTAATCATTACGCCAGGCGGAAAACCATTAATTCTTTATACGATTATGGCTTTGATTAATCCCGGCGATGAAGTCCTCTACCCCAACCCCGGCTATCCGGCTTATGAATCATTGATTAATTTCTTTGGTGGCAAAGCCGTTCCTCTGCCCCTTTTAGGAGAAAAGAATTTTAACTTTGATATTGAAGAATTTAAAAGTTTAGTTACGGATAAAACCAAATTGATTATTATTAACTCCCCGCAAAATCCAACTGGTGGAGTTTTCACCCATGAGTCTTTAGAAGCCATTGCCAATGTCGCCAAAGAAAAAGACCTGATGGTTTTCTCTGATGAAGTTTATTCCCAATTTGTATTTGAAGGAGAGTTTGAAAGCATTGCCTCTTTCCCGGGCATGGCTGATAGAACCATCGTGCTTGATGCTTATACAAAAACTTTCTCAATGAGCGGCTGGAGACTGGGCTATGGCTATGTGCCAAAAGAATATATGAAAGTTTTCGGTAACCTGATTAATAACACAGTTTCCTGTTCGCCAAACTTTACCCAATGGGCAGGCATTGCCGGCTGGGATGAAGAATCATTGGCAGAGGTAGCTAAAATGAGAGATGCCCTAGAAAAAAGAAGGGACATTATGGTGGCTGAACTTAATACCTTGGAAGGCGTAAAATGCCATACTCCAGGCGGAGCTATTTATGTATTCCCAGATGTTTCTGCGACAGGAAAAAAATCTTCAGAAATTTATGAAACTTTATTTACTAAAGCTCATGTGGCTTGCCTGGCAGGTACTAGCTTTGGACAATATGGTGAAGGCTATATTAGATTATCATTTGGAAATAACGGTGAAGAAAGATTAAAAGAAGGCTTAGACAGAATTAAAAAGATCTGGCCGGAAATTTTAAATTAAATTTAATATAATTCATTCCCGCTCTCTTTCCAATCTTTAAACAATTTTTCACATTCAGATATCATAAAGTCGGCTTCAATGTCAACTTTTGATTTTGCCAGAGAACGCATCTTGTAATTGGAAATATCCAGCTCATTAAAGCCGTATTTTTTTGGGACTTCAATGCC
Source organism: Patescibacteria group bacterium (assembly GCA_043821615.1). Classification (GTDB taxonomy): domain Bacteria; phylum Patescibacteriota; class Patescibacteriia; order UBA9570; family JAHJKD01; genus JBDRCS01. Next base: position 8,624 of record JBDRCS010000017.1, read on the forward strand.
GGCCCCATAAATAATTTTATCTATCTTGGCCCAGTGAATAGCAGAAAAGCACATGGGGCAAGGCTCGGTTGTGCAATAAATTTCACACCCGGAAAGATCATGAGTCTTTAATTTTTGACAAGCCTTGGTTATCGCTATAATTTCTGAATGCGCAGTCGCATCATGGTTCTGTACTACCTGATTATGGGCCTTAGCTATTACTTCTCTATTCTTCACTATAACAGCCCCAAAAGGGCCATTTCCGGCCTTTATAGCGGCCTGAGCTTCAACTATTGCCTGACGCATAAAATCTCTATTGTCTTCCATGTTTTTCAGCTTACTTTATCTCTATTTTAGCAAATTTTAGAGCTTAATAATAGGCATTGACAAAAACTGGTATTTGCTGTAACATGGTCGCAAATCGAAATCCCCTAGTGTGATAAAGGGGATTTTTTATTAGAACTAATTATTAATAATTTCTCTAATGTTAGCCCAAAAATTAAACAAATTTAGGAGAGAGCATGGAGGTAAAATATTATATATCTTACTTGGCTTGGCAATTACTTATAATATCTTGGTGCCGGCTGAAATTGGCCATGCTAATGAATCTGAGTATGCTGTGGAATATCATGAAAAAGACATTCCGCAAACACATTTACCACTAGTCGGGGAGATGCCTCCCAGTGAAATTCTAGAGGTTAAACTAACTGCTTACTCCTCTACTCCAGGTGAAACCTCAGGCGATCCATTTATTACTGCCTCCGGAGCCAGAGTACATGACGGAACAATAGCAGCTAATTGTCTGCCTTTTGGAACCAGGGTAAAAATTCCTGAAATATATGGTGATAAAATATTTGTTGTAGAAGATAGGTTGGCAGCCCGCATGGGATGCTCGACAGTAGACATCTGGTTCTCTGACCGAAGCTCAGCCTTGGCCTTTGGAAGGGCTTACGCTACTATAGAAGTTTATTAATACGATATAAAAAAGTAGAGACGCGCCATGGCGCGTCTCTACTTTTTTTGGTGCCGGGGAAAGGACTTGAACCTTCACGGGTTTAAAAGCCCAACGGATTTTAAGTCCGTCGCGTATACCAATTTCGCCACCCCGGCCTTCGTCCTGCTTCGCAGGACTACGGCCGGCACGGCCGGCCCTACGAACAGAATATGAGCGGGTGAGCGGAATCGAACCGCCGTCATATCCTTGG
>JBDRCS010000018.1:0-5236 GCA_043821615.1 Patescibacteria group bacterium
GCCCATATCAAACATTCTGTCGGCTTCATCCAGCACTAAAAAGCTGGTAGTGTCCAGACGAATCGTTTTTTGTTGAAGATGATCAATAAGGCGGCCCGGAGTGGCAATAATAATTTGCGGTCTCCGTCTCAGCTCTTCCTTTTGCCGCTTCATGTTGGCTCCGCCGATTATAACTGAAGAATAAATTCTTTGCGACTTTTTAAACCAGTCGCAGGTTTCCTGGGTTTGTAAGGCCAACTCGCGCGTGGGCGCCAGTATCAGAGCCTGTTTATCCCTGTTGGTTACTAAAAACTTAATCATTGCCAGCACAAAAACCAAGGTTTTTCCCGTTCCTGTCTGGGCAATGCCAATACAGTCATTGCCTTCCATGGCCGGCACAATACACCGGGCTTGTATTGGAGTTGGTTCCTTAATGTCCTTGCTGGCTAAAATATCCAGCAAAGGAGCCGAAACTCCAAGACTTTCGAATGTTACATTCTCTTTTTCCATAATAAATTTTTGTTAACGAATTCCTTAATGCTCGAGGAATACGTTACAATCAGTTACAAGAATTGGGTACACCCAGAGTGTTTTTTTAAATCTGCCCTAGTATATAGCACTTTATCCATTTTGTCAAGGCTAAAACCCTGTTTTAGTTGATTTTACCAGCTTTAGTTGATAATATACTACATATATATATTTATATATTTTAGGAGGATTTTCGCTCTTTTTTTTATTATCCTAGATTTTGGCCACAATCAATCGCCAACAAACTATCTCACAAAGGGAACCAAAAAAATGGCAAATCACGACCGTCACCCCAGTGTCCGAACCCGCATGTCCCATGGAATGGCTAGGCACCGCCGCAAGATCGCCCAAGCTAGTCGTACTATTCGGAATCACACTTCCGACTTCTGCGTACGTCAGGCCCGCGCCTATCTTCGGAAGCTCGAGAATGGCGAAGCCCTGCTCAGGGCACTCGAGCGCCCCAATGGCCATCAAGCCTCCAGCCAGACCTCCTCGGCCCGCGACCATCCCAGTTCTTCGTCCCCGTCTAACGGCCGTCTGATCCCGCGCAGTGTTTACAGTTTGCACGACGTGAAAATGGCCTACCGCAGGGACAACCATTGCCCCCACTGCTACAGCCAGCTCAACCACGAACTTCGCTCGATCTTCGTACAGACCGATGGTCAGGCCCGCTTGGTCTGTATCTGCCGGAGCTGTGGCAAGATCTTCCGGCCGTTTCAGTACTGCTACGCCGACGCCCACCGGGCGTCTGACAAGTGGCAGACATGTCGGTGCGGAGGATGCAACCACAACTCTCGCATCCAGCACATCGACACCTGGGATGCCGGCGTTCAAGAGCTGATCATCTGCTCCTGCGGCAAGGCCATCATCCCCTGGGAGCCGGATGTGATCAACGTCCGCACGCTCTTCCGCTCTAACTCAACCAATACCTGTCCCTACTGCGGCGAACGCTGGCAGACTTTCAGAGACGTGTTCGAAACCAACATTGGCCGGATCTCGCTGGGAATCTGTCGAGACGGCTGCAACCGAGTCTTCCTGCCCTATAACACCCCCCGCTTCTAGGATACCCCCCAGGCCCGCAGTCAGCCTTCAATGACTGCATCCCCTCTCAAATTATTCACTTAAATAAAAATAACACCGGAGCACTGTATCCGGTGTTAATTTATAACCGCGGGTTCAGTGCCCCGCGGTTATTTCTATTTCTTCCTCGTTTTTTCCGTAACATGAAATCCGAGGTACTTACCCGTCATTAACCGGGTTTGTGCGTCTATGGCCGGAATTGAGCCAAATACTATCATGGAAATCGGGAATAGCAGCCATTGTAATACCATTACAATGTACTTTTTTCGATGTTTTCTGGTGGGCGGCGGCGGTAATAGCAGAAAGCTCATGGCAGCTGAAAATAATAAACCGATCATAGCCGCGCTCATTAATATCTGCAAAATATATGGCGCATTCTGCACAATTAATTGCTCTTTTACAAAATCAGGTGCAGCCCACATTGGCAGTCTTCCCAGCAAAAAAATTATTATTGGAGCAGTGGCCCAGGAATAAAAGCCTTCCGTTAAATTTAAAATATATCTGATTTTTTTCGTTCGGGGAATTTTTTTATTATTCCTAAAATGCCAGATCATGTAAGGAAAATGTTCCACCCCAAAAGCCCAGCGCCTTTGTTGCTTATATAAATTTAAAAGCGAAGATTTCCAAGTACTGCCCATCACCGTATCCATGGATACCGGAATGTACATAGGCGAAACCTGATAGTCACCGTTGAAATGTAAAAAACACTGCAAAAATATTCTAGAGTCTTCCGTCACAATATCAGACTGCCAAAAACCAACATCCACCAAAGTCTTAAAGCTCATGCTATGGGAAGAAAAAGTAAACAGCCTTTCCGGCCTGAGCTGCTCTGTCATCAGCCAAAAGGTCGTACCAAAAGAAGCAATTCTCATAAAGGCCGGCGAGTCCCAAATATTGTTATTAAATAACGGAATTGGCTGAAAGCTGGCCCGGGTAGGGTTTGGATGAGTAAGATAATGATATGTCAGATAAGAAAAATACATTTCATGGACACAAGTGTCTACATCAAAAGATGATACAATCACATTTTGATAGGGTATGTTTTGCTCATCCACATATTCCTGCACAAACTTTCCGGCATAACTGATATTCGCTCCTTTGCCCTTCACTTCCCCGGGAATGTTATCAGGATGAAAAGTGACAATTAATTTTTTAAAGGAATTTCCATATTTTGCTTTTATCTTTTCAACAATACCTTCGGCATTTTCTCTGTCTCTTTCTTCCGCCGCAAATGCCACAATCATTTTATCCTTTGGAAAATCCGAATTTAACAAGCTCTCAAAACTACTTTCCACAACTTCATACGGTTCCTGATAAGTTGGTAAAAATATGGCATGATATACATTTTTCCATTCCGGCAATTCTTTGGCCTTTTCCAGCCAGTCTATTTTTAAGGATTTTTTATATCTTCTAAAGGAAATCAACAAATAAACCAATAAATAAACAATTCTCATTAGCCAGAAAAAATCAAAAGCAATAATAAAATAAATCATCCATAAAGGTTTTATGAATGACAATAAAATAATTAAAATTAAGGTTGACCAGACCAAAAAGCCCGGAATTACCTCCAGAACCCTGTATTTGAAATAATCAGATATTTTCATTTATATTAGCCATTTTACAATTGCTTGATAAATAACATATCCTATTCCCCCAATAAATACAAGATGCATAAAATATAAAATAATTTTTGGTAGTTTGAAATCAAACTCCGGCTTTCGATTCCCCATTTTCTTCGCTTTTTTAAACAACGAAATCATCAACAATCCTTCCACGCCCCCCAGTACTCCTCCGGCAAAACCAAGTGCCTCAATAAAGGTGACAATGTCTAATAAATATATAATTAAAGGAATAGACATCACCAAAACCCAGGCCAATATTTTCTTTAGCTTAAAATCATATTGAAAAGTCTCTTTCAATACATTGCCAAGGGATAAAAAGGAGCTTCCCATGGCCAGCACTCCAAAAATTGCCCCAATTAATAATACATGGGAACCCAGCACTGTTCCCAGCCCCAGAATTGCGCTTTCCGTTGTCTCTTCTCCGGAAACGCCAACCACTAAAAAGGCGAACAATAAATAGACCACAATCGGAATAATTATCCCGATCTGGACAACTCTTAATAATTTTTTTTCCTTGCCCTTAAGTAAAAATCTGGCATCTGGCACAGCTGTTCCCGCGCCTAAGGCAAATAAAATCACACCGTATGGCAAAAGTAAATTGGAGGCATTAAAAGTAACATAATTAGCCACTTCAATTTCTTTTACCCCAAACACAAAAAGCAAACAAATTACTAAAATTAACAGGCCAACCATTATTTTCTCCAACGTGGCTACAGTTTTCAGTCCTACGTAAATTGCTATACTGGCCAGGCCAAAAAATATTAAGCTGTAAATCTTTGGTGATCCGCCCAGTGAGTCGGAAAGCAAAGCATCTAAAAACACGCCGATTTCCATTGTGTAGGCCACCAAAGCTCCGTAAATACTGATTACCAGCGCCATCAAAGCCACTCCCTTACCCCACTTGCCCAGATAAATACTGGCATAGCCCGGCAATTGATGTTTTTCTTTTGTTCTCAAAGTTACTTCTGCATATAAAACGGTCACCAGTAAAATAATAAAACCGAGTACAAAAATATAAAACATGCCCGGCACAAAACCAACTTTTGCTGTCACAAAGGGAATTCCAAAAATTCCCGCTCCAATAGCCGTACCCACTAAAATCGATACTCCGCTCATAAATTGCTTGTCTATTTTCATATTACAGCCAGTTCTTTTTTTTAAGAATTAATAATGTCACAATAATTACACCTAGTAGTATTCCAAACATAGAGGCTACCACTGCCGGAGTGTGTATCCAGGGTAAACCCTCTATATTCATTCCATATATTCCTGATAATAATGTTAGAGGCAGCAAGCCCACGGAAATAACTGTCAGCACCTTAATTACTTCATTCGTTTTATTTGAAATAATAGACTGGTTCATATCATTTAAATTATCCAGAATATCTAAATAATTATTCAGCCTTACCCAGACCTGCTCTATCCAATCATGGATGTCGTCAAAATAAATACTGGATTCCTTTGGAAAAAAATTGCTTTTTGAATGGACCAAATTATTAATTGTAAATCTTTGCGGATCAATAATGGATTTAAAATTCAAAATATTCCTTCTCACCTGAGAAAGTTCTATGAACATGGTCTTGGAGATTTTTTGCTCAAATAATTGATTTTCAATCTTATCAATTTCCAGAGAAACATTATTAATTACGGAAGAGGAAGCCCTGAATAACTCATCAACAATTTTATAAAGCAGATAAACCGAGGAATTTCCAAAATAACTTTCTCTTGTCTTTTCAACCTTAGCGCATTTATAAAAACAATTTTTTAACGCCTTGAATCTTTTTTTCTGGACAGTTACTAAATAATCCTTGCCAATAAAAACATCCAGTTCATTGGTCACGACTTTTTTTGTTTTCGGATCATATTCGGGAAAATTTAAAATAATAAAAAGATAATCAGGATATGAATCAACTTTAGGATGCTGATTCGTCTCAAAACAATCTTTTACATCTAAGGGATGGATATGAAAATTCTTCTTTAAAAAACTGGCTGCCGGCTTATCAAATTCATCAATGTTTATCCATTTT
>JBDRCS010000019.1:0-28286 GCA_043821615.1 Patescibacteria group bacterium
ATTATTATTGACCCGGAAATGGAATATAAATATCTGTCTGATGCGGTTGGCGGCACTTATATAAATGTTTCCCTTTCCTCAGAAGCAAAAATTAATCCTTTTGACCTGCCCCGACCGGTTGGTGGCAGTGAAAAAACGGCTGATATTATCAGAGCGGCCGTCATTACCATCAAAGGCCTGTTAAAAATTATGCTGGGCGATCTCACCCCTTCAGAAGATTCCATTATTGACAGGGCCCTCATTGAAACCTATGCCTCCAAAGATATTACGCCTGAAGCCGACCTCACCAGTATAGAACCGCCGTTAATGACTGATTTTCAAAAGATATTAGAGGGTTTTGAAGGCTCAGAAAGCCTGGTTCTTAGAATAAAAAAATATACTGAAGGCACATTTGCCGGTTTGTTTAACAGTCCTACCAACATTGATATGAACAATCAGCTTGTGGTTTTCTCTGTCAGGGATTTGGAGGACGAATTAAGACCCATTGGAATCTACACAATTGTAAATTATATCTGGAATGTAGTTCGGTCTCAGACAAAAAAGAGGATACTGGTTATTGATGAAGCCTGGTGGCTTATGCAAAACGATGATTCTGCCAAATTTATTTTCGCCTTGGTAAAAAGATGTAGAAAATATTATCTTGGCGTTACCACGATTACTCAGGATGTGGCCGACTTTCTTAATTCTCCTTATGGTCGGGCCATTGTTACCAATTCAGCCCTACAATTACTGCTCAAGCAGTCCCCGGCGGCGATTGAATTAGTGGCTGATACTTTCATGCTTACGGAAGGTGAAAAATATCTTCTGCTAGAAGGCAATGTGGGCGAGGGAATTTTCTTTGCCGGCGCCAATCATGCGGCCATAAAAGTTGTAGCCAGCTATACCGAAGATCAGATTATCACCAGCGATCCTAAACAGCTTTTAGATATTGAAGACGAGAAAAAAGAATTTGCCGAGGCTCAAAAGCAGGAAGCAGAAGGCGGAGAAGAGGAGCCTGAAGACATGCTAGCTGGAACCGAAGAAGGGAATCAATAATAATTAATAAATAAACATCTTCTATGTACCTCCCCATCTCCATGAAATGGAGAGGGGGAACAGAGGGGGTGAGGAATTAAATATATGAACGCAAACGCAAAATTTGGACTTATCTTGGGAATTATCTTATTAATATTAATTATTGGAGGCGGTCTTCTTGGATTTGCATACTTCCAACAAGAGACAGCTAAAAAATATTTGGGTTTTATATTTACAGACACTACAACCATTGAAAATGGTAAAACCACGGAAACAACCACTGTTTCCGGAGTCACCAGCACCACCACGACTTCCGGGGAGACTGAAGTGGCCACCGAAGAAATTGCCAGCACCACCACAACCAGCGGCGGCGATGTCCAGTCTTTTGCCCGCAGTTTCACGGAAAGGTTCGGCAGTTTTTCCAACCAGAATGATTTTGAAAATATTCTTGATGTAAAGATATACATGACTAAGGACATGAAAAAATGGGCGGATGAATATGTGGAAAAGGAAAAGAAAGACAAGCCCAAAGAGGTGACATATTATGGCATTACCACCAAAGTTATAAATGTTGATCTTGTTAATATAGATGAGAAAAAAGGCCAGGCTGATATGAAAATTACCACTCAAAGAAAAGAAACAAAAGGTGATCCTTCTGTTACAGAAACCGAAGAACAGGAAGCTCAGGCAGTTTTTGTGGAGGAAGACGGCACCTGGAAAGTAGACAAATTTATTTGGCTCTAATATATGGCTCAAGTCAGCCCCGGCAAATTTAAAAGCAGCAGTGGCGACGGGCTTGGTGCCAGTTCTTATGGTTTTCGTGGAAATTCCCAACAAATGGCTCAGCAATTAAAAAAAGCGAAGGCAAAAAAGGCAAAATTATTGGCAGGCCAGCTCGGTAAAATGGCTGAAGCCGCTCAACAGCCCAGACAACCAAGACCCTTGCCTGGCTCGCTCGGTAAAATGGCAGCCGCAATCCAACAACCTAGAGAGCCAAAACCTTTACCTGGTCAGCTTGGCAAAATGGCAGCCGCCGCCCAACAGCCCAGAGAATCAAGACCCTTGCCTGGTTCGTTAGGCAAAATGGCAACAGCAGCACAGGCGCCCAAACAGTCCCGACCCCTGCCAGGCCAGCTCGGCAAAATGGCTGATGCAGGTAAATTAAGAAGAGATCGCACCAAAGCTAAGCGGGCAAACAAACAGCCTGAAATAACACCGATTTCCGAAACCATGCTTAGTAATTTTAATACGGATAATCAAAGCCGGGAAAACAGGGATCAACAAAAAAACCAATCAAAACAATCACGAATGCCCGGTCGTCCTCAAAGAGGCAGGGGCATGGAGCCGGAAACATCCGGAGGCAGTACTGCTTCCGCCGTCCCTTCTTCAAGAGAAGCGCCTCATGAAATTTCTGAAAATGATGAAAAGCAAGCCGGAAGAGAACTTGCAAAACAAAGGAAAATTTCACATAAAGCGAAAAAGACGGCTTATAAGGGCGCAACCTGGATTGTCGGCAGACAAATTTCCGGCTATATAAATAAATTTTTAATCAGTACCTGCTTAGAAAGCATCCCCGCGCTATTGGAATTAGTCGGTTTTATTACCTATTTTGCGGCTTTATTTGCTTTAAATCTTATTATGTTCGGCATGGGAGAATTAGCCAAGCAAAAAGTGCTTGATTTGTTGCAGTACAATCCCCTGGCATCGGCTATACCCGGGCCTTTGAAGGCAATTGTTGATAAAAATATGCAGGTGATCAGGGATTTAAAACTGGGCATGAGGGCAGGGGCCATGCTATCCACCATTGGCTTGGATCTTGCCACCCTTCTGGTAATAGTCATAATTTTATTTATAATCTTATTGCCATTTATTATTTCCGGTGCTATTGTGGCTGCCTGGCTTGATTTTTTCGGCCTTGCAGACATTTTTGGTTTTATCTAATAAATATGCTATAATAATTTCATAAATTATGACATTAAATCCCAATCTAAAACGCATATTATTCATAGCCGGCTTTGTTCTGGTTGTGGTTTTAATGGGTCTGGCAATTTATTGGGTATTTTTTCGGGCCACTCCCACAGAAGAGGTGATTACCAACGAAAATATCAATGGTGAACCAGGGGTTTTACCCGATATCACGAATGCTCCGCCGGAAGGGGAAAATATTAATGCCGAGGGCGCTTTGCCTGAAATTAGCAGCGTCGCTCAAGGCGGAGACACTCTTACTACCGCTCTCACGGGGGAAGAGGCGAAATTTGGCACCTTAGTCGGCCAAACCGATGAATTAGCATATTACAATTCTGCAGACGGAAAATTTTATCGTATTGCGCCCGACGGAACATTATTGGGCGTGCTCACAGATCAGGAGTTTCCGGGCGTAGAAAATGTTACCTGGGATTCAGCTGCCAATGCCGCTATTCTGGAATTTCCTGACGGCTCTAATATTTACTATGATTTTGAAAAAGACCAGCAATTCACACTTCCTAATGAGCTGAATGAATTTAATTTTTCCCCCGGGGACGATCAAATTGCCTTTAAATATGACGCTCTAAATGTAGAAGATAACTGGCTGGGCGTATCCAATCCTGATGGCTCTAATGCCGTGGGCGTTCAGCGTCTGGGTGAAAATGGAGACCAGGTTCAGGTAAATTGGTCGCCATCCGGCCAGGCCGTAGGCACATATCAGGATTTTACCGATTTACAGGAGCAGAAAGTTATCCCGATTGGTTTAAAGGGTGAAAATTTTAAGGCTATGTATGTACAGGGATCTAATTTTGATTATCAATGGTCTCCGGACGGAAATCAAATGGTCTACAATGTTCACAGTACAAGTACTGATAATAAACCTAGTCTTTGGGTGGTAGATGCGTCCGGCAACGATATTGGTAAAAACAGAATTCCTCTGGAGGTAAATACTTGGGCCGACAAATGCACTTTTGCCGATCAAAGCACAATGTATTGCGGTGTTCCCACCAGCTTAGATAGAGGTGCCGGCTTTGTACCGTCCGTAGCTGATTCAACTGACGATCAAATTTATAAAATTGATCTAAATACCCGCACTAAAACCAAAATTGCCAATCCTGTAAATGAAAGTGGCGTTAATGATTTTACAGTTGAAAACATGTACACTTCAGGCGACGGCAATTATCTGTATTTTACTGATAAAAGATCGGGTAAAATATATAAAATTCAAATAAAATGAGCGAAGACAATAAAAACATAAATTCCGGAAAAATTTTTACCTACGCTGCTCTGATCAGCTTGGCAATTTTAATTGTCTCCCTTTTGTGGATTCAGGCGGTCGGCCTTTTTGGGGATGATGGTAAAATTGTCAGCAATCAGGACGAATTATTTACCAATGCCTATGGCGACCTCGAGCTTGGCTATGATCCTTTGGTAACCATGGTTCCGGAAGAGCTGCAAAGCCTGCAAAGCAAATCAAATATCTTTGTCTCTTCCCTGGATCCAAAAATTGGTGCCAAGGATCCTAAAATAGTCATCACTTTATTCGGCAATCTGGAAAATGCGGAAACAGCCGATCTTTATGGAATATTGGAATCAATCGGGAAAAAAAATCAGGACGATATTATTATTGTCTGGAAAGATTTTGTGGTGCCGGCTGATCCACCCTCCATTGGCCAGCGCGCCGCTGAAGCTGCTCAGTGCATGGCTCAGCAAAACGAATTCTGGGATTTTGCCAAATTCATTTTCTTGAACCAGGAAAATTTATCCGAAGACTTCCTCAAGGAAGCCGCTAAAAACCAGCAAATAGATTATGAAGAATTTACCGAATGTTTTGATAAGGGTGTCATGCGCAATTTAGTAGAACAAAGCTATTATTACGGGGGCTCGGTTGAGGTCACAAAATCTCCAACCGTATTCATCAATGATCAAAAAATAGATAGTGATTTAACTAAAGAGAACATAGAGAATGTGGTAAATAATATTTTAGATTCTTTTGAAAAATAATGAAAAAACTAATTTTATATTCAGTCATATTATCAGTTGTCCTCACTAGTTCTGTTTTTGTAATTGGCGTAAATGCCGAGGCAAACCTTGGCTATAAACTGGAAGTGCCTCTGCCTCCCGGAGTCACCACAGTGTCCGGCCTGCCCCAATATATCGGGGTTATCTATAATTTCTCCATTGGCTTGCTGGCCATTTTAGCATTATTAATGGTTGTTTTCGGAGGTTTTAGCTGGATCACAGCCGCCGGCAATGAAACAAAAATCACCGCAGCCAAAACTACGGTCGTCCAAGCAATAATCGGTCTAGTAATTGGTCTGGGGTCTTTTGTGCTGTTAACCACCATTAATCCTAATTTGGTAACTTTTTCTTTTAGTATACCCAACATTGAGACTAGTTATTCTGGTTCTACTTCATCTTCAGGCAGCGGTGGAACCGGTGGAACACCACCTACTTGTGAATATAAAACTAATAGTTCAGCTAGCTCCTTAAGCGGCTGGTATCCAGTTGGTGAAGATGTCAGCTTGTGTTCAAGTCCACCTGGAACAATCGGTAATGGTAATGATGAATATAAATGCTATTGTGAGTTTCATGATAATTGTCAGCCGGTTACTTCTGGTGATTGTTCAGTTGCTAATTTACAAACTACTTGTATGGGTGATAACGCTTATATGGCTTCGGCTATTTGTGGTCGTGAAAGTGGTGGAACGGCAAATATAGGGGAAAATTGTAGCCCTAGCTCGTGTACTGATTATTGCTCTAATGATCCCCAGACAAGAGGTTTTTCTTTTGGATTATTTCAAATCAATCTTATTGCGAATAACATTTCTTTGGCTAGTGGAGGATCTCAGGATTGCAAAAGTGTTTTTTCAAATTATCAGAATAAATACCAAACCGAAGGAAAATTCTATTGTGATATTTCTAGTGACGCTGAGTGGAATGATTGCATGACAATAGCCACCAATCCCGATAATAATATACTAACTGCCTGCGGTTTATCACAAAATGGTAAGAGATGGGGCAACTGGTCAGCCAATGCCCATTGTGGTTTTCCTAATTAATAATAATTATTAAAATATGAATAGAAGATTTTTATACATTATGATTGCCATTGTTGTTGTTATTATTATATTAACTGTAGTAATGGTGACATATTCAAACAAAGATAAAGCAGTAGGAGGAGAAAATTCCGTAGTTTTTAATACAAAAATTGGGGAGATTCAAGTTCAGGATGCGTATGAAAATCGTGAGGGAGAGTATACAGTTATTAGAAATTCTTCTCAGTATGAAATATTATTTTATCCAAATGATCAAAGCTTTTTAATAACTCTTTATGCTACACCCATAGATAAAGTTAAAAAAGATGCTGAAAAAACATTTATTAAAGCTTTAAATATTACTGAGGCTCAGGCATGTGAATTGCCTGTTGTAATTAGAGTACCTGATAGAATAGATCCGACATATTCCGGCGTTAATTATAAATTGAGTTTCTGCGAATAAACTGATGGCCACTATTTATGTTTGCTCCAACTGTGATTCTCAGTTTCCCAAATGGCAGGGTCAGTGTCCGGATTGTGGCAAGTGGGGAACAGTTGGCAAGGAATTAGAGGGCAAGGCCAGTAAAGCCAAAGCTCAAAAAGATGTCCCCACAGCCAAGACTCAATCTTTAAATAAAATTTCCAATAAAAATTTAGTTCGTCTATCCACTAAAATAGATGAACTTGATCGTGTGCTAGGAGACGGGATTGTACCGGGCTCTATTATTTTGCCTGGCGGCGACCCCGGCATAGGCAAGTCCACGCTCATTCTTCAGGCGGCTGCCAATGTTGGTGAAAATGTGATTTATGTCTCTGCTGAAGAATCGGCCGAGCAAGTAAAAATGCGTCTTGATCGTTTAAAACTACCAGGCGATAAGATAGACTTTCTTCCAGAAGAAAATGTTGATGTTATTTGCAAGACAATAATAGAAAAAAAACCCAGCTTGGCAATTATAGACTCTATCCAAACTGTTTACACAGAAGATGTAGACGCCGAATCTGGCAATGTTTCTCAAATCAGAGCAGCCACTGTTAAATTTCTAGAAACTGCCAAAAAGAATAATATCCCTATAATATTAATCGGCCATGTCACCAAAGACGGCGCCTTAGCCGGTCCCAAAGCTTTGGAACATCTAGTAGACGCCGTGATGTATTTAGAGGGTGATCAATATCATCACTTCAGAATTCTCCGCACTGTCAAAAACCGCTTTGGCTCTACCCGTGAAGTCGGCATTTTTGATATGCAAGACAAGGGTTTAGTAGAAGTTAAAGACCCGTCCGGAATATTTCTGGAAAATAAAATTGATGCTCCAGGCTCTTGCCTGGCCACTATTATTGAAGGCTCTAGAATATTTGTGATTGAGGTGCAAGCTTTGGTAACCAAAACAGTTTTCGGCTATCCTCAGCGGAAAGCCTCAGGCTTCGACACCAACAGGCTACAATTATTAACAGCCGTCCTCACAAAACGTGCTAAGCTACCTCTTTCTGCTCAAGATATTCATGTCAACATAACAGGGGGAATGAAAATAAATGACCCGGCCGTAGATTTAGCCCTTTGTCTCGCTATCGCCTCTGCTTATATAGACAAGCCTCTGCCCAAAGATCTGGTTGCTATTGGCGAAGTCGGCCTGGCCGGCGAAGTCCGCAATGTAAATAGATTAGAAGACAGAAAAAAAGAAGCCCAGAAATTGGGCTATAAAAATATCATCACTCCACAGGATTCCAAAACCATTATTGAAGCCGTGAAAAAGTTTTTGTAATATTTTAAAAATTGAAAACCATTTAATAAAAATGTAGAGACGCGATTAATCGCGTCTCTACATTTTTTCCTACCTAGTTCTCTACATTTTTTATAAAGGTGGGTAGGGGGGAGAATGAAGTACACGCGTGTAACACTTCATTCTTATTCCCCCGTACCCTGCTGACTAGCCACTCTGCTTCGGTTCTAGAGAATGGCCGAGATGGCCATCGTTGACAGTTGGACGAGTTTGTCCCCGGTTCCGAGAACCTTGAACAACGTCCCGGCCGGACTCTCTCCGACCACTTCTTTCACTTCCACTGTCCTCCCTGGCAGACGTGAGTAGTCGTACCAGGCAGTCCGTGTGATCTGCGTCAACAGATCCTTCCTCAGAGTCACTCTGCATCCAGGTGCAATGGCCACTTGGGCCTTTCCTGCCTGCTTCTTCGACATAATCCAGCTCTCCCTCTTTGATTCAGTTCTTTGTTGATTCAGTGACTGTCAGCCTAATTATTATAATGATATTTTGGAAAAAATCAAGGCGAGGGGCTATTGCCCCGAGCAAACACGGCTCGTAGCAATGGCTGCTCGCCTTAGATGATATATTATTCCAAGTGCAAATTTTGGCTAAAATAAGCCATTTTTTTATTAAGTAAGGGATATTTATTAAGTTTGGGTAAAACATCTTCTACAGCTTCTTTTGCCTGCGAAATCAGCACATGATCAGAAAGCTTGGCTATCTTTAAAGAATCTAAATAACCAGATTGTTGAGTGCCATACACATCACCAGGGCCTCTAAGTTGTAAATCATATTCAGCTAGCTCAAAGCCATTATTAGAATTCACAAACATATTCAGTCTTTCTATGGTCTTGGCAGAGTCAGACTCAGTAAATAGCAGGCAATAAGACTGGTGTGAAGATCTGCCCACCCGTCCTCTAAACTGATGAAGCTGGGCCAGGCCAAATCTGTCTGCACCTTCAATCATCATAATAGCTGCATTAGGAATATCCACCCCCACCTCTATGACTGAGGTTGAGACCAGTACATTAATCTCATTATTTTTAAATCTTTCCATAATCTCATTTTTTTCTGCTGATTTTAATTTTCCGTGTAACATCTCTACTTTCAAATCTTTAAAAACCAGCTCAGACAATTTTTCATATTCCTGAGTCACAGATTTAACGCCAAGCTTGTCTGACTCTTCAATAAGTGGGCACACCACAAACACCTGCCTACCTTCTTTAACTTTATCTTTAATAAATTGATAAGCTTTATTTCTATTTTTTTCGTCCACTAATCTGGAAATAATCGGTTTTCTATTGGAAGGCATTGTCCCGATTATAGAAAGATCTAAATCTCCATAAAGGGTCAGTGCCAAAGAGCGGGGAATAGGAGTGGCTGTCATTGAAAGAAGATGAGGCACTGTCTTATCGTCGCCGGATTTATCTTTCAAGGTCTTCCTTTGGCCCACACCAAAACGATGTTGTTCATCAATAATAGCTAATCCCAAATTTTCAAATTCAAAGTCTTTTTGAATTAGAGCATGAGTGCCCACAAATATTCTGGAACCTTCTAGCTTTTGCTTTTTACTTTTAGTAATTATTGAAATATCTACTCCGGGTAATACTTCTTGCATTGTTCTTAAGTGTTGTTCTGCTAAAATTTCCGTAGGTGCCATCAGCACAGACTGATACCCTGCCAAAGCCGTGTTGTACATGGCTAAAGCCGCTACCACAGTCTTGCCTGACCCCACATCGCCTTCCAGTAATCTATTCATGGGCGCACTTTTTTGAAGATCCTGCAATATTTTCCAGGCCGATTTTTTTTGATCGTCAGTTAAAGTAAAAGGCAAAGATTTCACAAACTCTTTAATTTGTTCTTCATGGAACTTTATTTTAGGAGCCTTTTGTTTTTCTAAATCCTGTCTCAAATTCTGAGTATAGAGCTGAATAATAAACAGTTCATCAAACTTTAGTCTTTTTCTGGCCTCTTCTAGATTATCCAAAGAATCCGGGAAGTGGATATTCTCATAAGCCCAGGGTAAATCTTTTAATTGATATTTTTTAATAATATCTTCAGGTAGCCACTCTGGAATCTCCCCGGCATATTTAATAGCCTGAGAAATTAAAAAGCGGAGTTGTTTGTGTGTCACGCCTTTAGTAAGGGAATATTCAGGCACAATCCTGGCTGTATGAGTAGTTTCTTTTTTATTTGCCTTTTCATAAGTGGGATTATTTAGATGAAGGCCGTATTTATCCTGAGTAACTTTACCAGAAAAATATACTTCATCGCCTGGTTGAAGAGTTTTGGCCACATAAGATTGGTTGAACCACACAATTTTTATGCTCTCAGACTCGTCAGACACCAATGCTTCAGCAATATTCATTTTTTTTCTCCAGGCCCGTTTAGAATTAATGAGATCTATTTTTGCTTTAATAGTAATTTCTTCATTAGCCTGAAGATCTTTAATTAGAGATATTTTGGAAAGATCCTTCCAATCTTTGGGGTAATATAAAAGCAAATCTTGAACTGTTTCAAGATTTATCCTTTTTAGTTTGCTCGCTGTTTTTTCACCAACTCCGGAAAGCTCTGAAATTGGCTTGTTAAAATTTTCCATATAATGTTTACACCGAGTTTATCGAGGTGTGCGCCTGGCAGGAGTCGAACCTGCGACCTTACGGACCGCAACCATACGCTCTATCCACTGAGCTACAGGCGCTTAAATTCCTCCTAGATCTTCAATTTGCGGCCCAGGAAATCATTGGCAGATTCGTCTTCCTGTTCCAGATCTTCTTCCAAATAGTCTAATAATAATCCCCTTAATTTTATTGGATTGGTTTTGCCTAGCTCTATTGAAACTTCCGGTCTTAAGACTCTGTCCACTTCAAAATAAAGATTTTTTACTTCCGGCGGTTCATAAATAATCCAGAATTTTTTTATTGTCTTAAAAGGATAAAAAGTATCACCCAGTTCCACGCCGTCTTCCCAGACGCTGATTTTAACGCGCCCTGGCTTGGAATTTGTAGTTAAATAAATAATCACCCCGACCAATATAATGATCACCGCAAATAAAAAATTGAATGTCCAAATGGCATAAATCATCATGACTATGCCCAGAATAATCATCCAAACATACCAGCCCGGCCTTCTTTGGTGCTGGTTGTATTCCTGAACATTCCAGGACATTAATAGATTCCCATGCTCATTAGTACTTAGATTTGGATTGTTTCCTAAATTATTTCTTTCAGGCATATTTTTATTTTATTGATAATATGATTTTATTCTATCAAATTATGCCAATTTTGTCGCTTAATGCGGTTTTAACCGCCGGAGTGAGCGTAGCGAACGCAGGCGGTGGGAGAGGGATTCGAACCCCCGGACCGCTTTTGGCAGTCAACGGTTTTCAAAACCGTCGCATTCGTCCACTCTGCCATCCCACCATATTTTCTGCGGATTTATCCGCCGGAGTCCGGGCGGTTGCGAAGCAACCGCATCGGACGCAGGCGGAGAGGCAGGGATTCGAACCCTGGGTGCGGAATAAACCACACAACAGATTAGCAATCTGCTCCTTTCAACCACTCAGGCACCTCTCCAAATTGAAAATACCAGTATAATTTATCACTTTTTTACCACTATGTCAATCTTTCCCTTTAGCCAAAGTAGCCACCCAAACACCTTTTGGATTATAGGAAAAAAGGGTTTTTTTAATCTCATTAACAGTTGTTCCGGTCGTATAAACATCATCAACTATTAATAATTTTTTATTTTCAATTTTTATATTATTTTTGTATTTAAAACAATTATTTAAATTAGTTAAGCGTTTGGTTTTGTTTAAAGTCATCTGAGATTTTGTATTTTTAACTTTAACCAAATCCAAATTAATTTCAGTATCAAACTCCCTGGCCAGTAATTCTGTTTGATTAAAACCTCTTTCTTTGCGCCTTTTTTTATGAATTGGCACCGGTATAACATAATCAAATTCCAAATCAATTGAATCTGCCAGCAACTTCCCTAAAATTTTTCCCAGTTCTTCAGAATAGCCGTATTTCAATTGATGGATGCAATTTCTTAAAAGAGGATTTTTGTACTCATCTAAATAATAATGATTCTCCTCTGATTTTCCATTCTTAAATTGTTCGGAACATTTTGGGCACAGATATGTATCATATGTGCCGCATCCTCCCAAACATTGGATCGGGAATAAAATATCCCATAAAAATTTCAACATAAAAACACCTTAATAATTAGAAGGTGTTTTTATTTTTTGAAAAAACTATTTTATTACGATTTTGTCTTTAGATACTCCAATCTGAACCTTTTGCTTGTTTTTTAATCTACCAGATATTATCTGTTCTGCCAAGGGCGACTCAATTTCTTCCTGAATTGTTCTTTTTATGGCCCTGGCTCCCTGGTCTGGCGTAAAAGAATCGTGGGCAATCTTTTCCTTGGCTGCCTTGGTGATTTCCAATTCCAGATTCTGCTCTTTTAACTTGTCTTCAAGATCTTTAATCTGCAAATCCACAATTTTTACCAGATCCTTTATAGACAGTGGTTTAAACACAATAGTCTTGTCAATTCTGTTCAGGAACTCCGGCTTAAATCCTTTTTTCAGTTCTTTCAAGACATGAGCCTTGATTTCTTCTTCCCGCTTGACGTCTTTTTTAGAAACTTCCTCGCTGTCAAAACCTATTTTAGCGGATTCTTCAAAGCTTTTCAGGCCGATATTGGAAGTCATTATAATAATGGTATTTTTGAAATTAATTTTCTTGCCGGTTGCATCGGTGAGGTGGCCTTCATCCAGGATTTGCAGGAGCATGTTAAAGATGTCCGGATGGGCTTTCTCTATCTCGTCAAATAAAACTACCGAGTAAGGTTTTCTTTTTACCAGGTCAGTCAATTTATTGCTGTCCTTATAGCCAACATAACCGGCTGGGGCGCCCACCATCTTGGAAGACTGGAATCCTTCTGAAAATTCAGACATATCCAGTCTGATCAGGGCTTTCTCATCGCCAAACAAGGCTCTTGATAATGCTTTGGCCAGTTCAGTTTTTCCCACGCCAGAGGGGCCCAAAAAAATAAAGGAGCCCAAAGGTCTGTTTTGGGAAGTAAGGCCGGCTCGGGATCGCCTGATATAGTCGGCAATGGTTTTAGTCGCTTCCTTTTGCCCCACTACTTCCTTGTCCAGAGTTTTATCCAAATTTAAAAGCTGTTTCTTCTCTTCGGATACCAGCTCAGCTACTGGAATATTTGTAATTTTCGCAATTATTTCCGCTATATCCTGATCCGTGATTTTATCCTTTAATTCAGTCGGGGCCTTTAGTTGAACTTCGACAAGATTACGGATTTTTGATTTTAAAATGACCTCCTTTTTTTTCAGGCGCATGGCTTCTTCAAATTTTTCCTGTCTCACTAAGGTAATTTTTTGCTTTTGCAGGGTCTTTAATTTCTCATTTTCCATGTCCAAATTCAAGGAAAGAGGATCAGGCTTCATATTGACTTTCTTTTTTGCGGCTGCCTCGTCAATCAGGTCAATTGCCTTGTCCGGCAAAAATTTATCCTGAATATAGCGGGTAGAAAATTTAACCGCTGCTTCCACTGCCGAATCTTCAATTTTTGTGTGGTGGTATTTTTCATAATACTCCCTTAATCCCTTAAGAACGGCCACGGCCTCTTCTTCCGAGGGTTCATCCACGATAATAGGCTGAAATCTTCTTTCCAGGGCAGAATCAGATTCGATGTGTTTTTTATATTCATCATTAGTGGTTGCGCCAATACACCTTATTTCTCCCTTGGCTAAACCTGGCTTCAATATATTAGCCGCATCCATGGTGCCACCACTGCCGGCTCCACCCGTGCCAATAATGGTATGAATTTCGTCTATGAATATTATTATTTCCGGGTGCTCAGCCAGTTCGTCAATAATTTGTTTGAACCTGGCTTCAAATTCTCCCCTATACATTGTACCGGCAACCACCAGGGCCAGATCCAGGCGGAATATTCTTTTCTTTAACAAGGACGGTGGTACTTTTTTTTCCACAATTCTTTTTGCCAGGCCTTCTATAATAGCTGTCTTGCCCACGCCCGGCTCGCCGATTAACACCGGGTTATTTTTTGTGCGCCTTGATAAAATATGAATAGCCCTTTCTATCTCTGAGTCTCGGCCGATCACCGGATCAATTTTAATCTGCGTTTTTTGGTTTGTTAGGTCAGTGCAAAAGAAAGACAAAGCCGGCACATCTGTTTCTTCCTCGTCTTTTCTCGGCTTGCGGGCTTGCATCTGGGAAATTGGTTTTTCCAATAGATCTTCAATATCATCTTCCCCGGTTTCAAAAACGGAATTTAAATCCGGGAAGCGGGAAGTGTTATTAAATATGCTTTGAAGTTGTTGATCAATTTGAGGCGAGTTAACCACGATTTTTTGTATATTAACATCTCCGGAATCAATAATCGCTTTTAATAAATGTTCCGTTCCCACATAGTTGTGTTCTTTCTCAAAAGATATAAGTGATGCTTTTTCTATGATTTTTTTAGCCAGCAAGGATAATTCCGGATAAGCTTTTCTTGGCCCCTGAAAGGATTTTTTTAAATAAGGATTAATTTTTTCCTTGTTTACTTTTTCTTTTTTAAGCACCTCAAAAGCCAGAGACCCTTTTTGGGAATAAACGCCGGCCAATAAATGGATAGGCAACACCTGGTCCTGCCCCAGTTGAATAGCCAGGTTGATTGCCGAGAGCAGGCTGTTTTTTAAATTAGTGGAAAAATTATCCAAGGAGTCTATGTTCATTGATTTGGAATTTGCTTTAAGTCAAACACTTGTTTAAACAGGGAATAAGTAAAAATTACCAGGAAGGGCAGAGTAATAAGTCCGGCCAAGGTTGTGCCTACCGTGGGGATAAGTCCCAGAATAATAATAAATAGGCCGGCAGTTACATAGGCGGTCAGCAATCTAATAATAATTGCCCAAAAATGTCCCTTTACCAGATTAAAGCTGATTTTAATTGAGTCAAAAGCGCTTTTTCTTTTTATAATTAGTAAGTAAGGGGAAAAGATTAAGTATATGGAAACCAGAAAGCCTACAATAAAGGGAATTACCAATACATAGTCAAAAAAAAGATTAAGATAAGTGCTTCCAACTAAACCAATTAAAACGGAAATGGTTGTGACCAGTAAATAGCTCAATATTAAAAAGAGAAACTGTAAAAAGCCAATCAGTATGCTCATTAATACAAAGCCCCAGAAAAATTCAATGCTTTTTTTAAGGGCCTGCCAGATGCCATATTCATCCGCATTTCCCACCATTAAAAACAAGGCAATTACCCCGACCACATAAATAAAAATCATCGCGATCGCCAGAATGGTTATAAAGTATACATAGCCATTGGAAAAGCTGAACAATTCTAAAGGCGTGCGCAGGCTTTCCAGTGAAAACATCGTTGAAGTGGCACCTAATAAATAAAAGGCATCAAAAAGTAAAATCGGGATGGCAGTTAAAGCCAGAATTTTAATAAAATGATGTGAAAAAATTTCCCAAGTATTATGCCAAAGACTAGTAACGCTTGGTAAATCAAAATGTGAAGATTTTTTTGTTTTTGTCATATATGTTTATTATTGTTTATGCCATTGATCTTAAGGCTTTCACCCTTTCTTCAATTGGGGGGTGGGTGGAGGCCAGTCTTTTGAACCAGCTTTTCTTTTTGCCATATGGACTGGCAATATATAAGTGCGCGGTCGCTTTATTTTGTCTGGCCAAGGGCTTGCCTACTTGGTCTATTTTTTCCAGGGCTGTAGCCAGGCCTTCCGGATATCTTGTGAGCAGAACTGCAGAAGCATCTGCCAGGAATTCTCTTTTTCGGCTAATCGCCATTTTAATGGCCTCTGCCCCGAGCGGAGCCAGTATCATTAATACCAGGCCGGCAACCATTAATATCAGGCCTACTCGGCTATCGCCCACGTCCCGGCGTCGGCCTCCAAAAATACTCCATCTCAAGAAAAAGTCTGCCATCAACACAATCACTCCCACGCAAATAATCACTATCATCATTAACCGAATGTCATAATTTTTAATATGGGAAAGTTCATGGGCAATTACGCCTTCCAGCTCCTGATTTTCCAGTAAATTTATAATTCCCGTGGTCAGGGCAATGGAGGCGTGTTTTGGATCGCGCCCCGTGGCAAAAGCATTGGGAGAGTCGTCCTGAATTAGGTATATTTTTGGCATTTCCAGCCCGGCCGTAATGCTGAGATTTTCCACCAGGTTATAAACATAGCTGTTTTGTTCTTTGGTGATCGGCCCCTTTGCCCCGGCCGTAAAAAGTGCCACCTTATCCCCGGAATAGTAGGAGACAAGGCTCATACTGATGGCGATAATTACTGCCAGAAATAAACCAGAGTAGCCGTAATCAAACAAATATGAAAACAGCCATCCCATAGCAATGATGAATAAAATAAATAGAGCAATCAATAAAACAGTTCTTCGCTTATTTGACGCGATTTGCTTGTATACGGTCATCTAATACTTAAAACTTAAAACTTAACTTCTACGTTTTCTCTTTCTTTGGCGTCTTCCACTTCAAAGAAGTCCCTCTTATTAAAGCCGAGCATTCCGGCTACTAAATTATTTGGGAATACCTGGATCTTGATATTAAAGTCTCTAACTACGCCATTGTAAAATCTTCTTGAGGCCTGGATTTTATTTTCCGTGTCAGACAATTCGTCCTGAAGCTTTAAAAAATTCTCATTAGCTTTAAGGTCAGGATAATTTTCTGCGACAGCGAATAATGATTTCATAACACCCATCAAATTGTCTTCTGCTTTGGCCATTTCTGCGGGAGCCTTGGCTGCCATGGCAGCTGTTCTGGCCTGAGTTACTTTTTCAAAAAGTTCTCTTTCATGCTTGGCATAGCCTTTTACGCTGTTTACCAGGTTTGGAATCAGGTCATGTCTTCTTTTGAGTTGCACGTCAATGTCAGACCAGCCTTCATCAACTTGGTTTTTTAGTTTGATCAGGCCGTTGTAAACTGCTATTAACCAAATAATAGCTATTAATACTACGCCCCCGATCAATAATCCAATGATTGTTATCATATTTTGATATTAAAAATTAATTTATTATTCTTGTTATTTTTTTTGCAGTGAACTCTTCTTTATTTTTAACGTTTTCTTCAGAGCTGGCAGCAATAGTATCATTTATTAGTATATCGTTTATAGAGATGTCTTCTTCTGGAATTTCACCGTCTTCATTGGGGATTGATTGCAAGCTCATTTTTTTAAATTTTGTTTCATCATTAAAATTAATTTTTTCTTCTTTGTCGATTAATTGTTGATTTTCAATTATTTGAAGTTTAATAACTATATAATTGTCTCCCTTTTCTGCCACTAAGCCAGTATAGGCATAAATTTCATCAGGTTCTTCTGGGATTAGGGAGGCGCATAAATCATTTTCGTTTGACGAGCCAATTACACTTTCAATGATTTGAGCATTTTTACTGCCAAAATCAGCTCCCACCAAAACACCCACAATATAAATAATAAAAGAAAATACTATAAAACCAATAAATAGCAATATTTTTTTAATTGAAGCGTGTTTTTCTTCCATAAAATAATATTTTATAATTAGATTATATTAAGATTTGGCTTTTTTGTAAAGTCTGTCTAATTTACAAAAAAAACAAAATTCAGTATAATTAGAGATAAGTATGATTAAAAATATCTATTACAAAATAATCTTGGGAATAATAATTCTTGTAATTCCCGGCCTCACACAAGCAGCCTGGACAGAGCCAGCCTGCAATCCTTCGGTTGACCCCACGGCCTGTAATGTTTCCGCGCCTATAAATGTTTCCCCTGCTTCTCAAACCAAGGCCGGAAACTTGATTTTAAGTAATAATCTTACAGTTGGCGGTCTAATTCAGGGCGGATCACTAAATATTACTAACAATGGTCAAATCGGAGCCAATTTAGGCATCGGCACCGCTCCCATAAATAAACTTGATGTTGAAGGCGGAGCAGCCATTGGCGCGCCCTATGCCGGTAATTTTTCTCCTCCAACCGATGGCCTTATTATTTCTGGTTTTTTGGGCGTTGGTGATAAAACCCCAGGCGGCTATAAATTGGAAGTGGATGGGGGAACAACAGATAATGGTATTTCCGGCGTGACCACCAAACTAGCTCCAAGTTTTGGAGTTTATGGCAGTGGAAATACCTATGGAGTTTATGGTAATAGTACTGGTACAGCTGGAGTTTATGGTAATAGCTCAAACAGGGGCGTTTGGGGATATTCCTCGGGTAATTATGGTGGCTATTTTCAGTCAACAGCAAATTATGGTGTTTATGGCAACGGTCCCACGCGCGGCGTTTGGGGTGTTGCCACGAATTCAAATGGAAATGGTGTTTATGGCAGTAATTCAGGTGCTTCTGGTAATGGTGTGTATGGACAAAACACAAGTACAGGAAATGGTGTTTATGGCCAGAGTCAAAATGGGTATGGTGTTTATGGAAAAAATACTTCTAATAATGGTGCTGGTGTCCTAGGTGAAGGGCAATATGGTGTGCAAGGCACTGGCACAGATGCAGGTGTTTTGGGTGAAAGCTCTACGGGCATCGGTGTAAAAGGCAAAACAACAACTGCATCCACAAACATGGACGGTGTATATGGAGAAGCAGCCGGAGGAAGTGGCGTTTCTGGATATTCTACAGGTATTGCTCCTTGTTTCTATTGTGCGGGAGTTGAGGGTGAGGCAACAGATTATCACGGTGTAATGGGTCGAGCGTCAGACCCGGATTCATATGGTGTAATTGGTTGGAATTCAGAAGGTACAGGCACTAGAGGAGGAAGTCAAACAGCAGGGTATCCTGGTGTTGAAGGGTATCACAGCGCTGATGGTGGCAAGGGTGTATTTGGGTATACAACTGGTAGGTCAGGAATAGGAGTATCTGGAATCAGCAATCAACCTAATTCAATAGGTATTTCCGGAGAGGGAATGGATCCCGTTAGTGGTATAGGGGCGAAAGGTGTTGGAGGGGATATTGGAGTTATTGGAAGCAGTGATGGTAGTTATGGCGTTTATTGTGATGCAAGCGCCGGTGCTCTTTGTGGAGGCACTCAACCATGGACACCTCCTTCTGATGAACGATTAAAAGATAATATTATTACTATTGATAGCGCTTTAGATAAAGTGAAAAAATTGCGGGGTGTCACTTTTACATGGAAAAATGATGAATATAAATTAAGTAATATGGGTTTCATTGCTCAGGAAGTATTGGAAGTAGCGCCTGAATTAATCAGAGAAGGAAAGGATGGTTATTATGGTATGCAAACAAGCCAAGTATCAGCTCTTTTAACAGAAGCCATAAAAGAACAGCAAAAACAAATAGAACAATTAAAAGAGCTGGTATGCCCGGATCATCCTGAAGCAGAAATTTGTCAATAAAAATGCTTAAAAAACAGCCTAAAATTTTAATATTTACCCTAGTTTCCTGTATTGTGCTAGGGTTTTTGCTTTTTGTAGCTACCAATAAAACACTTCTTGCCGAGACCTTTGATGTCCTTAAATGGGGCTGGGTAGGGAATACTGACGATAATGGCGGCGGCGCTGTCTCTTTAGTTAGTTTTGACTCTGATAATTTAGGATTAGCCAAAGATCCCTATGGCATTACAGTGGAAACTAATCCTGCTGATTGCCCCAGTGATAAATGTGGCATTAGAGGAAATGCCTGGCTTGGTTCTTATGGCGATAGCGATAGTGTTGCCTCCCCCATTGGTTGGCTAGACTTTTATGATTTTTCATCACCCTTTCCTGATGTTCCTGGTTTTGTAGATTCATCACCTTATTGGAACCCTGGCACTAAACAAGTTGATGGCTGGGCTCGCATTAGATCATTACATGAATATGGAATTAGTGAACATTCTCAAGATGATTGGGGATGGGTTAGTCTTCGAGGTACAATTGATGATGGCTCTGGTGATGAATATGGTGTTACCTTCACGCCAGAGGATCAGCGTTTTTCCGGCTGGGCCTGGTCTGGCAACGGCAGTGATTCTCTAGGAAATGAAGTTGCTGGCAGTGGGTTAGGTTGGATTCAATTTGATCTCATCATTTCTGAAGCTGCTGGCGGCGTTCCTTATCTAGAAGTGCAACAAGGTGATGTCTATTCACAAGGGGATGTAAAAGGTACGGCCAGCACTCCATCGCAAGCTACTTACCTCATATTATCAGGTGGAGAAATAATTAATTTTGAATCTGAGGAGGGTCAAGACTATGAACAGCAATATGAAACAGGCATTGAATATCCGGATAGGAATGTAAACGCCGTTAATCAGCCATATATCAGTAATATTGGTGTTATAAATCCGGATAAAATAAAAGCAGCTTGGCCATATGGCGTGGAGCGAAATGTAATGGCCAGCGGAAACTGGTCTGGCCCGGCTGGAGCCCTTGATAATCAGGTTTATACTAACGATCCTGATTCATTCCCGGAAATTCATATTAATAATAACATGACCATTACTCATGAACTAGGAAAATCAGGCAATGGCACTGTTTCTATTTACGGAGATTTATATATTGATAGTGATATTAATTATCTGCCCACTCCTTCTTTGGATAATATTCAAGAATTACCTTCTGTGGCTTGGGTGGTTCAGGGGGATATTTACATAGATCCAAGTGTGGAAAACATTTCCGGAGTATTTATTGCCTTAGGAAATGATGAATATGGAACAGAGGGGGTAATTCAAACAGGAAATAGCGGCACCCCGCTCACTGTTTATGGCGCCATGTTTGCGCATAAATTTGATTTCCAGCGTAAAGGAGTGGGTGAATATGGCAATGCTTACCCAGCTGAAAAAATTATCTATGACGGCCGATTAATTGCCAATCCACCACCAGGATTACAGGATTTAGCCAAAACTATGCCAGTCCTCACAGAGACAGCTCCATAAATACCCACAACTTACTTTTTTATACCTAAATAAACCTCTTGCTCAGAGGTTTATTTTGTGCTATAATATATACAACGAATCATTATTAAATTAAAAATAAAAATATGGCTTTATTTGGATCACAAGAAAGCTATTTAGGCATTGATATTGGGTCTTCTTCTATAAAATTGGTAGAACTTTCCAATCAAAAAGGCCGGGCAAAATTAAACACCTATGGATATTTAGAGGAAAAAAATGACGTCTTAAAGTCACAAGATGACCAAAATATCCAAAAAGTCGCTGATAGCGTAAAAAAATTAGTGGAATCTTCCAAAGGAACATCAAAAAAAGTAATTGCTGCCTTACCGTCTTTTACGGTTTTTAGTTCCATTATTTCTTTGCCGGAAATGCCAAAAAAAGAAATGCAAAATGCAGTTGAATGGGAAGCTAAAAAATTTGTCCCCATGCCTTTGGAGGAAATGATCTTAGACTGGAAACTATTGGAAAATTTTGGGGAAGAAATACAACCTGCAGAAAAAAGTGAGTCCAAGACTGAAAATCAGGGAAATATTAACGAAAAGGACAAAAAAAACATTAAAATCCTCATCACGGCCGCGCCTCAGAATTTAGTTACTAAATACATGGAAATCTTCCAAAAGGCAGGCCTGCAAATAGTCAGCCTGGAAACCGAGGCCTTTGCTCTGGAAAGATCTTTGGTGGGCCATGACCCTTCCCCGGTAATGGTTGTGGATATCGGCGCTTCCACCACTTCCATCACGATTGTCCGCTCTTCCGTGCCTATAATAAATCGTTCCATTGATTTAGGCGGTGAGTCTATTACCAAAACTATTGCCAACAGCTTAAATATTCTTCCGGAAAGGGCTGAACAATTCAAAAGAGACTATGGCCTGTCTCTTTCCCAGGAAGAATCTTCCCAGGTTCCTAAAAGAATCGAATTTATGATTTCTTCCATAGTAAACGAGATTCGCTATGTTTTAAATCTATATCAGTCACAGAATCAGGGCATGATTGAAAAAATTATTTTAGCCGGCGGCTCAGCCTGGCTTCCCAATTTACCCCAATATCTAAAAAATGTATTAAATACAAAAGTTTTCATCGGCGATCCCTGGGCTCGCGTCATTTATCCCGAAGACCTCAAGCCGGTTTTGCAGGAGCTGGGTCCTCGTATGGCTGTGAGCGTTGGCTTGGCCATGAGACAAATACATCAATAATAATATATGGAGGAAATTGATTTCCTAAAAAGTGGAAACAAAAATCAAAAGGCAAAAACTTCCAAGAAAGATGTAGATTATCATAATCCTAAAGAAGAAAAGCCTAAAAAAGAAAAGAAAAAGAAAGAGAAGAAAGGAATTTTCTCTAGTCTTTTTAAGCCTAAAAAGGAAAAGCCCGAACCAAAGAAAAAAGAAGCTCCAACACCGGTCGGCCTTACTCCTGAAGAAAAGGAAAAAATTAGTGAGATATTAAAAGAGGTTGAGGCCAAGCCAAAAACCAAGTCAAAAAAAGTTATTATTCCTCCTGAGAAATTAGAGAAAAAAGAAGAAAAAAAAGAGGAAGTCGAGGAAACAATTGAAAAAATTAAAAACGGGGAGATTCCACTAAACGCGGTTGATGTAAATTTAATCCCCAAAGAATTACTGGCTGAGCTAAAACCCGAAAAAAAGATCATTAATCTTGTTTGGATTGGATTTGCCACTTCTTTATTAGTTGTAATTGTTTATGCAACCTTATTTTATTTACAATCAACTTATCTCACTAAAACTGAAATCAATCATCAAAAGATGGAAGAGCTGGAAGACGATATTATTTCCTACCGTCCGCTTCAAAAACAAGTTGAAGGATATAATGAATCAATTACTCGCATTAATCAGCTTCTGGAGCAGCATATTTATTGGAGCGTATTTTTTGAGATGCTGCAGGAATATACCTTGCCCAATGTTTCTTTTGCCTCTCTTTCAGGCGGTACCGACGGCACATTTACCATTACCGCCAATGCCCCGGATTATGCCACCATTACCAACCAAATAGAAGTTCTTAAACAGGCGGAAAATTTTGTTAAAAATATCGAAGTTACATCAGCTACAGCCACGGTTGAAGAGGAAGTAATTAAAAGTGTTAATTTCAACATAACTCTCCAGGTTAATCCTGATATTTTTGTGATAAATAAACCAAAAACAAATGGCCAAGAAAGTTAATTTAAATAAAGTAACATTGAATGAATTTTTAAATAAATATTATTTATTAATTGCTGTTTTATTGGTATTAATTATTTTGGGAATTGCCGGCGCCTTAATCATTTATCCGCAATATACCAATCTGATGACCGTGCGAGATGAACAGCTGACAACTTCAGAGATAGATTTAAAGGAGAAAACCACTTACCTGGAAAGTTTAAAACAAATGCAAGCCAACTATGAAGACTTAAATAAGGAAAATTTTAGGAATTTCGATAAAGTAATGCTTACGGAGGAGGAAATTCCCTGGCTTTTTGCCCGAATAGAATCTGTAATAGAAGCCGCCAACATGACGTTATTAAATATCAGCTATGTAAAGGAGGCCAAAACCCTGGCCTCCCAAGATCAGCCACCTGAAGATCTGGGAGAAGAAGAAATAATTACTGAAGAACCCTTGTTAGATGCCACTGGCCTGCCAATTACGTCGTCCGTCAAGCTCCCGCCCGGTGTTGGCGCCATTAATGTAAACATCACTGTTTCTTCTGACAATGATAATTGGGAGAGTTTTAAAAAGATTATGACCATATTAGAGATGAACATAGAATTATTCGAAGTTAAAAACATTACTTATTCTGCCGGCCAGGCCGATTACAGCCTTTCCTTCGATACCTATTACCTAATTGAAAACAATGCCCAAAATTAAAACCCATAAACAAAAAATATCTTCAACCACTATTAACTTTATTATTTTGTTTGTGCTGGTAATATTTCTTGGAGCCGGCCTTTATGGTTTTTACTATTTTTATTTTCAAATTAAATCCGAGGAAATTGAAAGTCTGGCCGATAGCCGCAGTGAATTAACGGAGAATGTGGTTATTAAAAAATTAAATGTGGAAGAGCTGGCAGATAACGGATATTTTGAACTTCAGGAACACGGCGTTATGGAATATGGCGAACAAAATCAAATAATTGGCAAAGACGCGGCAGAACCGCCCCACCTGATTGATGTAAAAATAATCAATCCAAAAATCGGCAGGGAATTAGTGCTTACCTGGCAGGCGCCGGACTGGTCCGAAGTTACAAGCGTGGATATTTATCGCTCTCAGGAAGACGGCAAGATCGGAGAGATTATTGCAGAAAAACAAAATCCAACCGGATCTTATATGGATAATGGCGTGGAAGACAATAAAACTTATTATTATACTTTCGTTTCTCAGATAGGAGAATACAAGTCAATGAAAAATAAACAATATTGGGCGACTGTTACAGATGAATTGCCGCCGGAAATTCCCAATGATGTCATTCTGGAAAATATGAAAAATGGCGACATTAGAATTACCTGGAGCAGGCCCCCGGATTCTGACCTGGCATATTACAATGTATATCGTTCCCAGGTATCAGGCTCCATTGGCGGAGTAGTGGGAGAGAAAATTTCAGTGGAAGAATATATTGATGAAACGGAAAATATTAATGAAAAATATTACTATTTAATAACCTCTGTAGATAAAGTTGGTAACGAATCAGCCCGGACATTGGCCGTGGTACCTTCGGGAAATAAACAGCCTTTTGGTTCAGAAATTCCTCAATAAAAATATGCCTCAAATAACAGACAATACAATCAATCTGCTTCTTTCTAATAATTTTATTACTCAGGAAGAAGCGTCCCTGCTTCAGGATAAAGTTACTAAAACCGGAAATAAGCCGCTTGATATTTTAGCTTCGGAAAATTCCATGCCTGAGGAAAAAATAGCCCAGGCCAAGTCTTTGGTGCTAAATATTCCTTATGTTGATCTGATTGATCAGGATATTGACAATAAAATATTGGAGCTCATTCCCGAAGAGATTGCTAAAAATTATGAACTTTGTCCTTTTCAGCAAGATGATGCCGGCGTTAGTATTGCGATGGTTAATCCTGTTAATTACAAGGCAATTGAAGCCCTGGATTTTATTTCCCGGCAAAAAGGCCTGAAATTTAAATATTTCATCACCTCTGCTTCCAGCCTAAAATCTGTTTTGCATCAATATGAAAGCATGACCAAGCAGGTGGAAGAGGCACTGGCTTCTTCAGAAGAGGAGCTGACTCCGGAAGAGAAGAAAATGCTGGGTGAAGACGAGCCGGAAGAAGAGTTTGTTAAAACCGCCCCTGTTTCAAAAATGGTTTCTGTTATTTTGCGGGATGCCATTGAAGGCGGGGCTTCAGATATTCACATTGAACCAATGGGAGACAACACCCGCGTCAGATACAGGCTGGACGGCGTATTGCATACTTCTCTGGTATTGCCGAGAAGAGTTCATTCCCAAATCATTGCCCGCATCAAGGTGCTTTCCAACTTAAAACTTGATGAAACCCGTATTCCCCAGGATGGCAGATTCAGAATCAAATTTGAAAATAGGAATATTGAATTCAGAGTTTCCACTCTTCCGCTTATGGATAATGAAAAAATCGTAATGCGTATTTTAGATACCGGAATTTCCCATATCGAGCTTCAGGAGCTGGGATTTATGGATCGCAATTTAGCCGTGGTAACTGAAGCCATTAAAACCCCCCATGGCATGATTTTAGTAACCGGTCCTACTGGTAGTGGTAAAAGTACCACTCTCTATTCTTTAATATCAAAGCTCAATCAGGAAGGTGTAAATATTATTACCCTTGAAGATCCGGTGGAATACAATATTCCCGGCGTGGCTCAGGCCCAGGTTCGTCCTGAAGTTGGCCTGTCTTTTGCTGCCGGCCTTCGTTCTATTCTAAGGCAGGACCCGGATATAATCATGGTTGGTGAAATTCGAGACAATGAAACCGCCGAGCTGGCCGTTCACGCTGCCCTTACCGGCCACATGGTGCTTTCCACGCTCCATACCAACGATGCCTTCGGCGCCATTCCCCGCCTGACAGACATGGAGGTTGAGCCTTTTCTTATTTCCTCTTCCTTGAATTTGGTAATTGCGCAAAGGCTGATAAGAAAAATTTGTGAAAATTGCAAAAAAGAAATTAAAATTCCGGAAAGTATGAACCAGGAAGTCCTGGAAGAGCTGGCAAAAATTCCGCAGAAATCAATTCCGCCTGATGTTAATATAACCCCCCCCTTAAAACTCTGGAAAGGCGAGGGCTGTTCCCATTGCGACCAAACCGGTTATCGCGGCCGCATTGGCATTATTGAAATCCTCCAGGTCTCCGAAGAAATGCAAAAAATTGTTGCTGAAGGAAAAAGCAATGACGATAAATTAGTAACCGCCGAATTTCAAAGGCAGGGCATGCTAAACATGAAGCAGGATGGAATAGTAAAAGCCTTAAAAGGACTCACCACCATTGAAGAGGTCTTTTCCGCCACTAAAAATTAATAATTATTAATAATAAATATGCCAGAAAAGAAAATTAAAATTGGTCTTGTGGAAGATGATAAATTCCTTTCCAAAATGTACCAATCAAAATTAGGTATGGAGGGGTTTGAAGTTTTTGCTGCCTACGACGGACAAGAGGGGCTGGATATGGTCAGGGCTAAAAAGCCGGATATTGTCCTGCTTGATTTGGTTTTGCCAAAATTAGAAGGCTGGGACGTTCTCAAGGCTTTAAAGGACGATTTAAACACCAAGGATATTCCGGTGATCATTTTATCCAATCTCGGCCAGGAAGAAGATGTAAGAAAAGGCCAGGCCATGGGCGCTGCTGACTACCTTATTAAGGCGCACTTTATTCCCAAGGAAGTAATTGAAAAAATTAGAACAATTTTAGAAAAATAATTTTTAACATGGATACTGCCAAAGATCTAGCCCTCCAAAAATTAATAGCTTCTATTTCTGAATACAAAGCCTCTGATTTACATTTGTCCGTTGGCGTGCCCCCCATGCTTCGGGTGGAAGGCAACCTTATGCCGCTGGGTAATGAATCACTGGTGGATATTAATTTTATTTCCGCTATTATAGAATCCTGGCTTAATGACGCTCAAAAGGAAAAATTGGCAAAAGACAAGGAAATCACTTTTGCCTATCAATTCAAGGGCAAGGCCCGCATCAAGGTAAATATCATTGCCCAACAGGCCACTTATTCCATTTCCATAAAAGCAGTGCCTGAATTTGCCCGTCCTTTTCTTGAGTTGGGATTTCCTCAGGCGGTAAAGGAGATTATTGAATCGGAAAAAGGGCTTGTAATCATTACTGGCGCCTATAATTCCGGTCGTTCTTCCACACTCACATCAATTATTGATTATTTAAATCAAAATTATTCCAAGCGCATCGTTACAATTGAAGATCCCATGGAATATATCTATTTGGACAATAAATCAATTATTGAACAGAGAGAGGTAGGCAGGGATGTTAATACAAAAGCAGAAGGTTTAAATAATTTACTTACGGAAGATGTTGATGTGGTGGCGGTCCACTCGGTTGAAGATCCGGAAGTATTCCAGAAAGTCCTTAATGTCGCCTCTTCCGGCCGCTTGGTTGTTATCACTACCAATAATGAAGGCGCCATTGACACAATTAAAAAATTTATCAATTCCTTTCCCCAGGAAGAAAGATCCCAGCTCAGGGAAAATTTATCAGACACGCTTTCATTGATAATTTCTCAGAAAATTATCCCCAAAGTCGGCGGCGGAGAAGTCCTGGCCTATGAGGTTCTCATTCCCAATCAGGGAATTACCAGTCTTATCAAAGAGGGCGATTTATCTCAAATAAAAAACACAATGCAGACCTCCCCGGGTGAAGGCATGATTACCATGGATCAAAAATTGGCAGAGCTGGTTAATTCCGGCAGTATCAAGCAGGAAACAGCTTTTAAAAATACTCAAAACCCAACTGATTTACAAACCTATTTAGGATAAGATGGCAAAATTTAATTACAAGGCAAAGGAACAGTCAGGCCGGTCCATAAACGGTGTTGTTGAAGCATCCACTATTGAAGCGGCTCAAAAACTGCTCAAAGAAAAGGATCTCATCATTCTTTCAGTTAAGGAAAAAAAAGAGCTTGCTTTTATGGACAAAATTACAGAATCATTTGCCCATGTTTCAAATCGGGACATTGTTTTCTTTTCTCGGGAACTTTCTGTTTTGGTTGCCTCCACCGTCCCCTTGGTTAGAGCCCTTAGAATCATTGTGAAACAGACCAGCCATAAAAATTTTAAAAAAATTATCAGTGAAATCGCCACCGACATAGAGGGCGGTATGAAATTTTCCGAAGCATTGGCTCATTACCCCAAAGTTTTTGACGATTTCTTTGTTTTCATGATTAAAGCCGGTGAAACAACCGGCCGCCTGGATGAAGTTCTGAATTATTTGGCAGATCAAAAGGAAAAAGATTATATTCTTCTTTCCAATGTGAGAAATGCCATGATTTATCCGGCTTTCATCATTTTTGCCTTGATAGCCGTGGGCATTGGCGCCTTGATTTTTGTTGTGCCTCAGCTTACGGCAATTTTAATCGAAG
>JBDRCS010000020.1:0-2943 GCA_043821615.1 Patescibacteria group bacterium
GTGGCTAAATAAAGATCCGTTTGACCTGCAAAATTTTTATTTAGGTTTATCGTATTCAATTCCACTGCTTGCAATTCTTACTGCTCACGAATTCGGGCACTACTTTGCAGCCCGTTACCATAAAATAAATTCTACATTGCCATTCTATATTCCTATGCCGCCATTTTTATTTAATCCCTTCGGAACGATGGGCGCCATTATAAAAATCAAATCTCCAATTCCAACGCGTAGAGCTTTATTCGACATCGGCGCTTCTGGTCCCATTGCCGGATTTGTTGTGACATTAATAATTTTTATGTACGGTGTCTTCACACTCCCTACCATCGATTATCTGTACGCTATTCATCCTGAATATAAAATGACGGGAATAATTCCCTCTACTGGCCTAACATTTGGTAATTCGTTATTTACATTAGGAGTGAGAGAGTTAATTTCAAACCAAAATTACTTCCCTCCGATGAATGAGATATACCATTATCCTTTTTTGTGTGTTGGATGGTTCGGTCTTTTCATAACTGCACTGAATTTAATCCCTATCGGACAATTGGACGGTGGACACATTCTATATGCTTTGATTGGTAGAAAACAAGGCATCTTTGCACGCATTTTTTTCGGATCATTAATCGTCATTGGGTTATCGAGTTTTATTCCGTTACCGTATTTTTCAATCCATGCCGGAACTGTCGGTTGGCTGGTGTTTGCCTTAATTCTTTTCTTCTTCATTAAACTTGACCACCCTCCTATTTACGACGATGCGGAATTAGACCCTACTCGAAAATCTATCGGCTGGATTACTATTGCCATATTTATTTTTACTTTTTTACCGGTTCCATTTTACGAATTAATACCCACTTAACAATTGACTTTTTATCAGCGATTTCGTAGCTTAAAATCAAAATTAACTGATGTTACGCATATCCATTAGAAAAAGCATATCGCAGAGTCGCCGAGTGCGCAGAGGAACGCAGAGACAAGAAGATGAGACTCGTGCGTAACATCAGAAAATTAAACAACAATATTAACTATTTGTGAAATCTTCCAGCTTGATTCATCCATATATTGTGTTGTTCTTAGTGGTTCCGTTTTTATTCATTTCTTGTGAAAAAGATAAATACACGGCTCTAGACATTAGCGTTACTCCTCCCTATCTTTTCGATGGTAAGCTAGACAAGTATCTAATCGATACTGACACTATTAGTGCGAACGGACAGTTTTCTATTACAGACACTATTAACATATCAATTCGTATATATGTCCATGCCACTGATCCCAATGGTCAATCGGATATAATGTTTTTAAAATATCAAATTGTCTCCCAATATATGAAATCTGTCATTGTAAGTGGAACCTTAAATGATATGGGCTTAGAAGGCGATTCACTCTCGAATGATGGAATATACACTGCTTCAGTTTCTTTCAGCATTCCCAGGGTAGTAGTAGGATTGTTTAAAATAAAAATGCAAGCCAAAGATAGGAACGAGTTGCTGAGCAATGAGATTATCCTCGGGCTAAATATTACTCGTAAAGCAAATTATCCTATAATATCCGGTCTTAATGCTCCATATTCTATAACGCTACCAAGTTCGGGCAGTAAAGTTATCAATATGAGCATTGCCGCAGCGGATTCAGATGGGTTAGCCGATATTAAAGAGGTATTTTTCCGCAGCCTCGATTCATCAGACCCAACAAAAAAATACTTCTTATTTGATAATGGAAATATCGCTTCTAACGGCGATTCACTCGCGGATGATGGAATTTATTCAATTAAGGTCGAGCTTCCCTACAATATGACAGCCAAACCTTACAGGTTTGAATTCCAAGCAAAAGATTTTACCGAATTATTAAGTAACAAAATACTTCATACTCTCAACGTAGTTCGACCTTGATAAAAACTTATAAAATACATCTTGCCGCAATAATTATTTTTCTCTCATTTATAGAGTTGAATGCACAAGAAGGTCTACCAAAACATTTTCGATTTAAGCAAACTACAAACGAAAATCCTCTGCCTCCAAGCAATAGTGTCTCACAAATGACAATCCAAGATTCAACAATTTGGATTGGGACGAGCAAAGGTTTGGCAAAATCAACTAATTACGGAAGAAGCTGGATAAATTTCCAAAATGTTCCCGAATTCGCTAACTTAGGTATTTATGCATTAAGTATTCTTAATGATACAATCTGGACATCAACCGGTTATTCAAAAGCAAAAGACAACGAAAAAATCGCAACCGGCAGCGGTTATACTTATTCTACAAACGCTGGCATAAGCTGGAATCATATTGAACAAACACTCGACCAACGCGGCGATAGTATAATCACGAATTACGGCATTAACGACTCTGTTTATATGTTGCCAATCGTAGTCCCTGAACAAAACGTAACGTACGATATTTCTCTATCGACAGGCATAGTATGGATTGCAAGTTGGGCGAGCGGCTTGAGAAAATCTACTGATAATGGAACTACCTGGAAGCGCACACTCCTCCCTCTTGATAACATGAATTCAATAAAACCAACAGACACTTTATGGACATATGCAGCTAATGATACCCTAAGACAACGTAAACTTTATTTTCGATTTGACCCCAGGGGAAACCAATACATCGCAAACAACAACCTGAAAGCTTTCTCCGTACTTGCAATAGACAGTGATACAATTTGGTGTGGAACTGCCGGCGGAATAAATAAATCTACTGACGGCGGTATAAGCTGGCAAAGATTCACACATCAAAACCAAGATCATCCGATTCTGGGCGATTGGGTAATTGCCATTAAAGAACAACGCCTTCAAAATAAAACCCGAATCTGGACAACAAATTGGCAGGCAGATCAACAAAGCGAAAAATACGGTGTAAGCTATACTGAAAACGGTGGACACACCTGGACAAACCTACTGCATAGTGTAAAGGCATACGATTTTTCATTCAAGGATTCTATCGC
>JBDRCS010000021.1:0-9906 GCA_043821615.1 Patescibacteria group bacterium
ATTTTCCCAAAACAATATTTGCTCTCTATTTATAACCATCTCAGAAACCGGCTGATGCAATTCGTCCCCAAGCTTTACCAGTGAAAAACTTGGCTGAGCAGCTGCTTGAGCGGCCTGCTCTGCGCCCTCTTTTTCTGCGGCTTGTTGCTGTAAATCTTCAGTCACCTGCAAATAATATACATTATTTAATTTTAGCAAATCTCTATTTACTGTATTCAGTTCTCCAAAATAAACTTGTCCATTGGTTAAAAACACTGCCTGATAAGTATTGTTATCTATAGTGGCATCTACCTTTTTTTGAAGAACATACAGCTTTGCCCCGCCTAACGCCAGGGCAAGAACTATGACGATATAAATAATTAGATGTGCATAAGAAGACATATTACAGGTCTTCTTTTCTTTTAAACTGGATGGTCTTTTTGTTTTAGCTACGGGCATAATTTTAATTTAATTTTTATAATTTTTACTATTATAGCATTATTAAAACATCTTGCCAAAACCCTTAAAAAATTATAAGATAAACGAACATCTAAATTTTTTTTAATGAATTTTACCCATCTTCACATCCATAGTCATTACAGTTTACTGGACGGAGTTCCTAAAATTCCGGAGCTGGTAAAGCGTGCCAAAAAAAACCGCATGAAAGCCCTGGCTCTCACAGATCATGGCGTAATGTATGGAGCAATTGAGTTTTACCAGGAATGCTTAAAAAACAATATTAAGCCGATTATTGGCATGGAAGCTTATGTCGCTCCCAATGGCATGCACAGCAAAAGGCCGAAAATTGATGAAAAGCCCTTTCATTTGGTTTTACTTGCAAAAAATACGGCTGGTTATAAAAACTTGCTCAAATTAACCTCGGCTGCGCATTTGGAAGGCTTTTATTACAAGCCGCGTATTGATTTAGAAATACTAAAACAATATTCAGAAGGCTTAATTGGCCTGACAGCTTGTCTTCATGGCGAAGTTCCGCAAATGGCAATTGCCCACGGAAAAGAAAAAGCCCGGGAAACAATAGAAAAATATTTGGAAATTTTTTCCAAAAATGATTTTTTCCTTGAAATCCAACACAACCCGTCTTTGCCAAAACAAAAAAAGGTTAACGATATATTGATTGAATTAAGCCATGAAATGGGAATCGGCCTGGTAGCCACCAATGATGTTCATTATTTAGACCCGGAAGACTCCGAGGCTCAGGATATTCTGGTTTGCATTCAAACTAAAAAATTAATTTCAGATATTGACCGGCTTTCCATGACCGGTGAGGACCTTTCCTTTAAAAAGAAAAAGGAAATGGAAGAATGGTTTCAGGAAACTCCGGAAGCCATTTCAAATACCGAGCTTATCGCCGAAAAATGCAATCTTGAAATTGAGCTTGGAAAAATTCAATTGCCTTATTATGATTTGCCGGAAGGCACCACCCCGGATGAACAACTAAGGAATCAGTGCCTAGAGGGCATAAAAAAAAGATACGGTCTTAATCCTGATGCGAGCGTTTTAAAAAGACTCGACTATGAACTTGATATCATTAAAAGCACGGGTTTTGCCTCTTATTTCCTGATTGTTCAGGACTTTGTAAATTGGGCAATGGCTCAGGGCATTATCGTAGGTCCTGGCCGTGGTTCAGCTGCCGGCTCCATTGTGGCTTACCTCACTAACATTACCAATATTGATCCGATCAGATATGAGCTGCTTTTTGAAAGATTCCTTAATCCAGAAAGAGTCTCCATGCCTGATATTGATCTTGATTTTGCTGATACTCGCCGTGATGAAGTTTTGCAATATGTAGAACGTAAATACGGAAAAGATCATGTTGC
This sequence comes from Patescibacteria group bacterium, assembly GCA_043821615.1. Taxonomy (GTDB): domain Bacteria; phylum Patescibacteriota; class Patescibacteriia; order UBA9570; family JAHJKD01; genus JBDRCS01. Next base: position 1,818 of record JBDRCS010000021.1, read on the forward strand.
TCAAATAATAACCTTCGGAACCATGGCCGCCCGTGCCGCCCTTAGGGATGTGGGCCGGGTTCTCGGACTTTCATATTCATACTGTGATCGCATTGCCAAGCAGATTCCCATGTTTGCCACTTTAAATGAAGCCATTAAAAAAGTTCCGGAATTAAAAGACATCTATCAAAATGATCCTGATGCCGGCCGGCTTTTGGACCGGGCAATTAAGCTGGAAGGAGTAGCCCGACACTCTTCCACCCATGCCTGCGGCGTAGTTATTACCAAGGATCCCCTCACCGAACGTACACCCATTCAATATGCCTCTCAAGACGATCAAACAATTGTTTCCCAGTATTCCCTTCACCCCATTGAAGATCTCGGTCTTTTAAAAATGGACTTTCTTGGTTTAAAAAACTTAACCATTATTGAAAATACTTTAAACATTATAGAAAAAACCACTCAAGACAAAGTCTCTATGGATTCCATTCCTCTGGACGACAAACTAACCTTTGAGCTGCTTCAAAAAGGACAGACCACCGGTGTCTTCCAGCTGGAATCTTCCGGCATGAAAAAATATTTAAAGGACTTAAAGCCTACTAATTTTGAAGATATTATCGCTATGGTTTCTCTTTATCGTCCCGGACCCATGGAATGGATTCCCGATTATATCGCTGGTAAGCACGGCAAGAAAAAAACCAGATATTTGCATCCTTGTTTGCAGCCTATTTTGAAAAAAACTTTTGGGGTTGCTATTTATCAGGAACAAGTTATGAAAATTGCCCAGGAACTGGCCGGCTTTACCCTGGGAGAGGCGGATGTACTGAGAAAAGCCGTGGCTAAAAAAATTCCTAAATTATTGGCAGAGCAAAAGGAAAAATTTATAGCCGGTGCTATTAAAAATAAAGTCCCGAAAACTATTGCTGAAAAAGTATTTGAATTTATCGAGCCCTTTGCCGGTTATGGCTTTAACCGGTCGCACGGAGCCTGCTATGCCATGATTGCCTATCAAACCGCTTTCTTAAAATCACGCTACCCGACCCAATTCATGGCTGCCCTTTTAACATCTGATTCTGATAATACGGACAGAATTTACATTGAAGTCAATGAAGCGCAGGAGATGGGCATCCAGGTTCTCCCGCCTGATATAAACGAATCATTTTCCACATTTACAGTTGTTAAAAAAAGTCTGAATACTGAAAATAAGCGGATTCGTTTCGGGCTCTCGGGCATAAAAAATGTAGGTGCCAATGTTATTAAGGCGATTATCAGAGAAAGAAAAGAAAATGGGCCTTATAAAAACCTGGAAGATTTCTTATCCCGCGTTCAAGACAAGGATTTAAATAAAAAATCATTGGAAGCTCTAACCAAATCCGGAGCGCTTGATGCTTTTGGCGAACGCAATCAATTATTACAGAACATGGAATCGCTTTTATGCTTTTCCCGAAGTGCCAAGGAAGATGCCAAATCCGGACAAACAAATTTATTCGGCCAATTTCCGGTTGACAATATGCCTAAATTAAAATTAAAAGAAACTCCCGAGGCCGATCCTATGGAAAAATTAAACTGGGAAAAAGAATTAATCGGCTTATATATTTCCGACCACCCTCTTTCACAATACAAGCAAATTACTGCCCTTCGCAGTCTGCCCTTTGACCAGCTTCATGAGCATCTCGGAGCCAAGCAGGTAAATTTAATTGCCATTATTAATTCCGTAAAAAAAATATTCACCCGCAAAGGCGACCCCATGATGTTTCTTTCCATTGAGGATCATCTGAAGGAAATTGAAGCGATTGTTTTTCCAAAAACTCTGGAACAATACCCCACTCTATTTATTGAAAACACTATTTTAGAATTTAAGGGCAAGCTTGATAATAAAGAAAATACTATTAAGTTAATTATTGAACAAGCGGAAACGTTTAATCCGGAAAAAGGCCAGGATACAAAATTATTAATTCAAGTTCCTGAAAAAATTAAAAAGCAATTATTTGCAGAAATGAAAAATATTTTAATAAGCAATCCCGGGGATAGTCCGGTTTATTTAAAAGTCGGGGAAAGACACATAAATACTAAAATTAATTCTTCGCTTGATGTAATCCCGGAAATAAAAGCATTATTTGGTAAAGATTCCATTATTTTGGTATAATTTATTTATGTTAAAAAAGGGTAAGGTTGGCAACAAATACATTAAAATAGTCTGGGCATTTATTGCCCTTAGTTTTATAGTTATTATATTTATCGGCTATTTTGCTTTTGCAAAAACTACTATTACAATTATCCCGAGTGAAATAGACACAACGGCTGATTTTCAGGTAACTTTAAATGATTTGGAGGGTGAAATGCTGCAAAAAGAAGTTTCTGATACGCTGACTTTCACAGACTTTTCCGATACTTCAAAAGAATCCGAAGGCCAGGCTTATGGAATAGTCACAATTTACAATGAAACAGCCGGCAATCAGGGTCTGGTTGCTACTACCCGCCTAATGTCCGATCAGGGTGTTTTATTCCGCACTCAGGAAGATATTACCGTGCCAGCCAAAGGAAGCATAAAAGCAAATGTCAAAGCCGACGAAACCGGTTCCAAGGGAGATATCGGTCCTGGTAAATTTGAAATTGTAAATCTGGATACTGCCAAAAAAAAATTAATCTATGGCGAAAGCGATCAGGCTATGGCCGGCGGCATTAGGAAAATCGCCACAGTTACCGAAGAAGATATTAGCGCGGCTAGTCAGAAATTATCCAAAGACCTTATTTTAAAAGCTACTGAAGAACTAAAAGCCGAAGCTCAAAATCCGGACAATCTCAGTGAAAACAAAGCTGAAAAAACAATCCTGGAATCAGAAATTAGCGCCGAGGTCGGAGACGAAGTGGACGAGCTGGAAGTCTATGAAAAAGTGCGCGTTTCTTTTTTAACTTTTGATGATAATAAATTACTGGCCCAGGCGAAAGTAAAACTTGAAGAAGAATTGGACATGGGCTCTACCCTTGTTTCCGAACCGACCCTGGATGATATTGAATACCAAGTTCTCAGCATCGACGAAGAAACAAATGACGCTGTTATAAAAGTAACAGTCCATGGCAAAAAAATTATTAATGACCAAAATTCAATCTTGGAAAAAGGAAAAATTTCTAATAAAACAAAAAAGTCAATTTCCAAACACTATAATAATTTTGAAGAAATTGATTCTGTGAAGGTTGACTTTTCGCCTTTTTGGGTGCAAACTGCACCCATACTTGAAGATAACATCAATATTGTGGTGAAATAATACTTCGATAAACTCAGTATAAATATGGAAAATAATAACAAACAACTTGATAAAATAAGGCATTCATTAAGCCATGTTATGGCTGATGCTGTTTTAAAACAGTTTCCCGAAGCCAAGCTCGGCATTGGCCCGACCATTGAAAACGGTTTTTATTATGATTTTGAGCTTGATCGCCCCTTAATCCCCGAAGACTTGAAAAAGATCCAAAAACAAATGCGAAAAACTATTGCTCAGAATCTGGAATTTAAAAAACACGAAGAATCCATAGATCAGGCTTTAAAATCCGTCAAAGATCAAACTTATAAAAAGGAACTTATTAAAGATCTTAAAAAAGATGGTGAAAAAAAAGTCAGTTTTTATACTACAGGTAATTTTGTAGATCTTTGTGCTGGACCACATGTTCAATCCACCAAGGAAATTGACTCCAAAGGTTTCAAGCTTACTCATTTTGCCGGGGCCTATTGGCGCGGGGACGAAAAAAATAAAATGCTGCAGCGCATTTACGGTGTTGCCTTTGAAAATAGCGAACAATTAGATAATTATCTGGAAAAAGTTGTTGAAGCCGAAAAAAGAGACCATCGAAAACTGGGAAAACAACTTGATCTATTTTCTTTTCACCCTGAAGCTGCCGGTATGGTATTTTTCCATCCCAAAGGCATGACTATCTGGGAAGAAATTATTAAATATTGGCGACAGGTCCATCATGATGCCGGGTACCAGGAAATCCGTACGCCCCAAATATTATCAGCTGATCTCTGGGAAACTTCCGGCCATATGAAAAATTTCAAGGAAAACATGTACTTTACGGAAATTGAAGGAAAAACCTGGGGAATAAAACCCATGAATTGCCCGGGCGGACTGCTTTACTACAAGGAAAAATTCCATTCCTACAAGGAATTTCCCCTGCGTATTGGCGAGCTCGGCATTGTCCACCGCCATGAAAAATCAGGCGTCTTATCCGGTCTTTTTCGGGTGCGCCAATTTACTCAGGACGACGCTCACATTTATCTGGAACCAAGCCAGCTCAAAGCTGAATTAACACGAATGTTTAAATTATATAAAGACATATACAAAGTCTTTGATCTTACCTATCATGTAGAGCTTTCTACACGTCCTGAAAAGAAATACATCGGAAAAAAGGAAGACTGGGATAAAATGGAAAAAATCATGGAAGATATATTAAAGGAACTAAAAATTGAATATACATTAAATAAAGGCGACGGCGCTTTTTACGGTCCGAAATTTGATTTTCACATTGCCGACGCCCTAGGCCGAACCTGGCAATGCGGCACTATTCAGATAGATTCAAATCTTCCGGAAAGATTTAACATTGAATATATTGACAAGGAAGGAAAAAAACAAAGACCGATAATGATTCACCGCACTGTTCTTGGGGGCATTGAAAGATTTTTTGGTATAATTGTTGAAAATTTTGGCGGTCAATTTCCGCTTTGGCTGTCCCCTGTTCATATTTCCATTGCTTCAGTTACCAGTGCTCATGCTAAATTTTGTGAAAAACTAAAAACCGAATTTGAGGAAAACGGGCTCAGAGTCGAGCTAAATTTAGAAAACGAAACAATTGGCAATAAAATTCGCCAGGCAGAAAAACAAAAAATTCCTTATATGCTGGTAATCGGCGATCAGGAAGTGAACTCTAAAGACTTGAACGTCAGAATCTGTGGTAAAAAAGATCAAGTTAAAATCAATAAAGATAAATTCATTACTAAAACCAGTAAATTAATTGAAGATAAATCTCTAAAGTATGGACTTAAATAAGAAATCCCTTGCCCAACATAAAAAGCACAAGGGTAAAATTGAGATAAAAAACAAGGTTCCTCTTGCAACCCAAGAGGACCTTTCTTTGTACTATACGCCCGGCGTGGCCGAGCCCTGCCGGCAAATTTTAAAATCTCCGGAAAAAATAAATGATTATACGAATTACAGCAACACCATTGCAATTATCACTGACGGATCCGCAATTTTAGGCCTGGGAAACATCGGCGCCCGAGCCGGCCTGCCTGTTATGGAAGGGAAAGCCAATCTCTTTAAAAAATTTGCCAATATCGATGCTTACCCCATCCTCTTGGACACTCAAGATCCAAAAGAAATAATAGAAACAGTTATGCATATCGCTCCGGGTTTTGCCGGTATTAACCTTGAAGATATTGCCGCTCCAAAATGCATTGAAATTGAAAAAGAGCTGGATAAAAAATTAGACATCCCGGTTTTCCATGATGATCAGCATGGCACTGCCATTGCTGTTATGGCTGGCTTGGAAAACTCTTTAAAGCTTGCTCATAAAAAATGGTCGGATATAAAAATAGTTATCAATGGAGCTGGCTCTGCCGGCATGGCTATTGCCACATTGCTTTCTGAAAAAAAACCAAAAGATATAATTCTAGTTGATAAATTTGGCATTCTTTGCCATAAAAATGACCTGGAAATGAATCCTTATCAGCATAAATGCCTCAAGTTCACCAATCAAAACAATAAGGAGGGCCAATTAAAAGACGCCCTAAAAAGCGCTGACATTTTTATCGGCGTATCTGCTCCGAATATTTTAAAACCGGAATGGATAAAGCTAATGAATAAAAAACCGATTATCTTTGCCATGGCTAATCCTGACCCGGAAATACTGCCGGCCAAGGCAAAAAAAGCCGGTGCTTTTATTGTCGCAACTGGTCGGTCTGATTATCCCAATCAGATAAATAATGCTTTGGTATTCCCCGGGCTCTTCCGTGCCGCTCTTGATTATAAATTTGTTTGTATTGATACCCAGGACAAATTAAAATGCGCCTCTGCCATTGCCAATACCATTAGTAAGCCCGCTCTAAATAAAATTGTTCCAACTTTAGATGATAAAAATTTATTGCCTAATATCTTAAAATATTTAAAATAGTGAAATACTGGATTTGGCCGCTTGGTTGTCAAATGAATAAATCCGACGCAGAGAGAATTGAGACTATTCTTAAATCTTTAGGTTATAAAAAAACGGAAGACGATAAAATTGCCGACTTGATTGTTGTGGTTGCCTGCTCTATCAGGCAATCTGCTATTGATAGGATTTATGGAAAATTTCGCTGGTGGGCGCGTAGGCAGGCCAAAGGTGAACTTACCACAATTTTAACAGGGTGTGTTCTTGATTATGACATTCAAAAATTCAAACCCAAATTTAATCTCATCATTGATCTTCAAGAAATCAATAAAATTCCAAAATTTCTTGAACAAACAGATTTAAAATTTCCCAAAAATTATTTAAAAATCGATCCAGAATATATTTCCAAATATCAGGTCTATGTTCCCATCTCTACTGGCTGCAATAATTTTTGCACCTATTGTGCTGTGCCCTATACCCGTGGCCGAGAAAAATCTCGTCCTTCAAAAGATATCTTGGCCGAAGTAAAAAATTTATTAGCTAAAAACTATAAAGAAATCACACTCTTGGGTGAAAATGTAAATTCTTATGGCAATGACCTGCCTCGCCGGCAGGCAGGTAAAAAAACCGAAATAAATTTCCCTACTCTTTTAGAAAAAGTTGCCAAGCTTTGTGAAAAAAAAGATGTCTGGATTAGATTTACTTCACCTCATCCTAAAGATTTTTCTGATGAGCTTATTGAAGTAGTGGCTAAACATAAAAATGTTTGCAATCAAATTAATTTACCAGTCCAATCTGGTAACAACGCTGTTTTAAAAAGAATGAACCGACCCTACACAGTCGCTAAATACAATAAGCTACTAGATAAAATTAAAAAACGTATTCCCGAAGTTTCTATCTCTACAGATATTATAGTTGGCTTTACAGGTGAAACCAAAAAACAATTTGAAGACTCCGCCAAATTAATGAAACGCAATAAGTATAACATGGCTTTTATTGCCCAGTTTTCCGTCCGTCCTGGTACCCCGGCTGCACAGCTAAAAGACAATGTTACTCAGGAAGAAAAGCGCCGCCGTGAAAAAGCGCTTACCAAAATATTAAAGCAAACTGCTTTAGCTCACAATAAAAAATTGGTAGGCTCCACCCAAAAAGTGTTGGCCGAAAAATATAGCAAAGATCATTGGCTGGGCCGAACCGAAGGCATGGTCACGGTCCGCTTCAAAGCTCCAAAAAGCCGGCGCCTGGCCGGCAAATTTGTTGATCTAAGAATTACTTCTGCAGAATCATTTGCTTTAACTGGTCACCTCTAAATAAGCTTTCCAGGCTTCCTCTTTATACTTCTTAGCCTCGGCTTGCGGGTCATCTGCCTCGTAGATGCCTCTTCCCACTATTAAAACGTCTGAGCCGCCTTTTATGGCGTCTTGAGGCGTGTTGTATTGCTGTTTCAGGGCATCTCCCCCGCCTCCGAACTTCACCCCAGGGGTAAAATTAATAAATTTGGGATCGTCTACCAATTTTTTTGTAGTAATAAAACCTATTACAAAATCATCATACTTTTTCGCCATCTCTATAGATTCTTTTGTGTATTCACCTTTGGCCAAAGTACCTTCCGGTGTCATCTCAGCGAGCAGTAATAATCCCCTGCCTTTTGATTCGCCAACTTCTTGCAAGCCCTCAATAATTCCAGGACCCGGCACAGTATGAGCGTTGGTAATGTCAGCCCAATCCACAATATGGTAAATTCCTCCGGCATATTGCATCTTTACGGTATTGCCGATATCAGCAAATTTCCGATCTTCAAAAATTAAAAAATTATGCTTTTCTTTTAACTTCACCAGCTGGTCTGTAAACTTTGGTGTAAAATCATCAATCACATCCACGTGCAATTTAGCCACGCAAATTTCCGGCCCGATCTTATCTAATAAATCCAAAATATCCTGGCTGGTATTTAAATCAGCAGCAATGGATA
>JBDRCS010000022.1:0-8608 GCA_043821615.1 Patescibacteria group bacterium
ACCTATAAAGACGGCAAATACAAAGACACCAGAGACAGATCCAAACAGGTTTTATTGGGAATAAATGTGGTGGATCTGAAGGCAATAAGTTTTTGGGATCAGGTTTTTGCCAAAGATGCCTATTATCAGGCAAGAATAAAGAATACTATTATAATAGGAGCCAGCAAGGCACCTAAAGATAAAATTGAATACAAGTCTTTTATTCTAAGTTTTGGAAAAGATGTTTTGGAACACATTAGATTTGATATTTTCCTCTGTTGTCCCAAGGGAAACGGCTTTCATGTCTATACCGGCAGTGAGGACGGACAAAAAATATTAGACGCTTTCGGTTATAGCGATTATGAACATATTAATTATATCGGTCCTTTTCATGAGGGGTCTTTAGATGAATCTGCGATTGAGATCAGAGAGAAGCTTAAAAATAGATATGTTAAAAAAATATGGGACGATTTGGGAAAGCGCTGCCTTGAATGCGGAAAATGCTCATATGTTTGCCCCTGCTGTTATTGTTTTGAAATAAAAGATGATGCTGAGGGAAATAGATGCCGGGAATGGAGCAATTGTTTTCAACATGAATTTTCTCAGGTAGCGGGCAATCATAAATTTATTAATAGCACGGCCCAAAGAATGTTTTTCTACTATTACCACAAATTTGTGCGGGATATGGATAAATACAATATGCCCGGCTGTGTTGGCTGTGGGCGATGTACCAAAGCCTGTCCGGTGGGCATAGATATTAACAAGGTTATTAAGCAAATAAAGGAATCATGAAGAATCAATATAAGCCAATGGAGGCCAAGATAAAAAAGATCATCAAAGAAACCGATGATATGAAGACTTATTGGATTGCTTTTACTGATAGGAGAGACCGGGAAAATTTCTGGTTTGAAGCCGGTCAATTTGTTCAAATTGGTGTGCTAGGTTTTGGGGAAGCTCCGATTTCTCTTTCTTCATCACCTCATCTTGAAGCCCATTTTGAAATTACGGTTCGGGCTTGCGGCAAAGTTACCAATCAGCTGGCCGAAATGGAGGAGGGAGACAAGGTTTTTGTAAGAGGGCCGTTTGGAAAAGGCTGGCCCAAGCCCCAGCTGGACGATCATTTGATACTGGTAGCCGGAGGAATTGGCTTGCCGGCAGTAAAGCCATTATTGGATGATTTTTGCCATGGTTATCTGCATGTTAAAAGTCTGCAGACCTTTTACGGCACCACGCATTTTGATAAACTGGTTTGCATGCGTTATTTTGACCTTTGGAGAAAAGAGGCCAAACTTCACGTGACCCTGGATCAGAAGGATCCCCGCTGGAAAGAAAGCGTGGGCTTAATTACAGAGATTATTAAGAAAGCGAAGATTAACAAGGATTCAAAAGTTTTTATTATTGGTCCGCCGATAATGTACAAATTTGTAATTGCAGAAATGAAGAAAAAAGGCATAGAAGATAAGAATATTTTTGTTTCTCTGGAGCGGCGAATGCACTGCGGCGTGGGTGTGTGCCAGCATTGCGCCTGCGGCGATAAGTTTGCCTGCACCGATGGACCGGTTTTTAGATATGATCGCATAAAGGATATACCTGACGTTCTATAATATGTGCATTACTTACCCTGGCCGGATAAAAGCCATAAACAAAGATGATTATGTGGTACAATATGGACCGCAACAAGTACGCGTGCCAAATAGCCTGGTGGATGATGTGGAAGAGGGAGACTGGGTAATAGTTGAAAATAAATTTATAACCAGAAAATTAACAGACAAGCAAGCGGAGGAATTTTATAAGATAATAAGTAATAAGAAATAAGTTTTAAGATTATGATGAATAAAGGATTATTTTTAGTTCTGGGAACGGCTATTATTTCCGGCGTCTCTATTTTTATCAACCAATTTGGAGTAAAAATGGTGAATCCTTATATTTTTACCGGACTTAAAAATATTGTAGTTGTGGTTTTAATTTTAGGATTATTATTATTTATTAAAGAGTTTAAAAATTTAAAAAAATTAAGTAAAAAGGACTGGCTGAGATTATTGATTATTGGTTTTGTAGGCGGATCTATTCCATTTTTAATGTTTTTTAAAGGTTTAAGCATGACAACCGGGCCTGAAGCTTCCTATATTCATAAATTTTTATTTATAGTAATTGCTTTACTGGCACCGTTATTTTTAAAAGAAAAGTGGAACTGGCAATATCTGATTGGCTTGGGAGCCTTGTTTATTGGCGGAGTGATGCTGTTTCAAGTGAATGGATTTTTTACCTGGAATAGCGGAAATTTATTGATATTGGGCGCGACAATTTTATGGAGCATTGAAAATATTATTTCCAAAAAGGCAGTAGCGAAAATATCTCCCAGAATTGTAGCTTTAGGGAGAATGGGCTTTGGTTCTCTGTTTATTGTTTTATTCTGGATTTTTACTAATCAGATAGATTTGGTGGCAACACTTGATGTTAAACAGTTTTGGTGGGTAGCTTTAACCGGATTATTATTATTTGGATATGTGACTACTTGGTATACTGGTTTGAAATATATTCCCCTCACTTATGCGGCAGCCATTCTAGCATTAGGGGCACCAATTACAGCCTTGCTTCAATTAATGCAGGGTCAGGAATTTGCCACAACTCAGATTTGGGGAATGAGCATTATGTTTACGGGCGCTTTATTTTTTGTAATAGCTGATAAATATATATGTTCACATTCAAGGACGCAGTTAAATACTCAATAGTTCCGCATGAACTGGGCTTTTGCGGCCCAGACCAGGATTGTACCAGGATTTTTCAGGATTATATTGATAATAGGCCAGTTGATGAGGGGAGAATCAGGGAATTAATGGAACAGTTTAAAGGAGTTCACCATTATTGTGAAATGATAGCCAGGGCAAATGATATAGAAGACCCTTTGGATGAAAGAGTATTGGAAGCGTACTGGATAGGGAATGATCTTTTAGAAAAAGCCAGGATGGAAAACGGCAAATACCCGCATCATTCATATCATGTTTGGCAGGCCGAGCCGTTTAATCCGGAAATAAAGTTGGATGATAGAATGAAAGAGGTGTGCCAAGTTGTAGTTAAAGAAGATGGGGGCAAATATTTTACTTATCACTGGAATAAGAAAATCCAGGAAATTAGCGAAGAGGAAAAAAATAAATTAGAATATTATAATAATATAAATAAAAATGGCAAATAAAAAAATAAAAGTTGGATTGTTTTCAGTCACATCCTGTGAAGGCTGTCAGTTTGCGATTTTAGATTTGCATGAAGATTTTTTAGCTCTGACCGCAATTGCGGATTTTGAAAAGTTTAGATTAATTGAGGAAAAAGAAGATCATAAAGGATTAAAATTTGACGTGGCTTTTATGGAAGGGTCAGCCCTGACAAAAGAAAATTTAGAAGCCCTGCAAGATATTAGAAAACGTTCCAAAGTAATGGTAGCCATGGGAGCCTGCGCTCATACTGGCGGTATTTATGCTTTGAAGAAATATAAATTAGGAAAAACTGAAGCTGCTAAAAAAGTTTATCCTAAAACTTTTAAGGAGAGATTTAATTATTTGTCTGAGGGCATTGATAAGGAAGTTAAGATTGATTATTATCTTCCTGGTTGTCCGGCAACTGCCATAGAGTTTGTGTCATTGGTCAAGGATTTACATGCCGGTAAAAAGTTTGAAATTCCTCAAAGGCCGGTTTGTTATGAATGCCAGTTATACAGGAAAGTGGATTGCTTATTGCAACAGGGTAAGCCTTGTCTTGGTCCGGTGACCCTGGGCGGCTGTAATGCCGTGTGCCCGGCCGGAGGCATGGAATGCGAGGGTTGCAGAGGACCTCTGGAAGATGCCAACTGGAAAAATATGGCCAAAGCTTTGGAAAAGATCTTACCAAAAGAGGACATGGATGATATTTTAGAAATTTTTCATGTGAAAGAATTAATTAAGAGGAAAAAATGAAAATAGAAATAAATCATTTAGCGAAAATGGAAGGTCACGCCTCTTTTGTAGGGGACATCGTTAATGACAATATGGCAGAAGCCAAAATGAAAACTGAAGAAGGTGCTAGGCTCTTTGAAGGGATTTTAGTGGGCCGGAATTATTGGGAGGCGCCGATAATTGTGCAGCGAATTTGCGGGATTTGTCCGGTGGTACATGGCTTGTCTGCCATTAAAGCCATGGAAGAATGCTTTGATGTAAAAGTACACAAAGATATTATTGTGCTAAGAAAAGTGATGGAGCTTTTGCAGTTGATTCATTCTCATACTCTTCATCTTTTCTTTTTAAGCTTACCTGACTTTTTGGATTTTGATGATGATATTAAAATGGCCGGCAAGTATCCTAAAGAGTCACAATTAACCCTTGATGTCAGAAAATGGTCGCTTGAAATGTTGGAAAATATTGCCGGCAGAGTAGTCCACAATTTATCAATAGAGGTTGGAGGATTTAAAAAATGGCCTGATGAAGTTCGAATGTTGGAAATGTTGGAAATGTTGGATGAGATATTGGAGAAGTCGATTAAATTTGCAGGCTTGTTTGCCAAGCTGAAGTATCCTGATTTTAAGAGGGAGACTAGATTTTTTTGCTTGATGAATAAAAAAGAGTATGCAATATATGACGGTAAAGTGGAAAATAAATTTTTTGAAAATATTAAAGAACTGGAACAGCCGGGCGAACTTGTAAAAAGAGTGCTATACATGGATGAGCCGTTTTTTTGCGGAGCTTTAGCCAGGGTGAATAATAATTATAAATTACTAAACCCTCAGGCAAAAAAATATTGGGATTCTTTAGACATAAAACTTCCAACTTACAACTTATTTAATAATATTCCGGCCCAAGCCACAGAAGTGATTCATTGCATTGAAGAAATTAATAAATTATTAAAACCTTTATTAAAAAAAGGAATTAAAAAAGAGAATATTAAATTTAAAGTTAAGGCAGGTAAAGCTTTTGGTGCCGTGGAAGCGCCCAGAGGTACTTTGTATGATTTTTATGATATTGATGCCAAAGGCAAGATTAAGCATTGTAATATAATTACTCCCACGGCTCAATTCTTAGCAAATTTAGAGGCAGACCTAAAAGTATTTTTACCAACAACCTTAAAATTAACAAAAAAGCAGAGGCAAAAGAAGATTTTACAGCTTATCAGGGCATATGATCCTTGCATATCCTGCGCAACCCACTAAATATGCATGATTTACATGAGGCAGATAAAATAACCAAGCTTATTTTAGAATATGCAAAAAAAAATAATTTAAAGAATGTGAAATCAGCTACAGTTGAATTAGGTTCAGTAATAGAACATGGCGAGGAAATTACGCCCGAAAATTTAGTTTTTAACATTAAAATGCTGGCTGAAGGGACAATTGCGGAAGGTCTGGATGTAAAAATAGGAAAAATTAAGACAGATTCATGGAATTTGAAAGAAATTGAGGGGGATAAAAATTAAATAATATGTTATAATAGCCATATATGATTTATCTGGGAGCAGACCATGCTGGTTTCAAATTAAAGTAACAAATTAAAGATTATTTGGACCAGAGGAAGATTAAATATAAGGATTTTGGAACAAATAATGAAGAATCTGTTGATGCTTCGGATTTTGCCGTAAAAGTGGCCAAGAAAGTTCGTCAAAATAAAATTAACAGGGGAATTTTGATTTGTGGTTCGGGAATAATGATGAGTATGGCAGCAAATAAAATAAAAGGTGCCCGAGCAGCCTTGGTCTGGAATCCAAAAATTGCCAAGCAGGCCAGGGAACACAATGATGTAAATATCCTGGCATTATCAGGCAGGGAATCAAAACCAAAACACTGGAAAAAAATTATTGATGTTTTTTTGAAAACTTCGGCTTTGAAAAAAGAAAGATATAAAAAAAGAATTAATAAATTAGATAAAATAAAATAATATGCCGGAAGTAAGGCCCGCAATATTGGAGGAAACTTTTGAGGAGGTAAAAAAGAGAGTGGAGGAAGTGAAGCCGTATGTTGATACAATACATTTGGATGTAATGGACGGAGAATTCGTGCCAAACAAAACTTTTGCCGATGCCGGCAAGATTAAAGAGCTTGATATCAAAGTGGTGCCGCATTTAATGGTGAGGCATCCGATGTTTGAGTTAAAAAAATGGGACATTCCTAATGTTGATACTATTATTATCCACAAGGAAGCGACACCAAACATCGATGAAGTCAAGTCCATGTTTGACTCCATGGGAAAGAAAATGGGCATTGCCATTAACCCCAGTACTTCAACTTATGACATTAAAGAGGACCTGGATAAATTTGACATGATATTAGTGATGGGGGTAGAGCCGGGTTTTTCCGGGCAGGCCTTTAATTTTGATGTTCTGGAAAAGATTAAATATTTAAGAGAATTAAAGCCGGAGATTGACATTGCTGTTGATGGCGGGGTAGATATGGGCAATAAAAAAGCGATAGTTAATGCCGGTGCCAATATATTAGCGGTAAACTCTGCTATTTTTAAGGCAGAAGACATTAAAGAAGCAATAGAAAGGCTAGCTAAATAATATGGAAAAAATTTGCAATCAGGAAAAATTAGAAAAGATTGCCAATGAAATAAGGCAAGACATTGTAAAGATGCTGGTAGAAGCCGGATCAGGCCATACTGGCGGATCTTTGGGTACGGCAGATATCTTTACAGCTTTATATTTTAATATTTTGAAACACAATCCAAAAAAGCCAAATTGGGAAGAACGCGATTATTTTATCTTATCTAACGGGCACATCGCCCCGGTTTTATATGCGACTTTAATAAAAGCAGGATACCTGGATAAAAAGGAATTAACGACTTTAAGAAAATTAGGATCAAAATTACAGGGTCATCCGAATTGGTATTGTCCGGGAGTGGAATTACCGACCGGTTCTTTGGGGCAGGGCGTATCCAATGCAGTCGGCATAGCCAAGGGATTGAAAATTCAAAATAAGGATAATTATGTTTATTGCATGGTCGGCGACGGAGAAATAGAAGAAGGGCTGGCCTGGGAAGCGTTTATGTTTGCCTCGCATTATGAATTGGATAATCTGACCATTATTTGCGACAGGAATTTTTTACAAATAGACGGTGACACTGAGAAGGTTATGGCTTTGGAACCGCTTAAAGATAAAGCCAAGGCTTTTGGCATGCATGTCATTGAAATAGACGGTAATAACATTCATGAAGTAGTTGAAGCCTTGGAAAGATCCAAAAAAATTCACGGCAAACCGACTTTTATTATCGCTAATACGGTGATGGGTAAAGGAGTTTGCGATTGGGAAAATGATGCTGCCTGGCACGGGATTGCGCCAGACTTGGAACAAGGCAAGAAAGCTTTAAAAGAATTAATGAATCAGGAAAGGTCATAAAAATATGGAACTAAATAAAAATATCTACAATAAAGAACCGGAAGTGGATTATATGAGATCTGGCTGGGGAGATGCCTTGGTGGAGCTCGGAAAAAAGCATGAAGAAGTTGTGGTTTTTTGCGCTGATCTAGCAGACTCTGTTAAAGTGGGCGATTTTATGCGGGCTTATCCGGAAAGATACATTGAAACCGGCATTCAAGAACAAAACATGATGAGCGCAGCTGCAGGCATGGCTCATACGGGCTTAAAGCCTTACGCAGCTACGTATGCGGTATTTTGTCCGGGAAGGAACTGGGATCAAATAAGGGTATCAGTGGCCTATCCCAGAGCCAAAGTTGTGTTTGCCGGAGCACATGCCGGAATATCCGTGGGTCCGGACGGAGCCACGCACCAGGCCTTGGAAGATATGGCCACGGTAAGAGCTTTGCCGAATATGACAGTTTTGGCTCCGGCTGATTATGAACAGACCTATAAGGCAACAATGGCCACCTATGATCATGACGGGCCAATTTACATCAGGTTTGGCAGGGAAAAAGTGCCGAGCATTACGACTAAAAAAACTCCTTTTAAGATTGGTAAGGCCGATATATATAAAGAAGGCAAAGACGTGACAATTGTTGCCTGCGGCCAGCTGGTTTATGAAGCCTTAATGGCGGCTAAAAAATTGGAAAAAGATAATATTTTTGCTGAAGTTATTAATAGTCACACTATTAAACCTATTGACGGAGCTACAATTATCAGATCAGCAGTCAAAACCGGGGCCGTAGTAACAGCCGAGGAACATCAAGTTCAGGGCGGTATGGGGTCGGCTGTGGCGGAAGTATTATCCCAAAATCAGCCAGTGCCAATGGAATTCGTGGGTATGCAAAATACATTTGGTGAATCAGGAACGCCGGCGGAATTATTGGATAAATACAAGATGCGGTCCGATGATATTTTAAAAGCGGTTAAAAAAGTTTTAAAAAGAAAATAATTTAAAAAAATATGGAAGGATTAATCGACGGGTTAACTTTAATAATAAAAATTGTAGGAGGATGCGTGATTATTTTTGGAATGATTGAATCGACCTATCATTTCTTAAAAAAGCTTTCTCACAGGATTCATAAGAATAACTTTAAGGAACTTGACGAAATTAGGATGGAGTTTGGCCGGTATATCTTGTTGGGTTTGGAGTTTTTTATTGCCGCCGACGTATTCCAGACAATATTCCTGCCTTCCTGGTCTGAATTGGGGCAATTAGCCGTGATTGTCGCAATTAGAACCGTGCTTAGTTATTTT
>JBDRCS010000023.1:0-7048 GCA_043821615.1 Patescibacteria group bacterium
ACTGGCCATTTCTCCTCTCTAATTAATTGTATTGCCTTTGCTCTCACCCTAGGCAAATATGGGTTTTGTGAATATGACATAATACTATCCACTATACACCTATCTATTCTAGAGTGTCGCAAAGGTATTGAACCATTACGAAGCCCTTGAAATATTTCCAGCTATATCTTATAATAGCTGGGTATGAAATTAACATTTTCACATATAAAATTAAGTGTTTTTTGTATTGGCATCTTACTCCTTTTATTCGGAGTCTTTTTTACTTTACCAGTTCAGGCTCAGGATCAAAAAAACATTTATTTATTCCATGGTCAGGGCTGTCCTCATTGTGCTGATCTGAAGATTTTTCTGGAAACTCTAAAGGATGATTACCCGGAAATGAATGTGGTTGAATATGAAGTCTGGTATGACAAGGCCAACGCTGAATTTTATGAAGAGTTTTCTGAAGCTTATGGTATGGAGCCGGGCCCTGTTCCCCGTCTTTTTATCGGCGAAGAGGTTATAGAAGGATATTTTGATGACGAAACAACCGGGGCTGAATTAGAAGAAATTTATGCTTCTTATACTCTGGAAAATTATCCTGATCCTCTGGAAAAGCTAAAAAAATATCAAGAAGCCAGGCAAATCATTTCCGATACCGAAGAAACTCAAAGCCAGGAGCCTGAGTCTTCCGATCAAGGCGTAAGAGAAGAAAAAATAATTAATTTTCCGATTATAGGAATAAAAGACGTTTCCAGTTTTTCTCTGCCGGTTCTCACAATTTCCCTGGGTCTTCTCGACGGCTTCAACCCCTGTGCCATGTGGGTTTTATTATTTTTAATCAGTCTTCTGTTAAACACCAATAGCCGTAAAAAAATGTGGATTATTGGAGGCATATTCTTATTAACTTCGGGCATTGTCTATTATTTTTTCATGGTTGCCTGGTTAAATATTTTCTTGTTTATCAGCTATATGTTTATTATTCGGTTAATTATCGGTGCTCTGGCAATTATTGCCGGCTATATTCATATCAAGGACTTCTTTAAATATAAAGATGGCGAGTGCAAGGTTGATGATCCGAAATCAAAGAAAAAATTAATGGATCGGGCCGTAAAAATTGTTTCTTTTGAAAAAATCACACCGGCAGTAATTATTGGAATTATTGGTTTGGCATTTTCTGTAAATTTAATTGAATTATTTTGTTCGGCCGGCTTGCCTGCCATTTACACCTCAATTTTGTCTTTTAGTAATCTTTCCACAGCCGGATATTACGGCTACATGGCCTTGTACACTTTGTTTTACATGCTGGATGATACCATCGTCTTTTTAATTGCCATGGCCACGCTTTCCATGGTCAGCTTCACCGGAAAGTTTTCTCGCTGGTCAAATTTAGTCGGGGGAATACTAATTTTGATCCTGGGCTTAATCATGCTAATCAAGCCGGATTTATTAATGCTGGGATAAAATTATCATGAAAAAAGAAATTGAAAAATATCATTACAATCAAACCGGAGCCGAGCTTATTTTATACGAAGACGATGTTATTTTAGTTGAGTATGCCCGCGCCACCTACAATGTTGAAGAAAATAACGAAGAGACCAGGTGGATTAGGGATGCATTTTATAAAGTGGCGGAAAAATATCCGAAAAAGAAATTTAAAATTATTCTGGATGTTACCAAACCCGGCAGTGGAGAAGAAATGTCCGATGAAGTCAAAGAAATATATGTGCAATTATTGAAAGACCCGAAAATTTTAAAAGTAGCCGTTTTCGGACAGACCTGGGCTTTTCAATTGTTTCTGGATTTATTTGCCGCGCTCAGTAGGAACAATAAACTTAAATCTTTTCCCTCCATGGAAAAAGCCGTTGCTTGGATAAATAAATAAATTATGAGATTAAGATACTTAATATTATCTTTGGCAATTTTCATCATTCCGGCTGTCAGCCAAGCAACCAGTGTTAGCTATGACGGTTGCTGGGAGCAATCCCGCTCTTCCAATATTATTCATATCCGGGCTCTATCTCTAACCCCCCAAATTACTCTGGACAATTCCTTAAGTTCTGTGCCGTTCACTTTTTATATTAATCTGGAAAATGTGGATCCCGATTTAATGGTACCGAATTATTATGATCAATCCGCCGGAATTACAAAAGGAACAAATAGCATTATTTTCGAGGCTACTATTAAAGCTGGAGAATTAAGAACCATTACCATTGCTCCTTTTATAGAAGAAGGCGATGATTATTATTTTGTGGCCATGTCAGATAATCAGGCAACTAGCGATTCCCAGATTATAAATCCTGTTTTTTCAGAAATATTAGATCAGGTGGAAATAGTTAATCCCTTGTTCATGACCAATTCCGGAGATTTGGTGAAAGGTAGCGGAGACCAGGCAACCCTGGAAACTATGTTTGATAATTTTAAATCAAGCATTGACGCTTTGCCTACTACCTATCTTACTATTCCAGGCAATCATGAATACAATGCCGACTTTACAGTTTACGAAGAATATTTAGGTAATCAGTATTATTCGTTTGATTACAATAATACTCATTTTACAGCCGCTAATACCGCTTATTCCACAACCGAAGGTCGTATGGTCGGGGATGAATTTACCTGGTTTCAAAATGATTTATCTAGTACAAATCAACCCAGAAAAATTGCATTTTTTCATCACGCTGTGTCTTCACCAAGCTGGGGCACTGCCACCAATTATTTATCTTCAATTAATCGCGATCAAATTGCTGAAGTAGTTGATGACAACCGTGTGGATATTGTCATTAACGGGCACAACCATGGCTATGATTATCGCTTTATCGGCCACACCGAGCTGGCTGCCGTCACCAACGGTTTTTACCAGCTGGTAACGGGCGGGGCTGGTGGCGCCATTAATGAGCCGGACGGTTATTATCATTACACAATCATGCATGTCACTGAAGACGGTATTACCCCTTATCCCATTAGAAAAAGTAAATTTGAGATTGCTCAGACTTTTTTGGATAACAATGACGGTACTGAAGAATCAGTCACCCTGATCTTAAAAAATAACGGCAGCATGGATATTCCTTATTTACGGCCTAAGTTTAAATTATCAAAAGAGATAGTTCATTTAAAAGCAGTTGATGATACCGGAAACTATTACGAGATTCAATCAAACACCGGCGATGATTATACCGTAGCTTATGTGGAGACTGATTTATCAGAAGGCGAACAAAAAAACATCACTGTTTCCAAGGCTGATGAATTGCATGAAGACTTAAAAAATATTGTTTATAAAAATGGTTCAGTTTCTTATGACTCCAGTCCCACCAGCCAGGATTCCGTGGTCAATTTAAAGGCCCAGCCAAATAAAAATTCCAGTGAAATCACGATTCGTTCATGGGGAGACAACGGCTTATCCGGTTCCTGGACGGAAAAAGCCGGCAGCAAATACACAAACACTACTTACACTTTTTCCAATCTCAGGCCAAACACGATTTACACCTTAAAAGACAATAATAGTTTTTATAAAAGGTTTATCACAGATTCAGACGGAAACGGAAAAATTAAATATACCAAAGACAAAAAAAACAGAACTCTTAGCTTTTCAACTTTTGGCCGGGCCTTAGGCAGCCAGATCGTTACCGGAACAAAAACTCAGGGCGCCTCGCAAATTCGCAGATTCGATGAGGCCGGGGATTTAAAAGGCCAGTTTTATGCTTATGGAAAAACTAAAGCTGCTAATTATACGCCTTTTTGGATGGATGCCAAGGGCGACGGTAAAACCAAGCTCTTAATTTCCCGTACCAACAGCTCCGATCCTTCTAAAATTAAATTATTTACCAAGCCCGGAAAAAAATTAGCCAGTAAAATGCCTTTTGGAAAATCTTATAACGGAGAGCTGGAGATAATTATCAATGACATTAATCAGGATCAGAAAGATGAAATAATAATTGCCCCCAAAAATGGCGGTACTTATTTTAAGATATTTAAATATAATAAGAAAAAAGGAAATTTTAAGCTCATAGCCAAAGAAAAATATTCCAACAGCAGTCAAAAAATCAATATTGGCGTAGGCCAGGTAAACGGCAAAGGCAATAAGGAAATTATCATCACTCCGCAGGCAGGCAATAATAATTGGTTAAAGGTTTTTAAGCTTACATCAAAGAATGATGTAAAATTATTAAAATCACATCAATTTGAAAAGCAATATTTTGATGATGGCCTGAATATAACAGTTGGATCATTAAGTGGAAAAGCCCGGGAAGAAATAATTCTCAGTCCGGCTGCCGGCAATTCACAAAATGTATTAATTTTTAAATTAAAGAAAAGCAATAAATTCAGCCTGCTTTCCAGCAAGAAAATATTTAATAATCAGACAGGCGGTTTACAAATTTCTACTGCTGATGTAAATTCAAAAGGCAAATTTAAAGAGGAATTAATAGTTTATTCGAGGGAAAACGGGCAAATTAACATTTATAAATATAAAAACAACCATAATTTGCAGAATATTTTTTCAGAAAAACCGTATACTAATGTAGCGGATATTGATGTATCTTTTGCGAATTTAGATGCTGATTATCGGGCAGAATTGCTGATTAGCCCGTTAAAAGGAGCCGGCTCCTTGAAAGTATTTGATTTTTCTGGTACATTTTCACAAGTAGGCGGTTTTAGCCCGTATTCTACTAATTTTACCGGAGGGGTTAATTTAGGCCAGTAATGTGTTATAATAAATCAAACAAATTTTGATATCATCCGGTTCATTTTACCGGGTAAATAATAATTGAAAATAAATATATGGCGCAATCAATGCTCTATAGGAGGAATAAAAAGAATATTCTTAACATTGTATTAATTGCAATTGCAGTAATAATTGTGATTTTTTTAATTTGGTTTTTTGCTTTTTCCGGCGGGGGAGACGGAGAGGAATCAAATGATGAAAATGTTAACGGAGAAATGCTGAATTCCAGCTTTTCCAACGGTAAGGTAACAGCCGATATCGACTACATGAGAGGAACAATCGGTTTGAAAGAAGGCGATGACGCCTGGAAAATTATCTCAGAAGAAGTTGTTTTAGAAGAAGGCAATAGCCTAAAAACAGCTGATGATTCCCGGGCAATTATTACTTTAGGATCAAGCTCTGAGGTGCGACTGGATTCTAATTCAGAAGTAATGATAGCCAGCTTAGATGAAGACGCCCTGGTTATTAATCAGGACAGGGGTTCATCTTATCATTATGGCGGCCAGCTTTTAGACACTTACACACTTAATGCTTTGGATGCAGAGATCAAGCCTGAAGGCACGGCTTTTGCAGTTGAAATAGATGAAGACAATAATACCGTAGTTGTCTATGTCCTGGAAGGCGATGTGGAAGTTAATAACGCCACCATTGCCGAGGGTTATAAAATTTCCTTGGAAGATGGCGATGCTAATGGGGTTGAAGAGATCACTGATGATGAATTTGACAGCGAGTGGTTCACCTGGAATGACAGCCGAAACTCCGAAGATTTTAGCGACAACGACAATGAGAACACGAATGAAAATGACAACGACAATGAAAACGAGAATGACAACGACAATGAGAACACAAATGAAAATGAGAATACCAATAATGAAGAAGAAAACACCAACACCAATGAAAGTGCGGACACAGGTGCTTCCCTCACCTCAAATATTTCCAGCATTGCTGCCGGCGGAGACGGCGTCTCCTTAAAATGGAACAAGGTCAGCTCTGATGAATTCAAGTATTATCGAGTTGTCAGGTCAGATTCAAATTCCAGCCCTTCTTATCCGGCTGACGGCTATGTTTTTTACACTGGCAATGCCGGAGAAATTTCTTTTAACGATACCACCGTTCAATCCGGAAAAACCTATTATTACAGGGTGTGCGTAATTGATTCCCAGGACCAGTCGCATTGCGGATCTGTCCAGTCAGCTACTGCTAAATAATTCTAAAAATAAAAAATGACAGACGAGAAATGGGAACAAATTTCCCTTCTCATAAAGGACAAGTTTGAAGTACTTGCTCATGACACCATGGATCTTGATCCGGGAGAGCTTGAGTATTTCGAATTTGAGGGCCCTCTAGGCAAGATGCGCCTGGAAAGAACGGTTCGTCCTAAAACAGAAGGCAGTAAAATGCACACTTCTGCCAGGATCGGAGCGGAGGGCAGGGAGGAAATTATTTACTCTGAAACTGAAAAGGTATCATTTATCGATGCTTTTCAATGGTCGGATGATCTAAATGATTGGCAGAAAATGGAAGCCGGAGAAGATTTATTCGACTAAATTAAAATATGATATTTGCTCACGGCCCGGCTGGGTTCCTTACGGCTTTTATTACCCGAAAATTCTGGGATCAGGAACCTAAATTTTCTAAAAAAAGTGAAATTTGGCTTTATGTGATAGCTTTCATCGGCGGAATTGCGCCGGATGTGGATTTGTTTTATTTTTATTTATATTCTGCGGAAATTTCCCATCGCCAATTTTTTACGCACTCCTTGTTGCTGTGGATATTGATTTTTTTGGTTGCTTTTTTAATCGGCTATTTTTTTAAAAGTCGGTTCATTAAAACTGCAGCTTTTATATTTTTAATCGGCAACTTGTCCCATCTTATTTGTGATTCCCTTTACGGCGGATTTGTATTGCTCTGGCCCTATACAATTGAAATGTTCGGTCTGCAAAACATTACGTTCATTGCTACTGATTTTTATGGTGAAAATATTTTATTTATAAACTATTTTATTGAAGCAATTATTATTACGGTTTTCTTTTTTGTTTTCACTAGCTGGATTAAAAGCAAAAAAATAAAATATATTTTACAAACGCTCCTAAGCCTTACTTTTATTATTTTTTCTGTTTCGTTATTCTGGGCAAACCAGCATGCCTACAATGATCTGGCCAACCGTTATTTCAGCGATCTGGATAAAGATAAGATTATTAACGGGCTGGATGAAGACATGGACGGAGATGACATCCTTAATATTGTTTATCCTGACATTGACGGTACCGGTCTATAAAATTTTTAATATTTTTTTATGCTGGTGGAAAAAGCGACCGGGGTTTGGTATGACATTACCGAAGGCGGGAT
>JBDRCS010000024.1:0-10746 GCA_043821615.1 Patescibacteria group bacterium
AGGATTTAGATTATTTTGGTGTTTGGGTTTTTTATCCATGGAATAATGAACTAGTGCATTGTTTGCCGGAAGATGAATATTATATGATTCGCACAGCGCGGAATAGGAATTTAGTAACGTCTAAAGAACAAGAAAAATTGCGTGATTTTACCATAGGTATAATTGGTTTAAGCGTGGGCCAAGCCTCAGCACTAACTTTAGCAATAAGTGGTATGTGTAATTGTATGAAATTAGCTGATCCCGATGTTATTGAGGCTAGTAATCTGAATAGAATTCATGGTGGCCTTAATGTTGTCGGTCTTTATAAAACAGAATATATTGCGAGACGAATATATGAGCTTAATCCTTTTGCGAAATTGAAAGTATATCCTGAATCAATTACTGAAAAGAATCTTAATACCTTTTTAATGGAGGATTATAAAGTAAATGCTATTATTGATGCTTTTGATGATGTCAAAATGAAAATTAAGCTGCGAATGGTCGCCAAAGAAAAAAGAATCCCAGTTTTGATGGCGACCGATTTGGGTGATGGTGTAATTATCGATATCGAACGCTATGATATAAATAAAGACACCCCAATTTTTAATGGTCGTTTGCATGAAAACGAAATTCAAAAATTACCTGATAAAATGAAATATAAAGACATTGCCCAAATTGCCATGAGAATGATTGGTAAAGAAAATATCCCAAAACTTATGATTGAATCTCTTCAATTAGTGGGCAAAGAAATATCGGGCCATCCTCAGTTAGGCTTAGCTTCATTCCTTGGTGGTTCGATTATGTCTTATGCTATTAAACAAATCTGCTTAGGGAAAGTGATGAAATCTGAACGACTGTATATTCAATTCGAAAAATTATTATAATAACATATGCTAGGACTTATTTTTACTTTACTATCTATTTGTGGGACAATTGTTTTAGCAATAATAGTTTTAACAAATAATAAAAAATCAGTAATTCATATAGCACTTTTTTTATTTTCTTTAAGTTTCGCTGGTGCTATTGGATCAAATTATCTTACATCATTTTTTAAAGATCCCAACAAAGTATTAGTTTGGATTAGAATTACAATGTTATTCGCTTCGTTGTTGACTCCGTTTTTTTATATTTTCATTAAGAATTTTCCTGAGCACAGATTAGTAATTGCTAAGAGAAATTTAATAATATTAATATTACTCACTCTTGTGAGTGTAATTTTGGCAATTAGTCCCTGGATGTTCACAAGTGTGGAGATTGTCAATGATAATATTGTGGCTAAACAAGGACCAGCTTTTTTCTATTTTATTTTGGTATTTATGTATTATCTAATTTATTCGATTGTTATTTTAATAAAAAAAATACGTAACAGCGTTGGCATACAAAAATCTCAATTAAAATATATATTATTTGGTTTAACGATTAGTTTCTTTTTTATTTTATTATTCAATGTTGTTATAGCTGTATTATTTAAGAATTCAAGTCTTATAATTTTTACGAATATAGCACCTTTAATTTTTATAAGCACCGTTGCTTATGCAATAATTAAACATCGATTAATGGATATAAGAGTGATAATTAAAAAAGGTGTAGTTTATTTTGGAAGTATTATTACTATAATTGGGGCTAATGGAGTAGTGATATACTTCAATTCTAAATATGAAATTATTAGTCCGCTCTGGTTGGTAATAGTAGTGATGGCTGCTGGTCTTGCATTATTTGAGCCTTTAAAAGACTTTTATTTAAAAATCTCGAACAAATATTTTTTTACATCTCTCTACAACTACCAAGAAACAATCAAAAAAACCTCCGCCGAAATTACTTCCACAATCAATTTAAATGAAGTTATTACCTCCATCTTCGATACCATTATAAAAACAATGGGCCTCGAAAGACAAGCAATCATTGTAGTAGGGGAACATAACCATAAAAACAAAAAGGAACACACCTATAATGTAAAAAAGAAAACCGGCTTTAGTGATGATGAAATAAATCAAATCATCGCCGGAGAAATGCTAGTAGGTTATTTAGAAAAACACAAAAAAGGATTAGTCGTCGACGAATTACACAAAGATATCCAAGCCCGCAAAGATCAAGGTAAAGGCACTTCTAATCTAGAAAGACTCGAGACAAAGTTTAAAGGCCTCAAAGTTGCCATCTGTTTACCATTAATAACAAAAGGTGAAATTAATGGAATCGTTGTCTTGGGAAACAAGGTCTCCAAAGATGCCTATACAGTAGAAGATCTAGAATTGCTAGAAACCATGGCTGACCAAGCTGCAGTAGCCCTAGAGAACGCCCGCCTTTATGAAGAAGTCCAGGACCTAAACAAAAATCTACAAAAGAAAGTAAACGAAGCCACCAAAGAGATTACTGAAAAAAATGAAAACCTGGAAGAATTATTGCGCATGAAATCAGAGTTTCTCACAGTAGCTTCTCACCAGTTGAGAACTCCAACCTCAATCGTCCGCGGCATGCTTTCCATGCTTAATGAACCGGACGCCAACAAGATGACCAAAAAGGAAAAGGAAGAGTTTATTGCCCAGGCTTTTGCCGCTTCAAATAATCTGGAGCATGTAGTTCATGACTTATTATCCGCCACCGAGCTGGAAGGCGGTAAAATGAAATTCAACATCGAGCCCCTGGATCCAACCCCGATTATTGAAGAAGTAATCCTGGAAAGGCAGTTCATGGCCGATGAAAAAGGCATCGCCCTGAAATTCAAAAAACCGAAAAAGAAGATCCAGCCTATCTTGGTAGATAAATACAAACTTCATGAATTAATAGCCAACCTTTTGGACAATGCTATTAAATACACTTTAAACGGAGTTGTTGAAATTGGTCTTAACCCCACCAGAGGAAAGCTTGATATTTATGTAAAAGACACGGGCATTGGCCTGACAGAGGATGATAAAGAAATAATCTTCGGTCGTTTCGATAGGGGAGAACGTGTTCTTAAGATTCAGCCAAACGGCACTGGTCTGGGCCTCTACATTGTAAAAGAAGTTATCGAAGATATGAATGGCAGTGTTAAAGCTGAATCTGAAGGAGAAAATAAAGGCTCTACCTTCACTATCACTCTTCCGGCATTAATAGTATAATTAATTTACTTCTTTGTACCTCCCCATCTCCACGAAGTGGAGAGGGGGAACAGAGGGGGTGAGGAAATAAATATATGGACACAAAAAAATTACAACAAAACCTTCAAGATAACCCGATCGAGGTACAGGTTCCCCCCTCTCCGGAATCGGAGAGGGGGACAGGGGGTGAGGCCCAGAAACTTCCCAAGAAACTAGAATTTATGAAAGACTTTGGCCCCATGGAAGCCTGGGGCATCGCCGGAATCGCAATCTTAGTATTATTCTTACTCTTTGCAATATTCGTGGGTGTAGTTGTCAAACTATCCCTTCATTCCTTGGGTCTAGACCAATAATCTGGTATAATTAATGCATTATGCCTCAGCCAGAATTTTTTGCATTACCTACAGAAAAAGCCTTTGAAGGCCTTCACACCTCAGAAGAGGGCCTTTCTTCGGCTGAAATAAAAAATCGCCAGGAAAAATACGGCTTGAACCAGTTGCCTCAAAAGAAAAAGGCAAGCTGGTTTTTTATTTTAATCTCTCAATTTAAGAGCCCTTTAGTCTACATTCTTGTGGCAGCTGCAGTAATGTCGATTGTTTTAAATGAATATGTGGATGCGGCCGTTATTATGGCCTCGGTTGTCATTAATACCATTGTCGGCTTTATTCAGGAAAACAAGGCTAATTCAGCCGTGGAAAAACTGCGGGAAATGATAGAATATGAAGCCCGCGTAAAAAGAGGCGGCGTTAAGATGAAGGTCCCGGCCGAGCAACTGGTGCCGGGCGATATTCTCCTGCTGGAGGCGGGCGACAAAGTTCCGGCTGATGCCAGGCTTTTTGATGTTAACAGCCTCCAAATAAACGAAGCCCCGCTTACCGGTGAATCTGTTCCCATAAAGAAAAATATTGACGCCCTGGAAAAGGGCACACCTTTGGCTGACCGCAAAAACATGGTCTTCATGGGTACCAACATCACTCGGGGAAAGGGTCGGGCCATTGTCACGGAGACGGGCACGGAAACTCACCTTGGTGAAATTACAAAAATGGTTAAGGAAGTAAAAGAGGATAAGACCCCTTTGCAAATCCGCTTGGAAAAATTTTCCAAATGGCTGGGCATCCTCATTGTTGTTATTTGCATCTTGATTTTTGTCATTGGTGTTATCCAGGGCAAGGGTCTGTTTGAAATGTTCCTCATGGGCGTGGCCGTGGCCGTCGCTGCCATCCCCGAGGGTCTGATCGTCTCCATGACTATTGTTCTTACCATTGGCATGCAAAAAGTTGTCCGGCAGAACGCTCTTATTAAAAAACTGATTGCCGCAGAAACTCTGGGCTCTGTATCTGTAATTTGTTCCGATAAAACTGGTACCCTCACGGTTGGTAAAATGCAGGTGGCTGAAGTCAATGCAGAGGACAAGCCGCAAGCTTTAAAAATTGGTTTACTTTGTAACACGGCTGTTATCCAAAATCCGGACGACGAGCTGACAGATTGGAAATTTTTAGGCGACCCCACGGAAATAGCTTTGGTGCTGGGCGCCTGCTCTGCCGGAATCAAGCAACAAGAGTGTTATGCCCAATACCCGAAAATTGGCGAGGTCCCCTTTGATGAAGATCTGAAATACATGATTACCATGCACCAGGACGGCAAAGGCTGTTTTCTAGCTATTAAGGGTGCGCCGGAAAAGATTATTAGTTTTGCCAAAGGCACCCCGGCTCAAAAGAAAGAATGGCAGGCAGAATATGAAAAAATGACTTCGCATGGTTTGCGCGTTTTGGGCATGGCTCAAAAAAAGGAGTCGTGTGTTATTAAACTTGAGCCTGATTCTATCAAAGATTGCGAATTTATCGGCTTTATCGGCTTAAAGGATCCTCTCAGGAAAGAGGCAAAAGAAACTCTGGAAATGACCAAGGCTGCCGGCATTAGGCCGGTCGTGATTACGGGTGACCACAAATTAACAGCTAAAGCGATTGCAACTGAGCTAGGCATGAAAATTCATGACAAAAATATCATGGAAGGCACCGAGCTGGACGAGCTTGATGAAAAACAACTTATAGAAAAAGTGAAAGATGTAGAAATATACGCGCGCGTTACTCCCAAGCACAAGCTCAGAATAGTAGACGCCTGGCAGGCCAGGGGAGCGGTTGTGGCCATGGCTGGTGACGGCGTCAACGATGCCCCGGCCATCAAATCAGCTGATGTGGGCATTGCCCTGGGCTCGGGCACAGATGTGGCCAAAGAAACTGCTGATGTAATTTTACTAGACGACAATTTTAAAACTATAAATTCTGCCGTAGAGGGTGGCCGCATTATTTACGCCAATATTAAAAAGATAATTTTATTTTTAATGTCCGGTGGGTTTACTGAAGTGATTGTTGTTGCTGGCGCGCTTGTTTTGGGCCTGCCTTTGCCGGTGTTGCCCCTGCAGATTTTGTGGATCAATCTGGTGGAAGATTCTTTTCCAAATTTAGCCGTGGCTTTTGAAAAAGGTGAAAAGAAGTCATGAAAGATCCGCCTCGTCCCAAGAATGAGGGCATTATGGATAAGGAAATGAAAATTATGATTTTTGGCGTGGGCTTAATAAGAGACTTTATTTTACTGGTCTTATTCTATCTTCTTTTAAAATGGACGGATAATCTGCCATATTGCCAGACCATGATTTTTGTAGCCCTGGGCATAGACACGGCCTTTGTCACTTTTTCTTTCCGCTCTCTTCGCAAAACCATCTGGCAAAGGAATCCCTTTTCAAACTGGTATTTAAACGGCGCTGTGGCCATTGGCATACTTCTTATTATTGCTGCCATCTATGTTCCTTTTTTGCAGACCGCATTAAAGACTGTCCCTCTGGGAATAAAAGAATGGGCCGTTTTAATTAGCTTGGCCTTGTTTGAATTAATAGCTTTAGAAATAATTAAATATATATTCATTGCCCGGCACCATGTAAAAATTTAAAAAAAATATATGGAATTAAAAATATTAGAAGACAAAAAACAAAAGCTGGAAAAAGAGGTTGAAGAATATCACCGAGAACTGAATGAATTAATAGAAGAACAGGCGACCATTAAAAATGTGGAAGACTTGGCCCAGTCTGTTATTCGTTACACGGAAATAGAAAACGAGATTTCAGACAGAGGCTTGCTACTGTCATTGCTTTCCCAGGATGTGGAGCATTTCAAGAGCCCCTATTTCAAGGCTCAGTTTGGTTCCTATCTGGATGCAGCTGAAACCTGCAGTCCGGAAATTGTAAATTTCATTACTAATGTATTTCATGATGCCATTTCCACAGATTTCGCCGGTTATAAATATGCAGATGAATTCCATACCGAATATCGCCAGCATATTTTTCCGGGCAAGATCTTGGCCGGCCGTTTTCAGGATTTGGACCCCTTGGTAAGGGAAATGATAGATTACATTAAAAGTGTTGATCCAAAATATGACGAAAATCTGGCCACGCATGAATTGTACGAAGCCTTTAAAGTGGCTTTGGGCATGAATATTAATTTGGAAAAATTAAAAAAGGCTCTGGAAGAGGGCAAGATAGCTTTTCTCACCGAGGAAGCCCGTAAAGATCTTTTGGCTATGGTGGAAGAAAGGGAAAAAATCAGGCTTTATACGGCTGCCAAGGACCAGAATGTAGCCATGGAAAGGGCTGTTAAAATGCTGGAGCAAAGGGAGAGCGAGATATGAAGAAAAATATTTTCATAATCACAATTTCATTTTTCAGTATATTTTTTGTTTTATTGGGCATTAATTTTTCTATTGCCTATTTTTCATCCATAGAAAAAACTAATAATATTCCAAAAAAAATTAGAAATTTAGAATTTTATGATGTTTCTCATAATCAGATAACAACTGAGTGGAAGAAAAAGAAAAATTTAAAGTATTATATCCGTTTGGAAGACGCCGACCGGAATCTTGTTAAAAAATTCCGCACGCAAAGAAGAAAAATCACTTTTACCGGCCTCCAGCCAAATTCAAAATATTACCTAAAAATAAGGGCCAAGAATTTAAAGAACAATCAAAGAGGGAAGTGGTCTATAGCCAAAAATTTTTCTACTTTAGAAGAGCCCCCGGCAGAAACCAAAGTCATATTTGGCGGCGATGTAATGCTCTCACGCTATGTAGACCGGGCTACGGCCGCCACTGGCGACATGGCCGCGCCCTTCCGCAATGTGGCAGACGAATTTGAGCAGAATGATCTGGCTTTTATCAACCTGGAAGCCCCCTTTGCTGCCTCGCCCCCTTATGGCGCCCCTGATAACGGCATGGTCTTTCGCGTGAACCCGTCCATGATAGACGGCCTCAAACTGGCAGATATCAATATCGCCTCATTATCAAATAATCACATTGCCAACGCCGGCCAGTCCGGTATCGACTATACCAAAGAGCACCTCACCAACAACGGCATCGGCTACTGCCTGGAAAGCCCGGACATTCTAAGTCGAAACGACATTGATTTCGCTTTTCTTTGTTATTCTTACGACCGTAATCTGGATACCAATAAATTAATCAATGATATTCAATCCGTAAAAGACCAAGGGGCAGAGGTAATAATTGTCTCTATGCACAATGGTGCTGAATACACGGAAAATATCTCCGCCTCCCAATCTGGCTTTGCCCACACCGCCATTGACCATGGTGCTGATCTGGTAATCGGCCACCATCCTCATGTTGTCCAGCGAATGGAAGAATACAACGGCCGCTACATCTTCTACTCTTTGGGAAACCTGGTCTTCGATCAAAATTGGTCCTGGGAAACTCAGCTCGGCGCAGTTGTAAAAACCACCTGGCAGGAAGACGAGCTTAAAAAAATAGAATTAAAGCCGGTAAAGATAGATAAAAATTATCAGCCCCGCTTCATGGATTTTGAAGAAGGTAAAGAGGTCCTCGGCCGCCTCCAGTATCCTAACTATGAGATAATTAAATAAATTTTATGAGAATATCAGATTACGCCAATCCCCGCCAGGTAATATTAGTCAGCTCCCGGGACAAGGACCAAGACAATATCATTACCCTGGCCTGGCACATGCCCCTCTCTTTTGAGCCCATGATGTATGCCATTGCTCTGGGCACCACCCGCTATTCTTATAAGATGATCAAAGACTCCGGCGTGTTTGTGGTTAATTTCATGAGCCTGGAATACAAGGACCAGGTTTTGGAATGCGGCTCTGTATCCGGCCACGAGCACGATAAGTTCGCTGAATTCGGCCTCACCAAGGAAGAAGCCGATAAAATTTCCTGCCCTGTTATCGGCGAAGCTTCCAGTTATTTGGAATGCAAGATCAAGGAAGAAGTAATAATGGGCGACCACGCCATCTTTATGGCTGATGTCCTCAAAGCGGAAAAGAAAGATGACAAAGACCGCATTTTCCAGATCTCAGGAGAAATGTTCGGCACCATAGTAAAGCCGGATTTGACAGAAGAAGATGATGATGATAGTAATTAATTATATGGCAAGTCTATTGATTAAAAATAATCAAAACAATAATAATCAGCTTGGGCTGGCCATCTTGTCGTGTCTATAATTTAAATCATTAAGACATCCAGAGCCAGCCTAATAAAGGCTGGTTTTTTTATGGGTTTGTAAAAACCTTAAAAAAATAGTAAAATAACAATAATAAATTATAAATAATATATGACTAAAATTATGTCCAGCCAGAGGCTGGATCCGGCAATGGCCGGAAAGACCGTTCTCACAAAAGACTTAAAAGACCATATTGGCAAGGAGGTTAGATTAAAAGGCTGGGTTTATAATATCCGCTCGTCTGGTAAGCTATTTTTTCTGCAATTCAGGGATGGTTATGGCTTTATTCAGGCCATAGTCGTCCAAAAAGAGGCCTCAGAAGAGGTTTGGAAAAAAGCCGGGGAATTGACCATGGAATCTTCAGTAGAGCTTATTGGCGAAGTTTCCAAGCATCCTAAAAAGGAGGAATATGAACTCCAGGTAAAAGACATTAATATCATTCAAATTGCCGCTGAATACCCGATTTCCAAAAAAGAACACGGCCCCGATTTTTTATTAGACAACCGGCATCTATGGCTGCGTTCCAAAAAACAGCTAGCTATTATGCGCGTCCGCAACACTGTCATTAACGCTACCTATGAATATTTGAACAAAGAAGATTTTATTAAAGTGGACACCCCGATTCTTACCCCTACATCCTGCGAGGGAACCACTACCTTGTTTAAACTCGACTATTTTGAAGACGACAAAGCCTACCTCTCTCAGTCCGGCCAGTTATATTTGGAAGCGGCCGCCATGTCTGTAAACCGTTGCTTTGATTTTGGCCCGACCTTCCGGGCAGAGAAGTCTAAAACCAGAAGGCATCTTACAGAATTTTGGATGATGGATGCTGAGGCTGCTTTTGTGGAACATGAAGAAAACATGAAGATTCAGGAAAATCTTATCGTCTATATCGCCCAAAAAGTGTTAAAAAATAATATGGAAGATTTGGAAATATTAGAAAGAGACCCAAAGGCTTTGGAAAAAATTAAAGCTCCCTTTGACAGAATGTCACACGCTGATGCTGTAAAAATGTTAAACAAAATGGGCAGTGATATTAAGCCCAACGAAGATTTTGGGGGAGACGACGAAACATTGCTAACTAAAGACAGTGGCAAGCCATTATTTGTTGATCTTTGGCCTAAAGAGATCAAGGCTTTTTATATGAAGAAAGACAAGGCCAATCCAAACTTAGTATTAGGCAGTGACCTTATTGCACCAGAAGGTTTTGGTGAAATTATTGGCGGCTCTCAAAGAGAAGACGACTACGATACGCTTTTAGCTGACATGAAAGCACACAAGCTAGACCCTAAACCTTTTCAATGGTATTTGGACCTTAGAAAATATGGTTCTGTGCCACATTCCGGCTTTGGCTATGGCCTGGAGCGCCTCACTGGCTGGATGTGTGGCACCAAGCACATTCGGGAAACCATTGCTTTCCCCAGAATGATCAATCGATTAAACCCTTAAATATAATCTTGTAAAAATATAAAAAATATCCTATAATATAAAAGTTGTTTTATATTAAATCTTATATTTCATGGAAAAATTAGACATTATCAAAACACCGGAAAACATTGATAAGGAGGTAGTGTTAGCTGGTTGGGTACATACCCTTAGAAAGATGGGAAAAATGGTATTTATTGACTTGCGCGACCGTTCTGCAAAGGCGCAGGTTATTTTTTTACCTAATAATAAAGACTTAGTAAAAAAGGCCTTAGAATTAGGCGTAGAAGATTGCGTGCAAATCAAAGGAAAAGTCAATAAAAGGCCGGATAATCAGGTAAAACAAGATGAACCAACTGGCATGGTCGAAATTGAGGCTTTGGATTTAACTATATTGAATAAGTCTGAAACCCCTCCTTTTGAAATTGACGATGCCAATAGTGAAAAAGAGGAAGCAAAAGAAAATATTCGTCTAAAATATCGATATCTAGACCTGAGGCGCGATAAAATGCGGGAAAATATTAAGCTTAGGCACGATGTTGTGCGGTTTATTCGCGAATATCTTTATAAACAAGACTTTTGGGAAATTGAAACTCCTTATATGAGCAAGGCCACGCCTGAGGGCGCACGCGATTACCTGGTGCCGGCGCGCAATTTTCCCGGATTATTCTATTCTCTTACTCAATCTCCCCAGCAATACAAGCAAATGCTAATGGTCGCTGGCTACGAAAAATATTTTCAGATTGC
>JBDRCS010000025.1:0-8502 GCA_043821615.1 Patescibacteria group bacterium
GCTAAATACTGATATTATCTTACCAAATTTAAAAAATGCGTCAAGTACCCGAAAAAAGGTTATTTTTTATATTTATTGAGAATAATATAAAGAATAAAAATAGACCAGAAGTCATAGTCCATAAATAGTGATCAAAAAATCCAATAAAGGCAAAAAAGATAAAACAAATGCCAAAACTTAGATTTAATTTATTTTTATAATCCAGTCTGCGGAATATAGAGAGGAGAATAAAGATGAAAAAGATTAATCCGAAAATTCCCAGTTCAGCCAAAATGAGAAGATAAATATTATGAACCGGCTGGTATTCATAAGTCTCTAAATTCTTGTCTATTTTATCATGAACAGCTTTAGTATAATTGCCTAGGCCTACTCCGGTGGGCCAGGTGTCTTTAATTATTTCCAGGCTTTGAGATTGAAGCTCAGCGCGTTGATCTATAGATTTAGTTTCCAATCTTTCTGAAAAGCCGAAACGGGTCAGCACTAAATTTGGATAGATTATGGACAAGAGGATAAAAGGCAGTAATAAGGCAGTAGTCAGCTTGATAAATGAAAGTTCGCGTGTGTGGTAAATCCAAAAAGTGAGAAGCCCGAAGAAAAGTAAAGCCACGGCCAGGCCAAGCCAGGCAGAGCGGGAAAAGGTGAAAAATAGTCCGGCGGAGTTTATAACTATGGAAGCGAGTGCAAAATATTTCTGCCAATTTTTATTCGCCCCCAAATAAATGCCAAAACTGAGAATGATGGATACTCCAAGGAAGCCGGCGAGAATGTTTGGATGAGG
The DNA here is from genome assembly GCA_043821615.1 of Patescibacteria group bacterium. GTDB lineage: Bacteria > Patescibacteriota > Patescibacteriia > UBA9570 > JAHJKD01 > JBDRCS01. The sequence continues at coordinate 779 of JBDRCS010000025.1, forward strand.
CATGGCGCCGTAAGCCCTGAGGAAGCGAGCATCGCTGTATTCCACTACTTGGTCGCCTAAGATATGAGCGCCATGATAGGCCATGCCCAACCATTTGTTGGCAAATACTCCCTGAGTGAAAAATTGATAAGCAGCCAAACAAGACTGGACTATCCCGGCGGTTGCTATAGAGATGGCCAGATAGATTGGTTGAAATTTAATTTGCAGAACAATGAATAATATGGCCAGGCAGGCAAAGAGCCTGATAAAATAATAAAGGGCAATATCCTTATCCAGCGCCCAGTACATTGATAAAAATCCAACAAGAATAAAAATAAGGAGAGCAAAAATACTGGCATTTATTTTCAGGTTTTTCTTTTGAGCAATAATTAGGGAAATAATAAAAAGTAGAATTAAAAGAGCGTCAAAAGCATAGAGAGAAAAGCTGCCATATTCCCAGAAGGCACCGTTAAGCATCTGGTCGTTAAAAATCCAGCGGGTTTGCCAGGGAAGAAGAAAGGCAAATAAATAAAATAAATACTCTCCGATTTTTACAATTGTTTTTTGCATACGATGCGCAAAGCTTTAGGAATAAGTTCTATGTTCAGTTCTTTTCCGGTCCAGGTTTCGCCGTCAATTTCCATGGGGATTTCTTCGTTTGATTTAAAAGATAATTTTTTGGTTTTTATTAATTTTACCTGGTTTTGATCCAGGGTTCTATTTTCTTCTGTCAGCCTTTTGGCAAGGCGCATCACATTGGCAACTGTGATTTCATCGGCAATGAGCACGTCCAAAAGTCCGGGAGTGGGATCCAGGGGTACATAAGGATTGACGCTAAAAGCGGAGCGGACATTAAATATTACCAGCGCCCTGGTTTTGATTTTTCTTTTTTCCCCGTCTATTTGAAGTTCGCCTTCTATGTAATCCCTGTTAAATGAATGGACAACAGCAATGGCCCAATAAGCCAGGCTGCCCCAGATTTTTTTGAGATCGCGGGTTGTGGCCTGGGCAAACTTGGCGCTGTAGCCGGCGCCGGCGGCAAAAAGAAAATATTTTTCATTATTAACAAGGCCCATGTCCTGAGGCAGGGCCTTGTTTTCAACGGCAAATTTCAAAGCGCGGCGGATTGTCAGGGGGATGCCAAGACCTAAGGCATAGACATTGGTGGAACCGCCCGGGATTATAGCCAGAGGAGTTTTAGTTTTATGCTTTAACATCCAATGGGCGACTTCGCGAACTGTGCCGTCTCCGCCAACGGCAATAATGAGATCAAAATTTTCAGGCTGGAATTTTTTTAGTTCTTTTTCATTGTCTTCTTTTGTCTCCAGAAAAATATATTCAATTTTCTTTCTTTTTAGATATTTTTTTATTATTTTTTCATCCCCGTATCTTAAGACCGACACCCCAGAAACGGGGTTGAAAATAACCAAGGCTTTATGAATCCATTCGCTTTTTTTCTTTTTCATAACTAATATTATATCAAATTTAACCAATAATTGACATATTTGATAATTGGGGTTAAGATATAGTTTGTCTTAATAAGGCCCTTCGACAAGCTCAGGGTCTTCGACGCGGGGTGGAGCAGTGGCAGCTCGGGTGGCTCATAACCATCAGGTCGGCGGTTCGAATCCGCCCCCCGCAACATGGCGATTCTTAAAAACACCTTTTAATTATTAAGGTGTTTTTATGTATAAGAAAGATTGTGTTTATTATTTTATAACATTGGCTGTTAAAAACAGGGCAGAGGTTTTTAATGATGAAGGTTATTCATATATAATTATGGATTCAATAAAATATTATTGTAATAAATATAAATTATTAATTGAGGGATATGTGGTAATGAGGGATCATTTACATTTATTGGTAGGTTTGCCAATAGAATCCCAAGGCGAGCAGCCATTGCTGCGAGCCGATATAATGGCTCGGGGCAATGGCCCCTCGCCTGGGTTGAATCCAATAATTAAATCATTTTTGTATGATTTTAAAGGTTATACAGGATTTAATATTATTAAACAAATGAAACAAAACCATAATCAAAATTTAAAATTATTAACATTATCAAAATCAGGCATTAATTGTAATTATTTCCGCCTATGGCAAAAAAATTGGTACATAAAAATTATTAATAATGAAAAACAATATTATCAAACGATTCAATATATAAAAAACAACCCGGTTGAAGCCGAGTTGTTTAATCTCCAGAAAAAATAATAAATTTATGTTCTCTGGAATGAAGGGTTGAAACTAGAGTTTCTTCCCCGCCCAAAACGTGATGTTTGGACTTCCCCCGTATATAGATAGAGGGCATTTGAAAGGGCGATTGGGCCGGTTAGTCGGCCGAGGGGCGCTGGACCGTCTGGTTCAGCAGGCACGATGAGTTCCGGGAACTCATCATCCGCTGGTACCGGATCCATCCCCGTAACCAGTTACGGAACCGGGTGTACAGGGAGGGGTGACGATTGATCTGGATTCGAGTCTGCATCTGCTTCTCCTTTGGTTAGTAAGCTGCAGCTAGTACGATAAGTGATAGCATTATACACTAAAAATGGGAAAAGTCAATAGATATAGGGGAAAATTTGGCTAAGGTTAGATAAAAAATTGGATATAAAAAGTAGAGACGCGATTAATCGCGTCTCTACTTTTTATAAATGAATGGAGTGGTTATTTATTCATTAACTCTTGATACATATTCGCCATTTTCAGTATTAATGACAATGATTTCGTCTTTTTTAATGAATAGGGGAACATTTAATATAGCGCCGGTTTCAATGGTGATTTGTTTGGTGGGGTTATTAGCAGTGTCACCTTTAACGCCTTCAGGGGCTTCAGTCACTTTAAATTTCATGTTTTTTGGTAGACGGACATCAGTTAGATCACCTTCAATAAAGATGCCATCAACTTTACCTTCTTCTTTGAGATATTTTTTACGGTCGCTGACAATGCTGTTGGGAACCTGGAACTGTTCAAAGTTTTCATCCATGAAGTAGCAATTTTCATCGTCGTCGTATAAGAAAGAGACCTGAAGATATTGGACGTCAATTTGTTCAACTCTTTCGCCGGAAGGAAAAGTATTGCTGACTGTGGCGCCAGTTTTTAAATTTTTAAGCTTGGTTCTGGTAAATGCCCCTCCTTTACCTGGTTTGTAGAATTCATATTCCAGGATTACATGCGGCTCGCCTTTATAGTTAATGGCCATGCCTTTTTCGAATTGATTTGGTTCGATCATATAAGTTTTAAGTTTTAAGATTTAAGTTATAAGATTGTTATATTTGGTTTCCCAATTTTTTTGGATTTCTTCCCGGGGATCATTATCATGGAATTTTAGGATTTCATCATTGATAACTACGCGGTTATCCTTGTTCATCAGGTTTTTTAATTTCAGGGGCAGTTTTTTTAGCTGGATTTTTTTATAGAATTTTTCAAAACTGAGGAGACCAAAAATATTTTGAGAAATGTCTTTCCAGACATTATTATCTATTTTTCTTGGTTTGGCAACTTGATACGCCAACGAATTAGGCAGATCAGTTTTTATCCAGTGGTTGGCTTCGCGATATTTTTTATAAATATTATTTTTATCATAAATCGGAATAATTTGGTCGGCCCAATAAGTATAATGAATATCCTGTCTATTAATTTTATATTTTTCAAGATTTAGATGGTTGTGAGTGAGGTAGACGGATAAACAAATTTTATCTTTTGATTTTTGAGGGGTGGGGCGCAGGCCAAGGGCGGCAATTTTGGTGGTGGTGAATAATCGAGTGGTCCAGATATTTTTTTTCGCCACAATTATTAAATCAATGTCACTGTCGTCTTTTACATTGGAAACTGCCAGGTTATTGGCAATAAAGATGCCTTCCACAAAAGGAAGATAGGTGAGAATTTTTATGAATTTTAATCTTTTTTTGAATTTTAACTGGCTGTTAATATATCTTTGTTTTCTGAGTTCAACTAATTTTTCACGGTCTTTTAGAAAATAAAAACCTTGCTTGCTGGCGATATTCGGATTGTTATTAAGGGAGTGCTCTATCAGGTTGAGGTTTTTTTCCGGGTTTTGCCAGAGCCATTTCCTAATTTCCAGCAATGTCAGCGGGTAATCAAAAAGGTCGAAGTAGCAAACGGTTTTTAGGATGGATTGGTCAAGATTGTTCATATATTATTGCCGAATAGGGTGAGCCTTCTGGCGAACCCATTTTTTGCCCTCGCCGGAAGGCTCGGGCTATTTGGTGTTTTGGGTTTGAATTAGAAATATTTTTTCAAATATTGGCCGGTGTATGATTTTTCAACTTTGGACACATCCCGCGGCGTTCCTTGAGCCACTATCTCTCCGCCCTTGTCGCCGCCTTCCGGGCCAAGGTCGATAATCCAGTCGGAAGATTTTATTACGTCCAAATTGTGTTCAATAATAAGAACGCTGTTGCCTTTGTCAGCCAGGCGATTAATAACGGTCAGTAATTTTTTAACATCTTCAAAGTGAAGGCCGGTGGTTGGTTCGTCCAAGATGTAGAGAGTTTTACCAGTAGCCCGGCGGGAAAGTTCGGTGGCCAATTTAATGCGCTGGGCTTCTCCGCCGGAAAGCGTGGTCGCATTTTGGCCAAGCTTGATATAGCCCAGGCCGACATCCTCCAGGGTCTGCAATTTTTCCTTGATGGCGGGAATATTCATAAAGAATTTTGAAGCTTCACTGACGCTCATTTCCAGAACATCAGAAATAGTTTTACCGCGATAATTTATTTCCAGGGCTTCGGCGTTGTAACGCTTACCTTTGCATTCCGGACAACTGACGTAAACATCGGGCAGAAAGTGCATTTCAATTTTCTGGACGCCGTCTCCCTGGCAGGCTTCGCAGCGACCGCCCTTTACATTAAAGGAAAAGCGGCCGGCTTTGTAGCCGCGCATTTTAGCTTCCGGCACCTGAGTGAAAAGATCGCGAATATATGTGAAAAGGCCCGTATAAGTGGCGGGATTGGAGCGGGGGGTGCGGCCAATCGGAGACTGGTCAATATGAATAACTTTATCTAAATTTTTCAAGCCTTTGACTTCTTCATGTTCGGCCGGCATGTCTTTGGAGTTATAAAAATGCTGACTCAGGGATTTGGCGAGGATGTCTGTCATTAAAGTGGATTTGCCAGAGCCGGAAACGCCGGTAATGCAGACAAATTTGCCCAAGGGAATGGATACGGTGACATCTTTAAGGTTGTGGGCGGAAGCTTTTACAATATCAATGGATTTGCCGTTGCCTTTGCGGAATTTTTTGGGAGAGGAAATTTCCTTTTTGCCGGAAAGATAAAGGCCGGTCAGGGATTTAGGATTGTTTCTTATTTCCTCAGGCGTACCCTGGGCAATAATTTCACCACCCTGGGCGCCGGCACCGGGACCGATGTCAATCACATTATCGGCTTCCAAAATAGTTTCTTCGTCGTGCTCTACTACAATAACAGTGTTGCCGAGCTCTCTCAGGTTTTTTAAAGTTTTGATAAGTTTTTTATTGTCGCGCTGATGCAGGCCAATGGAAGGTTCATCCAAAATATAAAGAACGCCGGTCAGGGCAGAACCGATTTGTGTGGCCAGGCGGATTCTTTGGGCTTCGCCGCCGGCTAAAGTGGAGGCGGTCCTATCTAGTGTTAAATAAGAAAGGCCGACATTTATTAAAAAATCCAGACGGGAGTGAATTTCCTTTAATATTTGTTTGGCCACCTTGGTATCGCGCTGATTTAATTTTAATTGTTTGAAGAAATCTAATGTTTTTTCAATGGATAAGCCGGTGATTTCTGAAATATTTTTATCATCCAGAGTTACGGCCAGGGATTCCTTTTTAAGCCGTTTGCCTTGGCAGGTGGGGCAGGCATAAATGCGCATGTATCTTTCAATTTCAGCCCGCATATAATCTGATTCGGTTTCCTTGTGGCGTCTTTCCAAATTTGGGATTACGCCTTCATAGGTGGTGAAATATTCCTTAACTTTGCCGGTGGCATAGGGGGCGTTGATGTCGTAGCTTTTTTTGCCCGTTCCATAAAGGACAATTTTTAAGGCGTCATCGGAAAGTTTGTTCACGGCTGTTTTTATAGAGAAGCCGTTTTCCTTGGCCACAGCTTCCAAGACCCGCATCTGCCAGGTCTGATTGGAGCTGGTTCTGGACCAGGGGCGAATAGCGCCTTCAGCAATGGAAAGTTTTTTATTGGGAATTACTAAATTTTCGTCGATTTCTAATTTTGTTCCCAGGCCGGTACAGTCGGGGCAGGCGCCATGGGGGCTATTAAAGGAAAAGTTTCTTGGTTCAATGTCTTCCAGGGATATATTGCACTTGGGGCAGGAGAAATGCTCGGAATAAATATTATCAACTTCATTTTTAGAATCGTGGATAATAACAATGCCGTTGGAAAGGTCGAGAGCCGTTTCCAGGGATTCCATCAGTCTTTCCTTGTCCAGGTCTTTGCCGATGGTGAGGCGGTCAATGACAATATCAAGAGAATGTTTTTTCTTTTTATCCAGATTCATATCTTCAGCTTCTTCCACGGAAAACATATTCCCATCTATTCGGAGGCGGACATAGCCGTTTTTTCTGGCTTCTTCAATGACGATTTTGTGTTCACCTTTTTTGTCCTTAATAACAGGGGAAATAATCATAAAGTCAGACCCTTTTTCCATTTTAAGGATTTTGTCTGAGATTTGTTTGATGGATTGTTTTTGGACGACCTGACCACATTGAGGGCAATGAGGAATACCAACGCGAGAATACAATAATCTTAAATAGTCATAGATTTCTGTAATGGTGCCAACTGTAGAGCGGGGATTATGAGAAGCGGTTTTCTGGTCAATGGAAATGGCCGGGGAAAGGCCTTCAATCTGGTCTACATCAGGCTTGTCCATTAAACCCAGAAATTGGCGGGCATAGGCAGACAATGATTCTACATAGCGGCGCTGGCCTTCAGCGTAAATTGTGTCGAATGCGAGAGAAGATTTGCCTGATCCGGAAATGCCGGTAATGACAATCAATTGATCGCGGGGAAGGTCGACATTAATGTTTTTAAGGTTGTGGACGCGGGCGCCTCTGACGCTTATTTTTTTATTTTCCATTTATCTTGCTTTTAAAATATAACTGAACTATTATACACGAGTTTCCTTGATTGGTCAATGATAAAGGTAAGATGGTATAATTTTAGTAAATATGGATAATAAAATTCTCAATAAAATTCCAAAAAAGAGCGGCGTCTATATTTTTAAAGATAAAAATGGGCGGATTTTATATGTGGGGAAAGCTAATAATCTTCATTCACGAGTAAGGTCTTATTTCCAAGATAGTTCGGATTTATCAGACATGAAAAAGGTAATGGTGAGATTGGTGGCTGATATTGAAATTAAAGAGACTAGAAATGAGGCCAAGGCTTTGATATGGGAGGATAAGTTTATAAAAAAATATAAGCCACCATATAATGTGCGTGGCAAAGATGATAAGCATTATCTATATATAAAGATAAGTGAAGAAGATTTCCCACGAGTAGATTTTGTGCGGCAGCCGAATTTTAAACAAAAGGCAAAATATTATGGGCCCTTTCCCTGGTCGCGCCCTGTAAAGCAGGTGTATAAATATTTGCACAAGATTTTTCCTTTACGCACATGTAAAAATATGCCCAAGCAGGAATGTTTGGAATTTCATATGGGCCGATGTATGGCGCCATGTATTTCCGGTTTAACAAAAACAGAATATCAAAAGATAATCGATAAAGTAATTGATTTTTTTGAGGGTC
>JBDRCS010000026.1:0-2158 GCA_043821615.1 Patescibacteria group bacterium
TGCATCTTCCTTGTTGTCTTCGATAGCTATCAGGATATTATGCGGTTCCAGTATCCTGGAAATTATATAAATTCCACAGAGCATCTCAAATCCATATTCGAGCATCAACCTGTGGTCTGAAGTTATATAGGGTTCACATTCACAGCCGTTTATTATTAAAGTATCAATTTTTATACCGGCAGGGGGGTTAAGCTTGACATGTGCAGGAAATGTCGCTCCCCCGAGCCCGACAATACCGGAATTTTTTATTGTTTCAAGAAGTTTTTCCCGCGGGATCTTATCAATCAAATCCACTATATTTTCAGGAATTGTCCCGGCATTGTATGGTTTGCCGTCCTGTTTCTGCAATCCGCTGTAAGGCTGTTCTCCTGCTTTGCCCGCTTTTTGTGAAGTTATTTCAACTGCACTTATAATGGTGCTGTTTACAGGATTGACGATTTTCAATATACCTGATACAACGCCACCTATCGAGGCATGAATCCGGGCAGATATCATCTTGTTTGAATCGCCGATAAGCTGTCCTTCGAAAACACTGTCTCCCCTTTTCACAAGAGGCTCACACTCCGCACCGGTGTGCTGTTGAAGCGGTATTATTACTCTTTCCGGAGTCTTTAATAACTGTATGGGGTTTGCTGCGGATCTTTTATTTTCATCAAGCTTTATTCCTACAGTAAAACCTTTTTTTCTAATGACTATGCTCATCCTGCACCCGATCTTTTTTTAAAATTCACAATTTCCCTGGCTATTTCTGACTTATCATTTTACTATATATTTATCAATTCCTGACGATTTGATTATATTTCTATCAGGATCAATAATCAAAGCCTCAACACCATCAAGCTTTTCGACAAGCTTAATACCTTCATCCGGACCGAGGACAAAGACAGAAGTAGCCAGTATATCGGCTATTGTGGCATTTTCTGCTATTATAGTAGCGCTGATGCATAGATTTGCCGAATATCCGGTCTTCGGGTCAATTATATGATGCACTTCTTTATCCGGATCAAAATACCTGTAATAATTTCCTGAAGTTGCCACAGCCTCGCCGGTAAGGTTGAAAGACACTATCTTTTCCTCAGGATTATCCGGATTTTCAAGGCTGACCTGCCATTTTTCACCCCCCGGCTTGGACCCCATGGTGGTTATATCTCCGCCTGCATTTACAAGGGCGCTTTTTACCCCCCTGCTCTTAATAAAATCCATTACCCTGTCAACAATATAGCCTTTAGCAATCCCGCCCAGGGTAGCTTCCATTCCCTTTTTTTCATAACTGATGTTTTTGCCGTCAATTTTTATCATGTCTGATCCCACAAGGGCAAGGGCTTCACCGATCTTTTGCTTTTGGACCTCTTCACTTTCTTTCCACAATCCTTCAGCCCAGAGCTTCAAGACAGGCTCTATGGTAATATCAAATGCACCGTTTGTTTTTTTATTGTATTCAATTGACAGATTCATCATTTCAACCAGTTCTGCAGGAGCATCCTCAATAAAACCATTTTTATTTAAAAATGAGATGCTGCTCTCAGGGTCATAGTTAGAGGCAATTTTTGAAAGCTCGTCAATTTTTACATATCCGCCGTCTAATGTCTCCTGGTAATCTTTTTCAGACGAGAAGATTGCAATATTTACATAAGTCCCCATTTTGTCCCTGGTATCTTCAAAACGCTTCAGGTTTAACCCGCAGGAAGACAGCATCAGAGCAGAAGAAAGCAATAATGCCGACATTGTAATTATTGCAATGCATATTACTGCCAACCCTGACTTTCCTGCTTTAAAATATTGTATTTTCTCTAAATTTTTTTTAAACATTCTTTCTCCTTTCGCCGGGATTTTCATTAAACCATTTTAACAGCAAAACAATAAACCTGCCAGAAGTATTGATGTGGAATAAATATCAGGAAATAATCTGATATTTGCTTGCGCTCAAAGATCCATTCTATCACCATGATCTCTTAACCATTTTTTTCGCACCTTATAGTCAGGGAGTATTAATTCAACCTGTTTCCAGAATTTAGGCGAATGATTTCTATGAATCAAATGGCTCATTTCATGGACAATTATATAGTCTATTACTAACGGCGGCGCCATAATTACTCTCCAGTTAAAATAAATGCTGCCCCTGGAACTGCAGCTTCCCCATCTTTTCTTTTGTTCTTTT
>JBDRCS010000027.1:0-34137 GCA_043821615.1 Patescibacteria group bacterium
TTATCTATTTCTTCTTCTGAATAATTATTGGGGTTAGAAATAATTTTCACTTGATCTTCTTCCAGGCCCTCAAAGGCTTCATCATATCTGGACAAATTATCTGTAAAACCGTCAAAAGAACCTTGGAAATCTTCCCTCATGCCCTTAAATTTATCTCCCCAAGTGTCTTGTTCTGCGTATCTTATAGAAAGCCAGAGGCCCAGCCCGCCAATAATGGCAATCACTACTCCTGTTATTATTACCAAGGTCATCATTTTTTTTTGCTCCGGAGTTTGTTTTCTAAGAATCTCAGCTTTTTCTTCTTCCTCAGGTTCTTTTTTCTCAGGCTTGCCCTGTGATTTCCTTAATTTTTTTGCTAATTCTTCTTCTTTTTTAGACATTTGGCTTTAAAACTATTAATTGCGTTTCATCTTGAGGTAAATCTTTCTTTTTAACGATTAATTTATCCATTGGGTTTGTAGTCTTACCTCCCATTTCCTTGGAAAATTTTGTTAAATCTTCAAGCTTGGCTTTGCATTTGGGAATGTTGTAATACATGGGAATGATTATCCGCGGTTCAATTTGAGAAATAAGTTTTTGTCTTTTTTCCGGAGTTAGGCTTGATACGGGCAATAGCAAAACATCTGCGCCTTCCATTGTCTCTAATTGCTGGTCAGTCAAAGAGTGATTAATGGTGTCTAAATGAGCCACTCTAATATCTTCAGATTCCAAAAGAAAGATTGTGGTATTTTTTTGATCGCCTTCCCCGGCCCTGATTCCGTAAATAAAAGTGCCTTGAATTTCATATTCACCGGGAGAATCAACCTGAAAAAAGTCTCCCATTATGCGGGAAAAATTATTAGAAACATCTTCTTCCGGACTGGAAGACATTAAAATGTCTGCTTTTGCCTTTGATAGCTTAAGGCCGAATTTATCTTGATAAGGGTTGATAATAATGGTTGTATCGTTTGCCTGGATTTTAAAACAGCTCATGCCGAGCCAAGTAATGTGCATACTTTTTTATACGGTAATTTTATTAAAATATCATTATTAAAATACCATAAATTATTGGTTTGCACAACCCTATATTATCACTAAAAAAATAAATTAATGGGGATAATTTTTTAAAAATTCCTATTCAATTTTTTTCCATCTAATTTTTTGATTAAATGGTTAAGCTTGCCAAAAACAGACCTTTATTGTAAAGTAAATAAGCACAAATTTACTTATTAATTAACCGGCAAATTTTTGGCTAATATTAGCAAAAAATTGCCCCCGCAGCATCAAGGTCAGAGCTCGGGTAATATAATTTTTAACCATGACCCAAATTAAAGAAGACAAGAGCCAATCATTAATGGCGAAACTGCTCGCCGAGCAAGGCGAATTACCCATCCCAGAGGTGGGTACTATTATTGAAGGCAAAGTTATTGCCGCTTCAAAAAATGAAGTTCATTTAGACATCGAAGGCGTGTCCACTGGTGTTATTAGAGGACCGGAATTAATTGACGAATCCGGAGAATATTCCGAGCTAAAATTAGGAGACGCTGCGCAAGCCACAGTAATGGAGCTGGAAAACGAGAACGGTGAATTAGAACTTTCTCTCCGCCAAGCAGGACATCAAAAGGCCTGGGACGAGCTGGAAAAATTAATGCGCGAAGAAAATGTGGTAGATTCCGAAGTGGTTGATGCCAATAAAGGCGGATTATTAGTCCGCGTTGGCCGTGTGCCCGGTTTCTTGCCCGTATCTCAATTAACTATCGAACATTATCCGCGCGTAGAGGGCGGAAATAAAAATAAGATTTTGGAAAAGCTCCAGTCATACATCGGCGACAAGTTCAGAGTCAGAGTAATTGACGTAGACGAAGAAGAAGACAAAATGATCGTCTCTGAAAAGGCCGCCAAACAAGAAGAGCATAAAAAAATCGTTTCCAAATATAAAGTTGGCGACGTTGTGGAAGGTCGAATTACCGGCGTGGTTGATTTCGGCGCTTTCATTGAATTTGGCGAAGGCCTGGAAGGCTTGGTCCACATTTCCGAGCTGGCCTGGCAAAGAATCGATAATCCCCGCGATATTATAAAAGTAGGCGACGAAGTAAAAGCCCAGATCATATCCATTGATGATTCTAAAATTTCCCTGTCCATCCGAAGGCTTCAGGAAGATCCTTGGGCAGAAGTTGTCAAAAAATATAATATCGGCGACGTGGTTGAAGGCAAAGTCCTAAAAGTTAACCCTTTTGGAATTTTTGTGGAGCTTGATACCGATATTCACGGCCTTGCCCACATTTCCGAACTTTCATACAATAAAATATCTTCTCCAAAAGAAGTTGTGGAAATAGGAAAAGATTACAAATTTAAAATCTTAACTATAGAACCAAAAGACCATCGTTTAGGCCTTTCCATGAAGGCTCTCACTGACAAACCAGAAGAAAAAGAAAAGCCCGCCTCTGCTGAAGCTCCGGCGGATAAACCAGCTGAAGAAGAAAAAAAAGAAGAAAAAGCAGACGACAAAGAATAAGTTGTTTAAAGGCGGGAATTATCTTATAATTAACACAGCAATTATTTAAAATGCCTGGACAAAAAAAGCCCCCCAAAGCTGCAATTTGGAAAAATGTTTTATACTTCGTAGTCATCTTAATTATTATTGGCGCTTTCTTTAGCTTATATTCAACCACGCAGGAACAAGTTGCTGAGGTCGGGTTTGGAGAAATCGTTCAAAAAATTAACAACGAGGAAGTAAAAGCCATTGATGTTGTCGGGGAGCAAAAAATAGAAGTCACCTTAAATAATGACGAAAAGCTCAAAGCTCAAAAAGAAACTTCAGAATCAATCACTACTGTTTTAGAAAATTACGGTGTGAGTCCGGAACAATTACGAACCATAGATATTAAAGTAAAGCCAGAAAGTGGCATGGATCTTTTTCTTACTTCTTTCCTGCCGTTTATGCTTCCTGTCTTATTAATAGTTGGTATTATTTGGTTCATGATGCGCCAGGCTCGCGGTGCTTCCAATCAGGCTATGATGTTCGGTCAAAGCAAAGCCCGTGAAACCAATCCTAAGGATAAGAAAAACAAGATCACTTTCAAAGATGTTGCCGGTGTCAGAGAAGCCAAGGAAGAATTAATGGAAGTGGTTGAGTTTTTAAAGCATCCTAAAAAGTTTTCAGCTTTGGGCGCCAAAGTTCCCAAGGGCGTTTTACTATTAGGCCCTCCTGGTACCGGTAAAACTCTGTTGTCACGCGCTGTTGCTGGCCAGGCTGACGTTCCTTTCTTCCATATTTCCGGTTCTGAATTCGTGGAAATGTTCGTTGGTGTTGGTGCTTCCCGTGTCAGAGACTTATTTAAAAAGGCCAAAAAAGGCGCTCCTGCCATTGTCTTTATTGACGAGATCGACGCTGTGGGCAGGCAAAGAGGCACTGGTTTAGGCGGCTCTCATGACGAAAGGGAACAAACCTTAAACCAAATCCTGGTAGAAATGGACGGCTTTGATCCGGATACCGGCGTTATTGTTATTGCCGCCACTAATCGTCCTGATGTTTTAGACCCGGCCTTGTTAAGGCCCGGACGATTTGACAGAAGAGTAGTTCTAGATATGCCGGACATTAAAGATAGAGAAGCTATTTTAAATGTTCATGCTCATGAAAAACCATTAGCCCAAGATGTAAAGCTCAAGGTGATCGCAGAAAGAACCCCCGGCTTTTCCGGAGCTGATTTAGCCAATCTTTTAAATGAAGCTGCCATTCTGGCGGCCCGTCGTGATAAAAAGGAAATTAACGAAGATGAAATTTTAGAAAGCATCGAAAAAGTCTTGCTTGGCCCGGAAAGAAAATCTTCCCTGTTATCCAAAGAAGAAAAAGATATAACCGCTTATCATGAGGCCGGCCATGCTTTGGTGGCAAAAATGCTTCCCAAGGCAGACCCGGTACGAAAAGTTTCCATTGTCTCCCGCGGCAATGCAGCCGGCTACACTTTAAAGCTTCCTGCCAAAGACAGGCACTTGCACAGCAAGCCGGAATTTATTGCTGACTTGGCTGTGATGCTGGCCGGACATGCCGCTGAAATAAAAAAATTCAAAGAGCTGACCACGGGCGCTTCCAACGATCTTCGCCAGGCCACTCGTTTGGCTAAAAAGCTGGTAACTGAATTTGGCATGAGCGATTTAGGTCCCCGCACATATGGAGAAAAGGAAGAATTGGTTTTCTTAGGCAAGGAGATTGGCGAACAAAGAGACTATTCCGATCAAACTGCCTTAAAAATTGATGAGGAAATAAACCGGCTTATTACAGACGCCTATAAAGTTGCTGAGGAAACAATAGATAAAAACGAAGATAAGTTTGAAAAAATATCCAAGAAACTGATCGAAGTGGAAACCTTGGAGCAGGATGAATTTAATGCATTATTTGAAAATAAAAAATAAGGAGGCAATATGAAATTTTATAAAGGGTTGCTAAAAAATGCTTGGGAAATAGTTTCCCGCAATAAGTTTTTATGGTTGTTTGGTTTTTTTGTGGTTCTCCTGGGTGAGAATGGCGGTGAGTACGAATTTTATATTCGTAACGTTCAGAAATTTTTCCAGCAAGACAGTATTTTTAATCCCTATTATTGGCTGACCGATGGCTGGGCCGCGCAATATTATCAGCTTCAGTCATTTCTTAGCACCGGAGGCGTGCTTGCCTGGGTGTTCATTTTTGGCTTAATTATAGCTTTTCTGATTGTTGTTGCTTTTGTCATGGTTTCACAGGCTTCCATTATTCATGTTACAGATCAGGCCAGAAGCGGAAACGATGTCGGCTTTTACCAGGCCATTAATTCAGTAAAGAAAAAAATTATTCCTGTCTTTGGCATGAACCTGTTGTCAAAAATATCCGTCTATCTTTCATTGTTTATAATAGGCATTCCTCTTTTATATCTTTTACTAAAAACGGATAGCCAGGCATATTATTTCATTTATGTAGTCATTGGTATTATTGTTCTTATACCTTTTGGAATTATTATTACTTTCTTAATCAAATATGCCATTAACTATATTGTATTAAAGGAGGAATCATTTTTTTCCGCCCTTTTAAAAGCCTGGCACTTATTTGAAAAAAATTGGGTTATTACCCTGGAGATGGCGCTGGTAATATTTTTTATTAATATCATTATAAGTTTTCTGGTAATGATTGTCTTGCTAATATTCTTTGGTCCTTATTTGTATTTTTCAATAATTGATGTTGGCGTAACTCAATCTTGGACAGCCTTCGGATGGATTTTGCTCATCATCGGCCTTTGTGCAATTCTGGCTATGGTCTTGGTCGGCTCCATTTTTTCCGCTTTTCAATGGTCTGCCTGGACGCTGTTATTTGATGATTTAACCAAAGGACAGGCAACTTCTAGAATTGTAAATTGGACTGAAAAAAGAAAACAGGCAAAAATGGCAAAAATGAATAAGGAAGATAACGCGGGCGTATAGCTCAGGGGTCAGAGCACAGTCCTTATAAGACTGGGGTCGATGGTTCAAATCCATCTACGCCCACATCAATAAGTCCGGGCGGTTAGCTCAGTCGGTTAGAGCGCATCGTTGACATCGATGAGGTCACTGGTTCGAATCCAGTATCGCCCACACTTCGACAAGCTCAGTGTGAACTAATATAAAAAATTCTAAAAAATAAATTATGCCAACAAAAAAAAGAAAACCCAGCAAGAAAACAATGGCCGATAAAAAACATGCCATGTCTCACAAGGAGCAGGATAAGCTTGCCATTCAAAGAGGCGAAGTCATTCAGCCGGGCCAGCTTCAAGAGGAAGCCGGGGTTACCACCTGGCGCATCTTTAGAATCTTATCGGAATTTGTAGACGGTTATGAATTTTTATCCGGTTTAAAAAATAATGTCACTATTTTTGGTTCCGCCCGCACCCGTCCTGAAAAAAAAGACTATCAAACTGCCTATCAATTAGGCAAGCTTTTAGCTAAGGAAGGCTATGGCGTGGTTACTGGCGGCGGTCCCGGTATTATGGAAGCCGGCAACAAGGGCGCCTATGAGGCCGGTGGTGAATCCCTGGGCCTGAATATTCAGCTTCCTATGGAACAGCGCGTCAATCCTTATGTCCGTCATTCCATTGGCTTCCACTTTTTCTTCACCAGAAAAGTAATGCTTACTTCCCCGGCCAAGGCCTTCTTTGCCTTCCCGGGCGGCTTCGGTTCCATTGACGAAGTTTTTGAAATTATGACTCTTATTCAAACAAAAAAAATTGACCCCGTTCCCATGATCCTGGTTGGTCAAAAATATTGGGGTAGCCTGGACCATTTCATTATTGAGCATATGCTTAAGGAGAAAAAAACCATCTCTCCTGATGATATAAATATTTATCAAATTGTGGACACGGCCGAAGAAGCCATTAAGGCCTTGAAAAATTGGAATAAAAGGAAAAAAAGAAAAGTATAATTTTTTCATGATAAAAAAAATTAAAGTTACAACCGAAGACCAGGGGGAAAGGCTGGATAAATTTTTGGTTAAATATTATCCTCAGCTTTCCCGCTCTCAAATTCAAAAAGCCATTAAAGATGGTTTGATTTTAATTAATGATAATCACGAGAATAAGCATTATAGCCTGGAAGAAGGAGATATAATTAAATCAGAGATTAAAGCAAAAGATTATAAAATTGCGGCTCCTAATTTATCAAAAAATAAAAAGATAAAGTTAGATATAATTTTCGAAGATGAAAACTATTTAGTTATAAATAAACAAGCTAATCTAATTGTGCACCCCTCATCTTCCCATCCGGAAAACGACACCTTAATAAACGGAGTTATTGCACATTATCCTAAAATTAAAAGCGTGGGCGAAGACCCTGCCCGTCCCGGCATAGTCCATCGCCTTGATAAAGAAGTCTCCGGCCTTATCGCCCTCACTAAAACGGAGAACGCCTTTGAAGATTTAAAAAGCCAGTTCAAAAATAGAAAAGTTTATAAGGAATACATCGCTCTTGTCCACGGTGTTATGTCGGAAAAAAATGGAAAAATTAATTTTAATATTGAAAGGTCAAAAACAAAAGGTTTTAAAATGGCTGCCCGTCCCGACCAAACTGGTAAAGAGGCTGTCACTGAATATGACGTAATTAAAGAATATAATAATTATTCATTGTTAAAAGTAATCATTCATACGGGAAGAACTCATCAAATTCGCGTTCATCTCAGCGCTCTTGGCCATCCTGTGGTGGGAGACCGGGTTTATAAACCTCGCAATTTAAAAACCAGAATAGAGCTTGATCGGATATTTTTGCACAGTCACAAGCTTGAGTTTACCAATTTGGAAAGTGAAAAAGTAAAATATACTGCAGAGTTACCGGAAGAACTAAATGGATTATTAAAAACCCTTGACTAGATTAATTACTTCATTTATACTATAATAGTTCTTGGTAATTCCAAGAATTTTATTAACCTAAATTTTATATATTATGGCCGACGAAAAACCTAAAACTGAGGAAAAAAAGGAGGATTTATCCGCCGAAGCCGACAAGGCGAAGGCGGGAAAACCAAAAAAAGAAGAAAAAACTGAAAAAGAACCACTTCCAGAATTAAAATCTGGCTATACTGTTCGTGTATATCAAAAGATTACCGAAGGCGAAAAACAAAGAACTCAGTACTATGAGGGCATGATTATTGCCGTACAGGGAAAAACCCCGGAAAGCAAAACCATTACCGTTAGAAAGATGTCCGAGGGTGTGGCCGTAGAAAAAATCTTCCCTTTAGGTTCTCCTACAATAGAAAAAATTGTTGTTCAAAAGAAAGCAAATACTAGGAAATCAAAGCTTTATTATCTTCGTAGCTACAAGAAACGCTTAAAGGAAGAGAAAGTAGGATAATAGTTTGTTTAGCCCCCGGGTATGGTTTTATGGCCGATTTATCGGCCGGAGCTCCGTAAGGAGCGTAGGCCGAGGTGGTGGAACTGGTAGACACGCAAGCTTGAGGGGCTTGTGGCTAATTTATAGCCGTGAAGGTTCAAGTCCTTTCCTCGGCACAAAAATGTTGGAGATGTTAGAAATGTTAGAGATGTTCGTTTGGTATTGTTATCCAACAACTCCAACAATTCGAACATTTCCCGCATTATCGGACGGTTAGCTCAGCTGGCTAGAGCGTCTCGTTTACACCGAGAAGGCCGTAGGTTCGAGTCCTACACCGTCCACATGAAATGGGTAGTTGGAATAATTTTTACAGCCCTTGGCATCATTATGGTCTTAAAGACAGAATGGTTTTTGAGTTTCCTGGGCAGAAATTCCTGGGCTGAAGATAAAATTGGCCCCGGCGGAACCAGGCTTTTTTATAAGTTGATTGGCATTGGCTTGATTTTCTTTTCCTTTCTCTATGTCAGCGGTGCTTTTTACAGAATTTTAGATTCCATTTTTGGCCGCGGTTTAGGCCAGGGATAATATTTGGGCCCGTAGCTCATCTGGTAGAGCGACTGCTTTGCATGCAGTAGGTGGCAGGTTCGAGTCCTGTCGGGTCCACATTTTGCACTTTTATTATTGACATTAATTTAGAATAGGATAATAATTAAGTAAATATAAGATTTCCTTATTTTAATAATTAACGGAGGAAAAAATTCCAACAAAAAAGAAGGCTACCAAAAAAAGAAAGCCGGCCAAAAGAAAGCCAGCTAAGAAAAAAGTTACTAAGAAGAAAGTAACAAAAAAGAAAGTTACAAAAAGAAAGCCGGCCAAAAGAAAGCCAGCTAAGAAAAAAAAGAAAAAATAAAAATATCCCGCTTCGGCGGGATATTTTTTATTTAGGAGTTTTATCTACCCGCGTCGTTACCATGGTTTTTGATTTATTGATCGGACTTTTGTTTATAAACACCTTGAAAATATTATTATATAGGTCTGGTTTTTTTGGCGTATTAATAGTAAAGGTAAACGTCGCTGTTTCTCCTGGTGGCACGCTTTTTTCGTTAAATTCAAATTTGCCGTATTTGTCTTTCCAGGACCTGTTTTTAAATTTTGATACATCTTCTTTATCGTCGTTATAAACTTTTAAATAAGTCTTTTCCTTTTTCCAGGTTCTCGTGCCTGTGTTTTTATAGCTTACTGTTACTTCTTGTTTCCAGTCACCCAAATAGGCAGTTCTAATAGTATTATCTTCCATTTTACCGCGCCAGGCATAGGTATTGTTTGAATATTTTTTCTTTGCCTGGATCCTGATCCTCTTCATTTTTTTATATATTCTATTTCCCGGACAAGTCGTATAATCTAAATCTTTGTGCCCGACAATATTCGGCGTTTTTACATCAAATAATACGGATTGCCCCTTAGGTTTAATGTTTAATGCTTTGGATTTTTTTGCAATTAAGGTTGTTAAGGAATTTTTAATTTTTTTGTTAAATTTATTCAGAGTCGGACAATTATTGTCATCATAACAGCCCATAATAGAAATGCCAATCGTGCCTTTATTATAATTAATATTCTTCACCTCATTATACACATGCGCTCCAATCACGTTGTTGCCGCCATAGCGCCCTTCATAAACATTGCCCTCGCTGTCTAACAGATAATTATAGCCAACATCGCCCCAGCCCAGGGCCACGGCATGCCAATAATAAATTGCCCTCATGGTTGCCGCCGGATCATCTCCGCCATTACCGCCGGCTGTATGATGAATTACAAATTTTTTTGGCTCAGCATATTCCGGGCCCCAAAATCTATAAGACTCATCTGCGCCCCAGTCTTCTCTTGAAATCACAAATTTGGAGCTTTGGGCAGACCTTTGACCAAGAGCAGAAGACCTTTCTCCTTTAGGTCCGAATGTAGTATTGAGATAAGTAACTTTTACATTACTAATAACTGGTGATTTGTCAGAAGTAGAGTTTCTACGTAGAACAATTTTATATTTTAAACTTTCTCCGTTTTCAAATAATAAATCAGTTGCTTTAAGTTCTTCACCTTGTTCCGTAGCCGGTTCCATCATCGGCATTAATTGCCACTCTCCGTCTTCAACTTGTAAATAAAATTCTAAATTTGAATTTTCCGGAACATTGCCTTCATATTGCAGACCCACTGCATTAAATTTAAAATCCGCTTTTTCTTCTTTTTCTATCACTTCTTCCAGTTTATTCTCAGGAATGGATATTAATAAATTTTCAGTATTAGAAAAAGCCGAAGCAGTATTCGACTCATTTAAAGTAATTTGTCCCACTTTAGTTTCAGAAGGATTAGCAACGACGGGGTCAATCAGTAAAATACCAACCAACACTCCAAATAGCAGTGGGAAGAGAAAAACCAGTAGTAAATAATTTTTATTAAGCATCTCTATTGTAGAGACCAAAAAGAACCCAACTCCTTGGGGCCTTCTTACAACACGTCACTAGATATATTATATCTTATTTTTCGATTTTTGTAAAGCCACCATCAATCCTATAAATATCCAGAATTGAATAGCTAAATCATTTTTAAAGTAAGGCGTGTCCAGAAAACCATGTATTAGTATTGCCACCATCGCCGCCATCAGGCCAACAATATAAGCATTGCCTTTTGCTTTCGGCAATCCTTCCCGGAAAAATTGTACAACAATCGCTAAAAATACTAATACTCCAGCCAGTCCCATTTCAATCCATAAAGTTAAATAAAGATTGTCTGGGTTGGGAAAATATTCCACATGGGAGTTTTCTTTATATTCATCATAAACCAAAGGGAAGCTGGCCAGGCCAGTGCCGGCAATAGGATGATCTTCAATAATCCTTGCCGCCCCTTTCCACATTACCAGGCGCACATCTGTTGAAGTATCTTTGGTTTCAAACACTTCTACAATATTGCCTCTAGTTTGAGGTATTAAAAGTAAGAGCACGAATAAACCTGCCAGTCCCAGCCAGATCCACTTTCTCCAGGCAGAAAAAAATGAAACAAACACGATGGCCGCGCCCACTCCAATTAGGGCTCCTCTAGATACTGATAAAGATATAGCAAGTAAACCACAAATAACCACTAATAATGCCAACTTAGGTTTTTTATTCATAAATAAAAAACCAATAAACATTGCCACGATCGGCGCTAGATATTTACCTACTGCTGTTGGAAATGGAAATATTCCGGTGGCTCGTTTAGGGCTTTCAAATCCATAGTGAGCTGGAATTTCTATTAGGCCAATATATTGAAAAATCGTTACCAGGCATAAAAAGACCGTTGTTAATCCAAAGGCCCAATAAATTCTTTTCCTTTGTTCTGGAGTTTTAATTACATTTATAAAAACTATAAAAAATAAAAGCGGTTCTACTATATAGGCCTTCCATAATCCCAAGGCTTGTTTTAGGTCCGGAGAAACAAATACCGCAATTGTACCCGCGGCAATAAATAAAGCTGTTAAGATTCTCCATTCTTTAGGAAAGTAAATCTTTTCCTTATATACGAAAATTTTAATAAACCAAACAACAAATATTAACAAAACAAATACTTCCAGAAAGGTCATGGGCACAAAGCCAATTTGAAATCTAATCAAATATGTAGGTAATAGTGCTACACAAATTGCAATTGCCCAGTCAAGTGGAATTTTTTTAAACATCTATTTTTTTATTTCTTAAAACAATATTTTGCACGGCAATCATTACGCCAATGGTAAACCAGATATGCATTATATATAAAATAGAAAAAGTATTGTACTGCACCAATATGCCAATAAACGCTGCCAGTAAGCCCACTAAGATAGCTTTAATAAATTTGTCCTTAGCACGGATGATAGCGCGAATGTTTCTAATGATTAAAATTATGATAATTAGAGAGAAGAAGAATAGTCCTAAAATTCCACTCTCAGCCAAGATTTCTATATATACATTGTTAACGATCAGAAAGCCGTCTTGGGGCACCATATATGGGTGGCCCGAGGCATAAGGTCCAAATGATCCTGGGCCGATACCAATAATTGGATGCTCAGACCAGGCTCTTTGGGCAATCTCAAATGTGTTCACTCTTTCTTCATAGCTGGCGCCTTCAAATATTCCCTTAGTGTGCTCAGTAAAATCTTCCAGAGCCCCTTCCATGTCTAGGAAGTAGACCGAGCCCACTGCGACCATGGCCACAATGATTATAAAAAATATTATATTTCTTATTGTAAAAACTTTTCTAAATAAGAAAAAAGCAATTACCAGAAACGAAGCCGCAAAAGCAATGTACGCTCCCCGGGAAACCGTGAGAACCAAGTTAAGTCCGCCCAAAGCAACCAGTCCGGCCAGGATCCATGATTTTACTTGAACTGTTTTAGTTAAGAACACAGACAAGATCAAACAAAAAGGAAGCAGTAAAAAGTTGGCAAAGTAAAGAGGCTCCAAAGCAGTAGACTGCACTCTAGGAAAGCCCAGCACGTCTTTTGTGTACAGATCTCTTAGCCCGGTAAGTTCTGGGGGTAAGCCCACAATGTCGCCTAAGAATTGATAGATTCCAAAAATGGTTACCAACAAATAAGTCAGCATTAAAGCATTCAAGACTTTTCTTAATTGTACCTTGTCTTGTATAAGGTTGGGCAGTAATATTGCCACAAAACAAGTAAACATAATAAAGGCCAGCACCATGCCGGATCTTTCAATATTTGGCGCATTAAATATGGCTAGCGCATATATCAGTACAAACCCTACCAAGGGCCAAAAAATTGGATTGGGAGCAAAGTTCAGTTTTCTTCGAAAGATTCCCCCAATTAAAAAAGCAAAAATAGTAATCACGGCAATCACCTGAGATGGTCTTACGGTTGTGCCGCCAATATCAATTGAGCCGATCCTTTCAAACGGCAGGAAAAAGGTCATCAGCAATACGCCGGTAAAGGGATTTTTAAAAATAATAAACGTCAAGGCAATGCCGACAATTCCCAATAAAAACATTTGCCATCTGGAATAGGCTGCCAGATAGCCGATTAAATAAATCAATCCTCCACAGCCAATAATGCCTAAGGCAATATATATATTTTTTTTTAATTTTTTCCGACATCTTCAAATACTTTTAATGTTTCTTGCGCTGCCTTGGCCCAGGAGAATTTCTTTGCCTGTTCCAAAGATTTTTCACTCATCTCTTTTCTTAAATTTTCATCTTCTAGAATCATTTTCATTTTAGCTGATATTTCATTTACACTTTTAGGGTCAGTTAATTCTCCTGCTCTATCCACAACTTCCGGCAAAGAAGAAGTGTTTGAAACCAATACCGGTGCTCCGCAGGTCATTGCTTCCAAGGCTGGCAAGCCAAAACCTTCGTAAAGAGAGACCATGGTAAATAAATCACAGGCATTATACAGGCTTACTAAATCTTCAGTTTCTACATAATCAATATGTTTTATTTTTTCACCAAATTCTAATTCCTCACCCCAGGCTTTTTTACCAACAATCACTAAATCAGCATCAGTGTCAATTTTTTTAAAAGCTTCTACTAATCTTTTATAGTTTTTTCTTGGTTCAATAGTTGAGACCGCCAAAATAAATTTATTATTAATATTGAATTTATTCTTAATTTTTTCTATAGCTTCTTGTTTGTCTGTTTTATGGAAATGGGGGCCGGCTCCTTCATATATAACAGAAATATTTTCTTCTGGAATATTTAATAATTTCATCAGGTCTTTCTTAGTATTCTCAGACGGAACAATAACATGATCTGCCCTGGTAAAGGAGTAGGGCAATATTTTATCCCAGTAAATTTTGGCAGACCAGGAAAAATTTTCCGGAAATAGCTTGCCAATCAAATCATGGGCTGTCACTACTTTCTTCCCCTGATAAAAGATCGGGCAGGAAAAGGAAGGCACGAATAATAAATCAGCTTTTCTTTTTTTCGCCTCTCTGGCCAAGCCCAACTGGTCCCACCAGATCCTCTTTGGAGTATTTAAATTTTGTTGAATTTTATCAATATAAATAAATTCATTATCACCTTTTATTTTTTCTAATTCAGCCAAAAGATTGGTCAGATAAAAGCCATACCCGGTTTTCTTTCCTCCCGCAGATTGTCTGTCTATTACAATTTTCATTTACTTATTTCGCAAAGATATGATTTCGTAAATTTGTCCCCGGTTAATTCCTTTAAATAAAAACAGGAAAACAAAATATATCAAACCACCCAAAATAATTGAAAAGAATACATTTATTTCCGGCACCACCCACAAGCCAAACATCATTAACAGAGTAGCACCTAGAGCCTTGAAAAAACTTTTAAATTCAACATTTATTTTAGAAGTTCTATAACAAATTATATAAGCAATTAATAGCACCATGATTTCTGAATAAACAGTTATGTAAGCGGCGGCGATATAAGAAAATCTTGGAATCAAAATTAGGTAAAGCGCCAAAGAAGAAAAAGCCACAAAAGAATAACCCCACAACATTTTTTTCTGCTGGTCCAAGGCCACCACTAAGTAGGTAAATAGAATTCCTAAAAATATTGCAGCTGTTGCAAAGATCAATACTCTTAGTACCGGCGCCGAAGCTACAAATTGTTCGCCACCTAATAAATGCATAATTGGTTCAGCTAGAATTAGAGTTCCTCCAATCATGGGTAAGGCGATCATCACTAAAAAGTCAAAAGCTTTTTGAAGAATTTGTTTAAATTTATCCAAAGTCTTTTCTTTCCAGTTTTTGGTTAACACCGGCAACACCAATCCAATAAACATAGTTGGGAAAGTAATAATCACTTCCAATATTTTATATGGCGCTGCATAAATTCCCACTTCGTTTTCTGGTTTAAAAAAGGATAAAATAAGAGTGTCTCCTTTAAAATAAATTAGTGTAAACAGGATTGATAAGGCAATTGGCCATGATTCTTTGAGAATGTCCTTCCAAATTTTAAAATCAAAAGCCAGTTTTATTTTAAAATACTTCCTACTGCCAATAAAATTAGTTAAAAAATTCACAAAAGACCCTAAAACCAGGGCCAGCATGATCCATTTCAGATCTAATCCCAAAAAAATGAAAATTATTGTGGAAACCAGTAGGGTTATTTTTCCGAAAAGCTCTCCCAGGGCAATCCAGTATGTTTTCATGAATTTCTGGAATATAGCTGAAACTAGCTGATTTAGGGAGATAAATAGGTAAAATCCTGTTGTTATAAAGATCCCCACTTTTATAATGGCCGGATAAGGCATTAAAAGACCTATTAATGGGGCTATTCCTAAAAAAATTACGCCTGAAACTATCCTTAAAGTGAAGATATTATCTACTAATTTCTCAGAATGTTCATCAATTTTAGAGATTTTCTTGATTAATATAATATAAAGGCCGAAATCTATAATAATTCCAAATACCTGAAGAAAAGCCATGATAGTAGCATATTGTCCGTACCCAGTTTGCCCAAGATAGCGTAATACAAAGCCGGCCGTCACTAATGATAGTACCAGACCAACGCCTTTTCCTGCGGCTTGAATTGCTGTATTATGGGCTATTTTTCGTGTTAATGACATGGAAATATTAAAAAATCAGTCTATAAATTACCATTTTCCCTTGTTTTAGTCAATTAAGAAGTTGACAGATGGTCATTTTTTGCTAAAATAAAAATAACAAAAATAAAAAACAAAAATAAAACAAATGAAATCGCACAAAATTCCAAATTTTGTAATATTTACAAATAAATGCCATTTTTTGGCATTTTTTTATTTGTGTTAAACTAGATTGCTAATAAATAATGAAAAATAAAAGGAACAAAAAAATTTATCAAAAAAATCCTTTTTTCTCGATTAAGGTGTTTTTTATTGTTTTATTTAGGGCAATTTCAGATTCTTATCATCTTCTTTTTAGTCAATCACATGAAAGTTTTGAAAAATTCGCGCTTAAAAAAGGATTTGGTACATATGCTCAGTCTTATTCAAGTCATAAAAATTATATTAGTGGACTTCGTTATTTTGCTGTCACCACTTTAACTCTTACCCTTACGGCGTCATTTATTGTGTTCGTTATATATTCAGCATTTTTTCCATTTAAGAATATTCCTCAGGCTTTAGCTGCTACTTTTACAGTTGATACCAATAATGATACCAATGATGCCATTTTAGGAAATGGCGTTTGCGCTGATGCGGCTGGTGATTGTTCACTTCGGGCGGCTATCCAGGAAATCAATGCCCTGGGTGGCGGACCGCATATTATTTCTATCGGCAATTCCGTTTCTGGCCAGACCGTCAATGCCACTACCGGTCTGGATACTTTATTGATTGATAGTACCACCATTGAATTGGCCGTGGGCACAGCCAGCTTTACTATTGACGGAACTGCAGCTGGCGCCGGCCAAGACGGCCTGGACGTCCGTTGCAACAGCTGCTCGGTTGACGGCCTGGACGTCCAAAATTTTGATAGGTACGGGATTTATTGGGATGGCAGTGACGGCGAGCTGAGATATTCCGAATTGAATGATAATGGCGCCCATGCCCTTGCCGTGGCCAGCGGAGAATCAAATTTCACTGTTGTTGGCGTTGTTGCCGGAGGCAATGGAGGCAGCGCCTTTGTTATTGATTCTTCTGGCACTGTTTCCGTGACTAACAGCATGATCGGCACCAATGCGGCCGGAGATACGGCCAATAGCAATTCCAATTATGGCATAAACGTTCCCAATGCCATCCTCACCGTAACCGGCAGCGTTGTTTCCAATAACGGCAATGAAGGCATAAGAACGAGTACAGGCAGCGGCCATGTAATCAGCAATAATCGAATTGGCTGCAATAATGCCGGCACGGCTGATATGGGCAATGGCCTCTACGGTTTGAGCCTGCGCGGCAGCAGCAGCACAGTTTCCGGTAATCGCGTTTGCGGAAACGGCAACCCCTTTTTTACTCCTATGGGTGGAATGGCTGTTTCCGGAGATAATAATATCATTACAAATAATATCATCGGCATTGGAGCGGGCGGTGAAGACTTGGGCAATGCCATTTCTGGAATTTATATTGGTGACGGCGCAGATAGTAATCAAATAACAAGCAATACCATAGGCAACAATGATACAGCCGGAATTCAGGCGGGCCTTTTTGCTTCCGGAATAAACAATTTACAGATTAATAATAATTATATTGGCGTTGACTCGTCAGACAATCAATACGCTAATGGTGACGGAATCATTGGTGCTTCCCTAACCAACAGCGTAATTTCCGGAAATGTAGTTTCCGGAAACACTGACAGCGGAATTTTGCTTTCCGGAGCAGGCACAGATACGATTACTATTTCTCAAAATAATATCGGCACTAATAATGCCGGTACTGCTGCCATAGCAAACGGCGACGATGGCATTGAATTGACCGGCACAATTGCCAGCGTCCAGATTCAGGACAGTGTCATTTCCGGCAATACCGACAATGGAATTTCCAGTACAGCCACGGCCGCTAATACCACTATTTACGATAATCGCATCGGCACTAATAATGCCGCCACTGCCGCCATAGCCAATGGCGCTGATGGTGTCTACATTACTAACTCTACCAATCTTACCATTGGCGCAACCACAGATTATAATATTATTTCCGGTAATACAGATGACGGCATTTTCATAGACAGCTGTACTAATGCCAATATAAATACCAATTATATCGGCACCAATACTAGTAGCGCTTCTTTAGGTAACGGTGATGAGGGTATTTCTATAGGAGACGACAGCAACGGTACTCAAATAGAAGATGTCTATATTGCCAATAATGTCGATGGTATTACCATTGCCAATAGCGGTATGGGCACGGCCGTTTCTAAGGAGGTTACCATATCAGAAAATTCAATTTATAATAACTCCAATATCGGAATCAGTCTGGAAGACGGCGCTAATGAAAGCATTGAAGCCCCGGTTATTACCAATGTGGTGGAATCCGGAGGTTCAACGCAAGTTACAGTAAAAACCCGGTATACAGGTTCCAGCTTAGAACTTTTTTACGACGAAAATAGCCAGGGAGAAAATTATATCGGCGCCAAGACTCTGACCGGATCCGAAACTTCTTATACCTTTAATTACGCGGGCATTTTATCGGCAGGCGAGGAATTTACTGCCACTGTTACAAATGTCAGTGGCTCCACTAGTGAATTTGGCGTATATGACACTACCGCCCCCATTACTACTGCTTCTCCGGCTGGTGGTTCTTATAGCGTTCCTCAAATCGTCACCCTTACAGCCACAGACGATCATGATGCTTCTCCAATAATTTATTACACTATCGATGGCAGCGATCCTACTGCTTCATCTGATTCTCTGGATGCCAGCGGTCAAGTGGACATTGATACAAGTTTAGATTTGAAATTTTTTGCCGTAGATGACCTGGGTAATCAGGAATCCGTAAAAACCGAAAATTATGTAATCGGTGAAGATAAACTGACTATTACTGACCTGCCTTCTGTGGAGGTTGGCGCCAATACGGCCACCATTACTTGGAAAACCAGTATAGCTGCCAGTTCCAAGGTAAACTACAGCAAAACCTCTGTCTTGAGCAATTCAGAAACTTCCGGCAAAGACAAAACCACACATTCTATTATTCTGACCGGCCTTTCTGCCAATACAAAATATTATTTTAATGTTTATAGTGAAAGTCCCAACGGCCAAGAAGTTACTTCTTCCACCTATGATTTCACCACTTATTTAACTCAGGTAGATCCTCCGGAAATGGACATTGTCTACCCTGAAGACGGCGTTGGTTATTATTTATATATGCAGGATCAGGATATTGATGTTCAGATAGAGCTGGAAAATAAAAAGCTTGCCACGGGCCGCAATCGCGTCTATATTATTGATGGCGAAGGCGAACCGGTTCAGCAGGAGAATAATCTCATCGGAAAAAAATTTGCCAAAATAGGCGCTGACGGTACATCTGATTTTAATATTAAGGTAGGCGGCAACGAAGATATAAAAACCGATGTAGTTGATTTTATTGCTGATGCCAAAAAGCCCAATGGCAACACCTCTGTAAAATCTGAAGAAACCTCAGTTGTTTTCGGCTCTACCCATACGGCCAACACCATCAGCTTTGATCCCAAAAAATATAACCGGCCTCAATATCAAACCAATGTGGCAACCACCTCTCAGCCAACAGTTGCTTCTTTCCTGCCCTTGAATGGCACGCCTATAGATAATGTAAATGTCCAGCTTTGGTCGAAAAATGTTTCTCAAGGCGGCCTTACCTATGAAGGCCTGGCCACTAAAACCGGCGGCTCGGATGATTCTGGAATTATTACTTTTGCTCGCACTTTCTATGTAGTCCAGCCGCCCGGACCAATCGAAGTAATGTTTAAAGTCGTTAATAAAAATACCGGCGCTGTTATTTCGCAAACAGACACTTTTGGTATTGTCTATTACAAGCCTTCCCCGTTTGTTTTTGCCGATGCTATTCAGGATGGAGAGTCCATTATTATAACCGGTAACATGATGCCCAATTGGACAGCCGAAGTATTCATCAATGACGTTTTTGACGGCAGTACCATATCTCCTGATTCTGGAACCGGAACCAGTGCCATTGCTTATGAAGTATTTCAAGAATTAATTCCCGGCACGCATGAAGTAACCATTCGCGTTTGGGAGGAGTGGGGAACTCCATTTGTAGATACAAACATCAGCCTTACCATAGAGGAAGCAGAGCCGGATACCGGTGGTTCAGGCGGTGGCGCCGAGCCCGTTCCTACGCCTCCTTTCACTCCTTCCACTGAAGAAGAGGCTGAAACTGCTCCTGATGAAGTTGAAGATGTTGCTTCAACTGATGTTGGATTAATAGAAGATCTAATAGATAACAATGATTCAGAGAAAGAAGATTTGGCAGGAGAAAACGATTCTCTTGAGGAAGAAGTGAGCGGTCTGGAATCAACTATTGAAGATATTGACGCTGAAACAGAGGATCTTGAAGAACGAATTGATGAATTAGAGGCCGAACAGGAAGAGGCTGCGACGGAAGAGGAAAAAGAAGACATCCAGGAACAGATAGATGAGCTTGAAGAACAGATCGAAGAAAATAATCAGGAAAAAGAAGACATCCAGGAACAGATAGATGAGCTTGAAACTGAAATTGAAGATAATAATGATGAGTCAGGACAAATTGATGAAGAAAATGAAAATATATCCGAAGATATTGAAGAAGAAATAGATCATCTGAAAGAAGAAAAAGAAAAAATTGAGGAAGAAATAAAGGATTTGGAAGAAAAAATTGAGGACGAAAAGAAAAAAGAAAATCCTGACGAAGATTTAATTGCCGACTTGGAAGACCAATTAAAAGAAAAGAAAGACGAGCTAGATGATATTAATGAAAAAATTGATAAACTAACTGATTTATTAGATAGAATCTCAAAAGAACCAGTTACCTTTAAAACCAAGAAGATTATTGAGCTTACTCAAGAAGAAGAACAGCGACTGAAAGACGCTTTAGTAGAATCTTTAGGCATTAATACGATTCCAGACATCATTATTGCTGGCGTTTCTTATGCTGGAAAATTTGAAGATCAAATTACAAAATTCTGCATCAAGCGTTGCTTGTACCCGTCTGTTACTCAGGATGATAATAATCTTTATATTAAAGGTAGCTTGGATATACCTGAAGACATCGGTAAAAAATTAGCTGAAGCCGGCGCCGATGCCAAGACTCAGCTGGAATTAGGCGGCGTCGTTAAAATTTCCCGGGTAAATAAAACCGGCGAATGGAGCATGACCGTGCCTTTATCTGAAATTCCCGAAGGAGAGGTGGAAGCCAAAGTAGCTGCTTCTGCCAATGGCTATGAAACAGAATTTGTCACTATCGCCAAAATTCAGTCCAAGTCCGAGCCAGCCATCTCCCGAACATCACTGGTGATATTTATAAATATTGGTGTCGCTTTATTAGTGCTATTTATTGGCGGTCTTATTTATCAGCGAAAAAAGTAATTGACAAAATCTTAATTTTGCTGTATACTTATATTAGTGACGTGTTGTTTGAAGGCCCCAGAACCTGGGACCTTTTTGGTCTTCAAAAACCAAATGATTATCAAACTATTCAAAACTTACTTCTTTAGCCTTGCCGTGTCTATGTGCGTGGTAGTGTCTGTAGCCATGTTTTTAAACTTTATTGAAGAGTCTTTTTTCCAAAAAGCAGAGGCCAAAGACATTAATATGGAATTAGAAGTAGAACAAGTTTCAGACTATTTGCAAAAAGGGTGTGTTGGCTCATATCATCAATCGGTCGCCATTGCCCCTATTCCCAGACTGCCTCAAGTTGAAAACATTTAAACATGAATTGTAAAAATCGAAAATATAAAACTATTTTGCAATTACTGGCCGCCGGAATTATTGCCGGTCTCGCCAGTTTTTTGTTTGTTTTTGATGCCCAGGCCGAGCCACCTAGCAACCAATTGGATAAAGAGCCGAAAATTAAAGTGGGGCTTTATAATACGGATCAGGCCGTGAAAATAAATTGCAATACCAAATCAAAAATTATAAAAAAAAATGGCGATGTTGTTGCCTGGGTTCCCAAGAATCAACTAATTAGAATAAAATATCATCTTGATAAAAATCGCTATTATTTAAAAACCGGAAACGATTTTAAAATTAAAAAGTCATATTTAAAAGTGATTCCTAAAAAACCAGAAGAGGCAGTATGCGAAATAGTAAACTACGATAACGCCCCTTCCTGGAACCCGGATTTAAACGATAATAAATTTAGAGAACGAATCGAAGTTCAATATTCTCAAAATTCTCAAACAACTTGGGTAATTAATGAGCTGGGCTTAGAACATTACATCCAGGGAATAGGGGAGAGTGGAAATGAAAACGACAAAGCCTATTTAAAGTCCTTGCTTACCGCTGCCAGAACATACGCCACCTATCATTATCTATATCCAACCAAACATGCAGACGAACCATATCTTTTAGACACCACTGGCAATGACCAGGTCTATATTGGCTACTCTTTTGAAGAGCGCGCTCCTAATGTCGTACAAGCTGCCAAAGATACATCTGGACGTGTCATTGCTTACGACAATGAAATAGTAGTTGCTCCATATTTTTCTCGTTCTGATGGCCGTACCCGTTCCTGGTCCGAAGTCTGGGCCGGAGAAAAGCCCTGGCTGATCTCAAAAGATGATCCTGGGTGTGCTGGCATGACTCTTTGGGGGCATGGTGTAGGCATGTCTGCCACTGGTGCCCGTTATTTTGCTGAAACTGAAAACTGGACCTGGAAAGAGATCTTAAAATATTATTATACTGATATAAAAATCAAACGCGCTTATCCTAAGGATCAATAAATAAACATTGCGTCTCCAAAGGAATAAAACCTATATTTTTTATCTATGGCTTCCTGATAGGCCTGTTTTATGCCAAGTAAATTATAAAATGCTGCCACCAGCATTATTAAAGAAGATTTTGGTAAATGAAAATTGGTTATCATGCCATCAACTACTTTAAATTTGTATCCGGGTGAAATAAATATATCTGTACTTAAGTTATTAAAATCTTTTTCTACTATCTTTCCATTTTTAACAGGCAGAGATTCTAAAGTTCTAGTAGAAGTTGTTCCCACCGCAATAACTCTCTTGGCCTGATTAATTTGCTTAATGGCAGATTTTTTTACGGAATAATATTCTTTGTGAAGCTTAACATCTTTTATCTTATCAACCCTGATTGGCGCGAAAGTACCTAAACCAACATGTAGAGTCACATAAACAATCTTCACTCCCTTTTGTTCCAATTTTTTCATCAATCTTGGAGTAAAATGCAGGCCAGCAGTGGGAGCAGCTACAGATCCGGGGTCTTTGGCATAAATAGTCTGATACCTGTCCAGTCTTGCCTTTTTTTTAATATACGGCGGAGTGGGAGTCTCTCCAATGGAAGTGATATTATTTTTATTAAACTCTACTTGCCAAGTGTCATCATTTTTTCTCTTTATAATTGTTCCCTCAAATTTTTTGTCTAACAATATTTTTGTTTCTGGTTTTACTTTTCCACTAATCATGCAATTCCAAATATTTTCTTTAGTATTCTGTAATAAAAAGATTTCAACTTTCCCACCAGTTTCTTTTTTTCCAAACAATCTCGCCGGAATAACCTTTGTATCATTTAAAACCAATGTATCCCCAGCATGCAAATATTTATCTAAATTAAAAAAATAATCATGTTTAATCCTTGAATCCTGAGAATCCTGGTCCGCATTTCTCCGAATCACTAATAATTTAGACCTGTCACGGGGGGTGACAGGCTTTTGGGCTATTCTTGATTGGGGCAAGTGAAAATCAAAATCACTTACGCTTTTTGAATATTTTTTCGAAGTCTTGTTTTTCATAATTATTTTCATTTTCCGGAACCGCTTTCAAAGGAGCTTCCGCCATAACAGTTTTTTCCTGCTGAAGTCTTACTAATTCTTCCGGAGAGCTTTTGCGCAAGCCGTCATCATGCGCCCGGATAATAATCCTGGCCACTTCTTCCGGATTTTTTACCTGTTCAAAAATAAACCTTTGCTGTTGTCCGGCCGTCTGGATAAATACGTTTCCATAATTCAGCACGGTCTGGGTTTTGCCTTTTACCTCGCTGGTTACGTCCTGCACTTTCAAGATGTTTAATTCTGAAATCACTCTGTTGAATAAACCAATTTGTTCAATATTAATAATCCTCTGGTCAGTTACTATCCAGATGTCCAGATGAAAGTCTACAAATTCATGGAAATAATTCAGCCAGACTATTAAATAATAAAAAGAAATCATTAGTACGGCCACAATAAACAAGGGGCTTTCCATGTTGATGTTCCAGCCCAGAAAATAAAAAATAAATCCTGCTACCACAATCGGAATCAAATTTAATAAAAGCAACAGGCCGATAAATCTGCCCAATATGACCCAGTGCCTTCTCAGAAGCATGATCACTTTTTCATCCTCCCTCTGAAACGGAAAGAGCCTTTTTATTTTATGAGGGCTTTGTTTCATAAGTCTATTCTTTGTTTAAATAATCCTCCGGCATCAAAATTACCAATATTCAAGGGAATAGTATCAAACCAGTTTACATCTTTCAGTAATAAAAAAGTCACAAACAATATTGCCGCTACGACTCCGAAATATAAAAAAGTGTTTAATTTTCCGCTAAAGTCAAAAAAACCGAATCTGACAATATGGTAGACATTAAAAAAACTGATAAAAAAATAAACACCCAAACCAATGAGGTAGATGATTAGAAAAATGTAATAAGGAATTTCCATGTTTTAAATTATACTTCGTCTTGGCTAAATTTACAACCGCAGTAATTTTGCATATACATCTCTTCTTTAGCGGCAATTTTTCTGCCCACGGTATAGCCCGGCCTAAACCCTTTATATTTTTTTGGGCTTTCCTCAGGATGAGCATCAAAAAATGCTACGCCATGCTTGTCCGCCAAATTATGCCCCAGCTCTCTTATGTGATCAATATCCTGATGAGGTGATATTAATAAAGTTGTTGTAAAATAATCATAGCCTTTTTCTTTCGCCAGCTTGGCCGTCTCTTCTAATCTCAGTTCATAGCATAAGGGACATCTTTCCGTTTTTCTATTTTCAAAACCTTGTACTTTATTAAAGTAATTTTCAGGCAAATATTCGCCTTCAATAAAATCAATGTCATATTTTTCCGCATATTCAGAAAATGAACCCAGCCTTTTTTTATATTCCAGGTCAGGGTGAATATTTGGCCCGTAAAAATAAGCAGTTACTTCAAACTGCTCTGCCAATAAATTTAAAGGATAGGTACTGCATGGTCCGCAGCACACATGCAATAATATCCTTTTTCCGGCCATTGCCGGATCCAGCCTTTGGCTGGACATACCATTATTCATACTAATCTCTGCTGTAAGTCTGCCGGCGGAGTCAGCCCCAGGTGTTTGTACGCATTTTCAGTCGCCACTCTTCCTTTGGGAGTGCGCTTTATAAGTCCGCATTGCATCAGATATGGTTCATACATGCCTTCCACGGTATCCATTTCTTCCCCGGTGGAGGCCGCCAATGTCTGCAGACCCACCGGACCGCCGGAAAATTTATTTATAATCGTGTCTAATAATTTTCTGTCTACCAAGTCGAGTCCGCTTTCGTCGATTTCCATCATGGCCAGGGCTTCATCCGTGATTCCGGGATCAATCACTCCTTCTGTTTTTACCTGAGCAAAATCACGCACTCTTTTTAACAGGCGATTAGCCACTCTTGGCGTTTGCCTGGCGCGGCTGGCAATTTTTCTGGCCGCCTCATCCTCAATCTGAGTGGAAAGTATTCTGGCAGATCGGTTGATTATTTGTTCAATCTCATCTTCCTCATAAAAATCCAGTTTAAAATGCACGCCAAAACGATCGCGCAGAGGAGAGGAAATGAGGCTCATTCTGGTGGTGGCTCCGATGATTGTAAATTTTGGCAGATCCAGCCTCAGAGTTCTGGCGCCCGGACCCTTGCCTACAATAATATCCAGGGCATAGTCTTCCATGGCCGGGTAAAGAATTTCCTCAATTGCCTTATTCAACCTGTGTATTTCATCAATAAATAAAATATCTCCCTCCGTAAGATTGGTAAGTATCGCTGCCAGGTCACCTCCTTTTTCAATGGCCGGCCCCGAGGTAATTCTAATATTTGCATTCATCTCTTTGGCAATAATGTTTGCCAGGGTAGTTTTTCCCAGGCCCGGTCCGCCGTGTAAGAGCACATGTTCAATCGGTTCTTTTCTTTTTTGAGCAGCCTCCATAAAAATATTAAGATTATCCTTAATTTTTTTCTGGCCTATAAAATCACCCAGCTTAACCGGCCTTAAGGTTGAGTCCAGGGTCTTGTCTTCGTCTTTTTTATTTGGAGCGACTACTCTTTCTTTTTGTTCCGGCATTTTTAAATCGTTTAATTCTGATTAATCCTCCCAAAGAAATTACTTCTATTCCTTTTTTTTCAAGCTCATCTAAAAATAAATTAACTCCCAATGAATCCGAAGCCATATGCCCGGCAATAATTACGTTGATATGATATTTTTCCGCTTCTTTCTTCCATTCTTCGCTCATATGCATGCCCACCACCGTGCCGATACCGGCCTGAGCCATTTTTTCATAAATGTCTTTGGAACCGTTCGTGCCGCCGGTCATTTCCGAGATGGTGATTTTACCGGTGTAATTATCCGGTGAGCCCACAAAAATTTGCGGTCCTGATTTTCTATAGGTCGCTTCTTTGTATTCGGGAATTTCTTTCAAGAATTCTACTATTTCCCCGACAGTCTCCAGTTTCTTTTGTTTTTTCTTTATTTCGTCTGTTAAGTATCGGGCCACTAAATTATCACAAAATGTATGGGCGCACATAAAAGGAATGTTCAAAAAGTTGGCCATATCTATTGTTCGAAAATGATTGGCCGCGGCCACGGATCTTCCTACTTCAGCCAGTCTTTTTTTAATAAGATTTTGAGCAATATTAATAGGCACTCCTTCTTGAGCCAGAATTTCTGCCTGCAAATCCATTACTTCATGAAGCCCGGAAAGCCCATGGCCATGCGGATGATGGGCAATGAGCATGTCTACATCTCCCAATGTGTTAGCCAATAATACTTCTGCTTCCTCAATATCAATGCCGGCAATAATTTTTTTTACGGGCTTATCCAAATTTTTCCCGTAAATTCTGGAGTCAGCATAAGGATTTAACAGGCTTTCCTTGTCAAATTCCTCTTTTTCTTGGCCTTTTAGATTATTGTATTTTTCTATATTTTTCTTTATTTTTTTCTTCATCTCAGTCTCGCCTCTAAGATCGGCTTTTACGGCCAGTTTTATGCCTAATTCATAGATTTCTTTGGGGGTCATATTTTGTATTATTTAATAATAAAATCGTTAGTAAAGTGTACCAACATAAGCTATTTTTGGCAATAAATAGGGAATAGGCTTGACAAATTTACATACACATGCTAGTATGTTCAGTCCACTCAAGGATCGGATGCTCGGGTGGTTTTTTAACAGTTCTTAGTTGCTATCTGCAGACACGACAAGCATGGGATTTTTCTTAAAGGATTCATTAGGCTCCGGCTTAATTACTCCCTTTAAAAAAATCTCTTGTCTGCAGTTAGTTGCTAGGAACTTTTTTTATTGCTTATTATCTTCAGTCTTCTTTTTATCGTTTTTCTTTTTGTCTGGTTCTTCCGGCTCTGGTGCAGGCTCCTCAACTTTTTCTTCCTCTTTACCAACCCGGCAGACAGCTGGCAGGGCTTTATACTTGCTGGTGAAGGTTGTTATTTCTTCTTCCCCGTCCGGCCTTACAATCACATAGTCAAAAGCCGCGCTTAATCCATTGTGAGCTTTTTCCGAACAATCTCTTTGTCCCGGCCCAAGTTCATCCGTTTCAATTTCAACGGTTGGGGGAGCGGATACAAAGTCAAAATTTTCCGGATCCTTAAAATATGCTTCCCGGCCGTCACTTGTACCCCAGAGATCAAAATAAATGTCATTGCCTTCTATTCTGGTCTGTATCAATACCCAGTTGCCGGTGTCATTTTTAAATCTGAAATCCGGCTTAGGATCATAAATGGTGGCGTCCACACCGGGCTTTCCATTATAGTTATAATATGAAACAACATAAGAGTGGTTTCGTCTTTCCAGTATTTCCATGCCGGCATTCATGGCCATTCTAAAGGTTGTGGTTCCAATTTGGCAAAGTCCGCCCCCGTATTCCGGTATGGTTTTATTTTCCTTTATCACCAGTTCCGGCAGCCAGCCGTTGTCACCGTCAATTTTTCCTAAAGCATTAATCAGGGACAATTCCTCGTCCGGGGCGATTAACAGGCCGTTTAAAATTTCCGCGCCTTTACTAATATTAAAGATTCTGTTGCTGGGGCTGCCCGCCATGTTTGTCTGCCCTGTTCCCAGTAATTCTTTGATTCCCAGTTCATTTATTTTTTCCGGGCTTACATTGGGCAGGCTGATATCCACCACCAATTCAGCCGTATCTTTATTATTTTTAATAATCTCTTCGTTCATTTGGTCGACAGAAGCCGCATAATTTAATTCCATACCGTTTTCCGGTTCCTGAATTTCTTTCAAGGTAATGTTTTCCGTTCCCGCCACTTCATATTTTCCTTCCTTCACCGGCACATCTACATCTTCTGCAATCTGGTCAAAAAAACTGGATATTTTTGGCTGGTAAAAGATTACCCCATCCGGTGAAAATTCCAGAGAAGTTTGGACGCCATAGCCGGAAATTTCCCAGTCCTCACCCTCATAAGTTAGCGTATATGGCGCTCCGGCTATTATCTCCTCGGCTTGCTGTATCAGTCCTTCGGCTTCAGACTTTTTAATTTCCGGTTCTTCCGTTACCAGGCTCAAGGCAATGGCCTCGTTGCTTAACTTTTTAATATTATTTTTAAGCCGATCTAATAATTCACCATAATTAAAAATTTCTCCGGATTTCTCTTCAATCACTTCCACCTCGCCGTTGGCGTCAAAATCCAGGCTGGCATTCTGGGCCGGATTTTCAAATTCAGAGAATTGATCTGTTAATTCCATTCTTATTTCCTCATCTAAGATATCATATTCCAAAGGCAAGCTCTTGCCTCCCAGAAGGGCAGATAATTGCTGGCCCAAGTTTTTTAAGAAGTCGCTGCTTCTACCATAATTATATGCTTCCCGGGCCGTAACCTGAGGATCTAATGATATTATTTCATAGGAAATTTCTGAATTCTCCAGTGAAAATACCGTAGATGTCAGCGGGAAGACCTTATCATTGTATACAAAATCAATTCCCTTTTCTGCCAGGGCATTGTCATAATTTTCTATCAAAGTCTCCACTTCTTCTTCGGTCATGCCGGATATTTTGGTGTCTTCAATTTTAACTCCCGGGTATACTTTTCCCTGGTAAAAATATTGAAACATAAAATAACCACCCACAATGCAAAGCAGGACAATTGCCACGATTCCGGTTATTAAAAAAGCCCTATTTCTCTTAGGGTTGCAGACTTTTTTTTCCTCATCAGAAGATTTTTGCTGAACAGCAGTTTTTTCCGTTTTTTTTGAATTTTCTGTTTTTTGAGGTTTTATATTTGGCATTCTTATCCGCTTAAGATTTGATTTACTATGTCTTTTTCTGAATTTATTGTTAATTTAATCCCGTCTCCGGGCAAATGCCTGTGTTCGGAAATATGCTGGGGCCAGGACATGGTTTGTCCGGAGGGTAGCTCAAGAACCAGTTCGTCCTCCAGAACCTCTTTCACAACTACATCAATTATATTAGGCATTAGGATTTGATTTCAGCAACCTTAATTCTGGTATTTCGAGGACGTTTTGATTTTGGAAGAGTAACGGTTAAAACCCCGTTTTCTATATTGGCTTTTACCTGGTCCTGCTTTACGTCTACCGGCAGAATAATTGATCTGGAAAAACCGCCCCAATAGCATTCTCTGATAAAAAATTGTTCATCATTTACCTGCTCCTTATGCTCTCTTTTTCCTCGAATTGTCAGCATGTCGTTGTTTAGGTGGACTTCTACATCATCCGGATTAATACCGGCAATAGCGGTTTTAATATAGATGTTTTTATTATCCTGGAATACATCCACGGCCAGTTGGCCTTCGTAAGCCTCGTTGTCATCTTCAGCAAACCATTCCATTTCTTCATTTACTCTTTGTGAGGGTGGCGTGGCCGGCGTATAAACGTTCTGACTGGTTGGTATTTGTTGTTTTGGTTTCATGTTTTTATTATTTATTTGAAAAAAATCCTCGGGATTGGCATATCCCTCCCCGCTTAGCTCTTGAATCCTTTGGCTAAAATTTTTTTTATTCATATTTTATATTTATACTATAAAATATTTCTGTTAATCGCGCAAGTATTTTCTTAAATATCTAAATCTTAGCGGATTCACCTTTTCATCATTCTTAAAAAGTTCAAAATGCAGGTGATAGCCAGTGGTCCAGCCGGTCATGCCCTCTTTTCCGATTGTGTCTCCTCTTTTTACCGCCTGGCCCTGCTCTACTTTTATTTTGTTTAAATGCGCATATTTGGTTTTACAGCCGTTTCTGTGTTTTAAAACCACATAGTTGCCATAGCCCTCGTCGCTGGTCGCCTCTATTACCGTGCCTTTTGCAGCCGCATAAATTAGATCGCCCTTTTCGCCGTCTATATCAATAGCCTGGTGTTCCGGAAAATAAGTTTGAGAAAGCCTGGTTGTAGTTGTTGGCCACACCCACTTAATCTTTTTAGCTTCGCAGACATGAATAAACATTCCATTAAAAATAATCCCTCCCAATACTACTGCTAAGATTATTTTTAAAGCTTTCATCTTTCCTTTTTTATAAATAAGGAATTAATTGAATAAATGATTAAAAATACAAATATAGTCCCTATAATGCCTGCCAGTGAAGTTGAAATAAATTCATTTTCTACTGGAAAAGTATAGTCAGGCATTAAAGTATGAAAAGGGTATTCAAGGGCTGTTTCAATAAAACCTTTATCTTCGGCAACTTTTTCTAAGCCGTCCGGAGAGCTGGAAGCAAAAAATGAAAAAAAGCCTGCTGCCACAAAAGAAAAGAGTAAAATTAAAAAATATTTTTTATTCATCTTCTTTTTCTTCATGTTTTAAATATCCCAAAACCGCCACCGTAATAGCGCCTTCTGTCAGTCCGATTAAACAATGTATTCCCACCATATTTATAAATACGTCATTGAAGGCGATTGTGCCTGATAGGGCCAGCTCCAAAGCACAGCCAGCAGAAGCCAGAACAACCGATGCCCAGGCTGCCAGAAAAGCTGCCGGAAAGACTTTTTTAATTTTTTTAAAGGCATATTGATAGATATAATATCCGCCGACCGCTCCAATGAGTCCCATATTAATAATATTTGCCCCCATGGCCAGTAAGCCGCCGTCAGCAAAAAGCAGGGATTGGACAATTAAAATTACAGCAATTACGAGGAATCCAATCCATGGTCCTAGCATCACCGCTACCAGAACGCCGCCCAAAAGATGGCCGGAAGTGCCTTGGGCAATCGGGAAATTAAGCATTTGCATGGAAAAAATAAAAGCTCCCAAAATTGCAATTTTAAATATTGTGGTTTTTCCTTTTTTCGTTAATTTGGTAATTGCCACCTCGTTAAACTCAGCTCCTTCCGGAGTTTTCAAGGACATTACTTTTTCCCTGGCTGAAAATAATTGTTTAACTTTATTCACCGCCACAGTGCCAACTGTAATGGCGGCTATTACTAAAACGGAGGCAGTGCCTGTTGATAAAAAACCGTCTGGGATATGCATAAAATATTTATTTATAGTATATTCTATTATAGCAAATCTTTAAGTATTTTAAAATCTGCTATAATAAAATTATGATTCAAGCGGAAAAAAACAGACAAATTGGTTTTCATCCTGAAAAATCAAAAAATATGGAAATAATAGCTGAAGCTCATGATGAGATTGCGGGTTTTTTTGAAGACCATAAGCATTATTTGGCTGGCATATATCAAAAAAATCCTCCTGGAATCAGAGATGTGGAAATTATTAACTATTTAGGAAGAAAATTAAAAGATACAGTAGCCCTAAAAAATCTTGAAAACCAGGCCCAGGTTTCCGGAGCCTGGTACTGGATCAGGGAATGGCTGAATGAATTTCAATCTCAAAATGATCTTTCAAAAATTACTCCAGCAGGAGAAAAAGAGAAACCTAAAGAAGACTTCAGAGATAGTTTAAGAAATCGATTATTCAAGAAGATTCACGAAATAAAAACAAAAACCAAAAATTTTTCATATTTATCGCTTGGTGAACAAAAAGAAGTAATTAAAGAGAAACTTGAAGATGAGATCGAGCAATATTTCAGGGAAAATCCTGATAAAGAGAAATTAATGACTGACCCTCAAAGAGAAGAATTTCTGAACAAAACCATGAAAGAATATTATGTTATTATCGGTTGGCACTAGTTGCACCGCCTAGGGGAATCCCCCGCCACAGGCGGGGTCCAGCCTCTGGCTGGAGAACCCTAAAATAAAAACCTGCAAATCAATGCAGGTTTATTCATGCACCGCCTAGGGGAATCGAACCCCTGTTTACAGGATGAAAACCTGTTGTCCTAACCACTAGACGAAGGCGGCATAATTAGAGAATTTTTAATATTCTCTTTTAGAAATTTATTTTGTCTTCCTTTATTTTTAAGGTTCCACTCTCTTTGGGTCGCATCTTTTTTGCTTAGATATGCTTCATAATACACTAATCTCCAATTGCCGTTTTTTGTTGTTTTTGTTTTACCAGAATTATGTTCTTTAATTCTTTTTATTAGATTTGAACTAACTCCGATATAAATTTTATTTATTTGGGTGTTTTTCAATACATATACATAATACATGATGGTATTGAAAAACTTATTATTAAACTCCGCTAGACGTCCCGCCAAAGGCGGGATCCAGCCTTTGGCGGGAAAGGCGGCATAAAAGAAATAATAATTTATTTCTCTAATATTGTCAATTATATTCTCCAAAACACACAATATCATTATGTATTTTGGAAACTGAGGAACCGATGTACACGCTGAGGGAAGCATGCACACGGTTCCTCGGTCCCTCTCCTCGATCTAGTCGAGCTTGACGTCGGCCAGCAGGTCGCCCAGGTTGCCCAGGCTGGTCACGGCGTTGCCGTGGGGCATGCCCCGCGGGAAGTCGGCCGGCTTGATCCGAAGGTGCTCGTCGAGCGCCAGCACCAGGTGGGCCAGGGTGTCCTGACGGGGGCGCTGGCAGGTGCCCTTCATGCCGAAGTCCGCGGCCACGAAGCTGGCACCAGCGCACTGGCGCATCATCGTCGGAACATTGTCCAAGCCGCTCACGCCGGGGTTCTCCAGGACCACCTCGAACCTGTGGTCGGGCAGAGCCGTCACCCGCAGGTGTGGCGTGAAATCCTTCCCCGGAGGCAGGCGCTCGTCATCCAGGATCTCGATCAGGATCGAAACTCCGTGTTGTGTTGTCAGCTGATGGCCGTTATGGTATTGGTCGTTCTTTCTCATGAAATTCAACTCCCCAAGTGAATTTTTTCTTCTGCCGAGTTTCGCCCCCTCAAGCGAAACTAAAAAAAGCCCTTAAGGCTGTAAAAATAAAATACTCTCATTTATGCGAAATGTCAACTAGTAACGAAGTTTTTAATCAATTCCTCGTCATCTCCGTAATAATTAATAAACATGTAAGTATTGTCTGATTTTTTCGTGTAGCCAAAATAATATGGGTTGTCTCCGCTAATCAGTTTAAATAATCCTTTAGTTTCATCCTCATTACCCAGCTCAATTTTTTCAATGCTATAATCAAGTCCGTCAAAAATTTCCTTTTGAATATCAAGATAAGCTTTCAAGCCCTCATCGTCAATCTCCCAAATCCTAACCTGCATTAATTTGTTGCTGCACAAATAATTTTCCGAATATTTATTCACCCGGCTGAATCTGCCCAGATCTCGATAAGTGCTTTCGTCGAAAATTAATCTGATCTGATCAATGCTGGAAGTTTCTGAAAGGTCATCCGGTACAATAGCCTGTTCCGAAATAATGGTACAGCTGTTTTTTGCCAGCTCCACCTTGTCTGGCAGGTCTTCAGATAAGTATTGAGTCTGCGCTCTGTTCTTAAAAGCATCATTAACTTTATTAGAAACATAAGGAGAAAGATAGGCTTCTACCAATGCGGCCACAAAGAACAAAGGGATAATTATAAATGCATATCTTAAGACCATGTCCAGCAAAACCCTTTTTCTACTTTTATCTTTGATGAATTTTTTAGGAAAGATTAATTTAATCAGCAAATTAGTTCCCAGACCGGCTGCCATGATAAATGCCGGAATTTCAAATATTCCATGCGGTAAAAGCGCTACAAAAGAGGTGATTAGTATGCCCGGTTCCATGGTTTCCAGTCTCACCAAATAATCAAAAAATATCCCGATCATTAAACCGTTGCTCAAGATGATCAGGCCCGGCACAATTAATGTAACACCCAACATAAATAAATAAAAACTTACGACCAGATTATTCCAAAAAATTGATAATGCTAATTGCCAGGTTGTGCTCACTCCTTCCAGAAGTCCTGAAAATTTATCAAAAATCTGCTCCAAGAATATGATCTTTAAATCATTGGGCAGAAAAAAACCAATTCCCACCCCTATCACCATTAAACCCCCAAGCACTGCCCAGGTAATTTTATATTCCGCACTAAAGTCCTGCCAAAACTTCGGAAACTTGCTTTCCTTCTTCTTCCTTTTTTTCTTTTCTGGTTTTTTATTTTTATCCCGAGCTTGCCGAGGGGCAAATTCTTCAACCGTTACTTCCCTTGGTTTTGTCTTTGGTTCATCTTTTTCTTTTTCCTCAT
>JBDRCS010000028.1:0-33054 GCA_043821615.1 Patescibacteria group bacterium
TTTCGAAAAGTCATAAAATAGT
Organism: Patescibacteria group bacterium; assembly: GCA_043821615.1. Taxonomy (GTDB): domain Bacteria; phylum Patescibacteriota; class Patescibacteriia; order UBA9570; family JAHJKD01; genus JBDRCS01. Next base: position 23 of record JBDRCS010000028.1, read on the forward strand.
ACCCCTGGAATTCAACTAATGAACCGATATAATAGTTCTGAGTATTTCCAAAACCAGACTCCCATACCTGTTCATAATTTACGCCGTCCTGAGTGCGGAAAAAATTAATTCCCTGAGCGTCGTTGGCGGTATAGATATAATAATAATCTCCATAAAGTCCAAGATCATTAATATCTTCGTTAAAGACGTTGTCAAAGCCGTTCCAAACCACTTGCTCTATGGTATTTCCGTCGCTTTTAAAAATATTAGCTCCAACATTACTGCCTCCTTCCACGCTGAAATAGAGAATATTTTTATAAATCCACATATCATCAAGATATCCATAAACGCCGTAACCAAAACCAGATTCACCAAATTGCTCCCAGGTGCCATTTATGGAAGTTCGCCATATTTCTGAACCTTCTGTAAAATTTAAAGTGATATAGTAATATTTATTTTTATATTCAATAAAAGGCATGGCTAAAAAATTATTAGCAACGCCAAAGCCGGGATCAGCCCACTCTTCCCAGGGATTATAGTCAGCTAGAATCTGCCTTGTATTTTCCGTGTTATTTACTAAAGGATCTCCATGCCTGTTAATTTGTTCCCGAATATCACTAATGGATTCATTGCCAGCTGCGCCCACAGCCAGGGGCAAGCATAATAAAATTAGGGCAATAAATAATTTTTTTCCAGCCAAAGGCTGGATCCCGCAATGGCGGGACATCCTTTTTAAAATATTCATATTTCTGTTTTAGTTGTGAATTTCTTGTATTTTGTAAATTTATATTTTTTCTTATAATTATCTACTGTTCTAACTTTTACTTTATATGTTTTTCCCGGTTCCAAATATTCTGCCTTAATGACTTTAGTAGTTTTTTTTATTTTTTTAAAAGTTTTTATAGGGTGCCCTTTTTTGGAACGTAGCTGAAGAATATATTTTTTAACCATGCCTTTTGCGCCCTCCGGAGCTTGCCAGCTAACAGTCGCTCGGTTTGTTTTGACGTTGTAGACCTCTAAATTTCTAACCTTACCCAGCTTCACAATTCGGGAAATTGTATTGGATAAATCAGAGACTCCATTAATACTGTTAACGGCTTTAACGCCACACCAATATTTTTGGCCAGGCGTGAGATTGCCTAAAGTAAGGCTTTCCCGGGAAGCGCCTGAAGCAGCCGCCTTATTTTTTTCTACATAGCCATGATCATCCCAATTTTCTTCAGTAAGACTCTCTGTGCGACAACGGACTGTATAAGACGAGATTTCATTACCGGAAGGGACAGACCAGGAAAATTTTATTTTTCCCAACTTTCTTATGCCGGTAAAATCAGAAATTGTAGCCGGGGTAGCCTGAGTTTTCCAGATTTCACTGCCGGTAATATCATTGTACGTGGCAGCGTAAACATTATTATTTAATGCATACACATTGGAATATTCATTATTGGCATTGCCAAAACCATCAGCATCGTTAAATCTAACAGCATCGGAACCACCGGTAGTGCGAAAAACTTCAGTGCCGGTGACTGTATTTTGAGAAGAAAGATAAACTGCATTTCCTAACTGAGTAATATAGAAAAAAGTATTATTGGCATCACCCAGACCAGCTGTGCTATCTCCAGACCAGACAGACCACCATTCTGAACCGTTATGAGAGTAAAGAACTTTACCTCCATCTACTAAGTTTCCATTGGATACAATTAACATGTCATTAAAATTAATCAAGTGGGAAGCGCGATTGTTGTCGGCGTCGCTAAAGCCGTCGTAATCGGACTGAGTCCAGGCAGTGCCGTCCGAGGTTTTCCAAAGACGATTGCCATTGGCAGTGAAACCAGCGGAGTGGTTTTCCATGCCATATAATTCATCCTTATAAGTCTGAAAATAAACATAGAGCGTATCAGTGAAGGTGCCGGTTGAAACCTCTTGCCAAGTATTGCCGTCAGTACTCCGATAAACATGCGAACCTAGGGCATTGTAACTGCTGGTATATAAATAATCGTTAAACACAACTAAATCAACAAATATGCTATCTCCGGCCGTATCCGGAACCGTGGCCTGAGTCCAGGTAGTTCCGTCTGAGGTTTTCCAAATTTGAGCGCCGTCAGCTAAATTACCGATTAAGGCATAAAGATCGCCATTTTCCCGGGTGTCTTCCAGAAGTAAACCATAGAGATTGTTGGCATTACCAAAGCCGTCTGTATTGACCTGGGTCCAGGTGGTGCCGTCGGCTGTGCGCCAGACCTCCATGCCATCCGCTGGATTATATAGAGAAGCATATAAATAATCGTTGTATTCATACATCCGGTAAATAAATTCATTATTTGGATCGGTTGTCCATCCGGGATTAATTTGGGTCCAAGTGGTGCCGTCGGCTGTGCGCCAAATACTAGTAATATTTACCAGACTAAGAGAAAAAGCATAAGAATAGCCCTTGAATTCCTGTAAAGTAAACCGGCTATTATTAGCATTACCAAAGCCGTCTGCGCCAGACTGAGCCCAAGTATAATAATCTGCAAAAATATTCCTAATATCAAGGGTTTGATGAATATTGGCCTGGACTGGCACATCCTGAATTTGAGGTTCTATAAGCAAGCCATCAAATTCCTGAGCAGAAACTGGCAGCACAAATAACAAGCTGATAATTAAGCTAGTGGTAAAAAATAGTAATTTTTTTCCAGCCATATGCTGGATCCCGCAATGGCGGGACATCAATTTTTTCATATATTATTTAAGTGGAAAAATTAGCAGCTTGAGACCATTTACCGATATTGTTTTTGTTGTATTTGGCGCGGACTTTGACCTGATAATCACCCGGGGCCAAATATGGAATGAAAAAACTGGTAGTGTCTGTAATAAAGGTGTAAACCGTATCACCATTACTGTTGAGAACTTTAATAGTGTATGATATTCCATTACCAAGAACAGCATCATAAGTAATGTCTTTTCCCCCAACTGTTTTATTTTCTGTAACAGCTACATTTTTTACTTTGGCCGGCTTGGTACGGAAGCTTTTAATTTTTGACCAATTGCTCTTTCCCCCGCTATAAAAGACTGACCTGACTTTAACTTTATAGGGTGCGTTTGACTTTAAAAATTTTTTATTAATTACTTTATAATCAGCAGTAATTTTTTTAAAGGTTTTTATGGCCTTGCCTTTCTTGGTTGTCAATTTGAGATAATATTTGTCAGCTGTGGCAGTATTCCATTTAATTTTTGCACTAACTACTTTTCTTTGCTTGGCAGGAACTTTTATTCCGGTTGGTTTTGTAGGGGTGCGGTAGTCTGCATACCAGACTTCACCAGCACCGCCGGAAATTTTACCGGTTCCAATTACCAAACGATTCCCAAAATCAGCCAACTGATTGCCGGTGACATTCGTCGTATTCCCAAAGCCGGGTGAGACAGCAGCCGTGGTGGATCCATCTGGCTGGGCAATGAGTAAGTCAAAGCCATTGCCATTGTCAACCGATAAAAAGAGGCCGGCAGAGGGATCGTCCAGATAATACATGTCGCGGATGTTCTGTTGGACTGATGTTAAAGTGGCAAGACTGGTATAAGCCATGCCATTAGTGGTTGAATAGAGGTTGGCGCCTCCGTCGCGGCGGCTGCCCACATAGAGAGTGCCGTTGACTTCGGCCAAACTCATGAAATTTAAATTGGTGGCGTCGCCCAAACCATTGGCAGTAACCGTTTCCCAATTTCCGGTAGTGGTTTTCCTGAAAATCTGCCCTCCTGTAGTGGCATTATAAAAAGTAACATATAGATAATTATTAAATTCAATCATGTTGCCGACAAAAGCATTATTGGGATCATCAAAACCGTCAGTGCCTGTCTGAAACCAATTATCGCCGTCAAGGGTAAACCACACTTCCGCTCCAGTATCTAAATTGGAAGTTCCGGCCACAAGCAATCCGCCGGCTTCATATAATTTGGTAATACCTTTATTATCAAGATCGTTAAAACCGGCAGAACCGACTTTTGTCCAGGTTGTGCCATTGCTGGTTTTGTAAATGCTTCCGCCGATAAAATCATTGTAAGTGGAGGCATAAAGCTCGCCGTTAAATTCTTGAAAATCGTAAACATACCAATCTGGAAGAACCCCGCCAAAACCGTCGGAACTGACCAATTCCCAAGTTTCCATGTCTGCGGTTCGGTAAATTTCCGTTCCGCTGGCAATATTCCAAGTGCCGGCATAGAAATAGCCATCAAACTCCTCCAAAGCATAAATGGCCGGATTATTGGCATTGCCCAGACCGTCAGAGCCGCTCTGTTGCCAATCAACGCTGGCTGCGTTTGTTAAAAAAGGGATTAAAAAAAGGCCGAATAGGCCCACACATAAGATTAATATTTTTTGTTTAAAATTCATACCTCCAAATTAAAAATTTATGAATTTATTATAACATAAAATAAAATATAACTGAATAAAATAACACCGGGGGCACTGCACCCGGTGTTATAGTATGAAATAACCGCGGGTACGGTGCCCCTGCGGTTATTTCTATCGAATGATTTACTTCTGTTTACCTTCTTTAATCTCTTCAGCAACGTTTCTGGGAACTTCCTGATATTCAAAGAATTCCATGGAATAAGAAGCTCTTCCCTGCGTTAAGGAACGCAATTCTGTGGCATAGCCAAACATAGTGGCCAGAGGCACCTTGGCAGAAACAACTTTGTTTTGGCCGCGATCACTCATTTCTTCCACTTGCCCCCTTTTGGAGTTAAGATCGCCGATTACATCACCCATAAATTTCTCAGGAGTGATTACTTCCACTTTCATTACCGGCTCCAGAAGAATAGGCTTGGCTTTATTAACAGCTTCCCTAAAAGCCATGGCACCGGCCATTTTAAAGGCGATTTCAGAAGAGTCGACATCATGATAAGAACCGTCTGTGACAGTGGCTTTGATGTTTAATAAAGGATAGCCGGCAATAACACCATTGTCCATAGATTCCTTAATGCCTTTATCAATCGGACCGATAAACTCAGCTGGAATGTTTCCACCCTTTACAGCGTTAACAAATTTATAATTCATGTCTTCATCTTCACCCTTGTCTTCAGCTGTAAGCGGTTCGATAGTAATGTAGCAATGACCATATTGGCCGCGGCCGCCGGACTGTTTGATATATTTACCCTCGGCATTAGCCGTACCAGTAACGGTTTCCTTGAAGGCCACCTGAGGGGCGCCAACATTGGCTTCTACATTAAATTCTCTTTTGAGACGATCAATAATAATGTCCAGATGAAGCTCGCCCATGCCGGAAATAATGGTCTGATTGGTTTCTTCGTCGGTTTTAATTCTGAAAGTCGGGTCTTCTTCGGCCAGCTTTCCCATGGCCAAGCCCAGCTTCTCCTGATCAGCTTTGGTTTTTGGTTCAACCGCAATCGAGATAACCGGTTCCGGGAAAATAATTTTTTCAAGTAAGATCTCATGTTCTGGATCACACAGAGTGTCCCCTGTAACAGTGTCTTTAAGACCAACAGCTGCGCCGATATCACCAGCAGTAATTTCCTGGATTTCTTCACGGGAGTTGGCATGCATTCTGAGAAGGCGGGAAATTCTTTCTTTTTTTCCGGTAGTTACGTTTAAGACATAAGAACCAGATTTTAAAACACCAGAATAAACCCTAATAAAACAAAGCTTGCCCACAAAAGAATCAGTGGCGATTTTAAAGGCCAAGGCAGATAAAGGTTCGGAATTTTCTGCTTTTCTGTGAATTTTCTCTTCATGATTTTCCGGATTTTCACCTTCAACCGGAGGAAGATCCAGCGGGGAAGGAAGGAAATCACAAATTGCGTCTAATAATTTTTGAACACCTTTGTTTTTAAGGGCAGAACCAACTAAAACCGGTACGATTTCATTAGCGATCACGCCTTTTCTGAGAGCAGCTTTTAATTTTTCAAGTTCCGGCTCATTGCCTTCCAAGTATTGATTCATCATTTCTTCATCATTTTCCACAATTGCCTCAATAAGCTCGCCTCTAAATTTGGCGACTTTTTCTTTCATATCTTCCGGAACTTCGGTTTCTTCCACTTCATTTCCCATGTCGTCTTTATAGAGATAGGCTTTTTGAGTAAGTAAATCAATAATGCCGGTAAAAGTTTCAGCTGTGCCGATTGGCAATTGATAGGGGTAGGCTCTTTTAGTAAGCCTTTCATGAATAGAGTCCAGATCAAAATAAAAGTCGGCTCCGGTTCTGTCCATCTTATTAATAAAGCACATTCGAGGCACTTTATATTTTTCCGCCTGGTGCCAGACGGTTTCAGATTGGGGCTCTACGCCGGCAACGCCATCGAATACAATAACGCCGCCGTCTAATACGCGGAGGGATCTTTCCACTTCAGCTGTGAAATCAACATGGCCGGGAGTATCAATAATATTGATGCGTTTTTTGTCGCCATCAGGCGTGGTCCAGAAACAAGTGGTTGCAGCCGAGGTAATGGTAATGCCTCTTTCCTGTTCTTGTTCCATCCAGTCCATTTCCGCTTCGCCTTCATGAACTTCACCAATTTTATGTTTTTTACCGGTGTAATACAAAACACGTTCGGTAACAGTGGTTTTACCGGCATCAATATGAGCGATAATACCAATATTTCTTGTTTTTGCTAGATTGAGTTCTTCTGCCATAATTTTATTCCTCACCCCCTGTCCTCTCCCCCTGTCCCCCTCTCCGCTAACCGGAGAGGGGGAACCCAAAGAGAAAGATAAGAGGATATTATTAGGTTAATATTATTAATTTGATTAAAAAAATCTACGAATAGTAGATAATTAAGATACTTTAAATAGAATAGTATATTTGGATAATTTTGTAAAGTGTAGATAAGTTCCTTTCTGCCTCGCGAGAATCCCTGTGAAGAGACTCTCGCTGAGGCAGTTTGATGTTGTATTTTGTGAATCAGATCTCGACTTCTCTCTCCACGAGGTCGAGGTAGCGGTAGCAGTCCATCATCAGGCGACGCTTGGCGTCGTCGCTGAGCGCCACCCACCGGGCCATGCCGCCGGCCTCGCGGGTGAGCACGCGCTGGTTGCGACCGTCGCGAGCGCAGAGCGTGGTGACCAGGCGCCTGCCGTTGTGGCTACCGGTCTCGCGCTGCTCGCGGGCGTCGGCGCCGGACTGCTTGCGCTGGAAAGTGGCCTTGGCCTTCTGCTCGTGCGGAGGAATGCGTGCGGCACTACCTCCGGCGGTCTTGACCCAGTGTCCTCCGACACCGTGTCGTCTCTTCCGAAATCTCATGTGAGGCATGTCGCCCCCCTTTCCTGTTGCTATCTAAATTCACAAAAGGCGTGCCCTTATGGCTACGCCTCCTCCTTGTTTCACTATTATTTTTACCTAAAATTTTAGCTTAAGTCAAGATGCTTGTTTTGCCTCTTCTTTTTGAAATTCTTGATAAATTTTTACCATGGCATGACAGACTTCATCGATGCTGATGCGTTCTTCTTCGGGTAAAGTCATCTGCTCGATTAATTGGAGCAGCATTTTCTGAGCCGTGGAATCCTCTTTTTTGATTTTATTTTCAAAAGAAAACCTCGGGCTAAAAATGCTTTTAGTTCTACTGGCATGCCCTTTAAACCGGTCATCATATACTCCCCTATTAAATAATCCTTCATAACCAAAAAATTGAGTAAAAAGGGATGTGCCTAGAGCAAATATATCTGAACTTCTGGTGTTTTTGGCATTGCCTGTGATTAATTCCGGGGACAAATATGGAGGTGTGCCTTTTACCCTATCAATACCATAAGTAGGGCCAGCTTTTTCAGCAAGCCCTAAATCAATTAATTTAGATTTTTTTTCTTTAGGATCATAAATAACATTACCGGGTTTGACATCCCGATGGGAAATTTTTCTGGAATGTAATTTGCGCAAGGCAAAAGCGGTTGCTGTCCAGGCAGAAATTTTTTGAGTTGCGGATAATTGATTTTTTAATTCCAGCAAATTATTTATTTTTTCACCGGGCTTTCTGTTTTTATTTTCTTCAGCAATATTTTCCATAAAAGTTCCAACCCGGTACCATTTTGCGCCCCGCGAATCTTGCATGAATGCCAGGACCTCACCAAAAGAAGAAGGAATATTAGGATTGGGCCTAGTCTGCCCTTTAGAAAATAATTCTATATATTCTTTAACCAGGGCCGGGGGGATATTTTTTTTAAGGTCCTCGGGAATTTCTCCGTTGTCTTTAAATGAAGAAACGGCTCTTTGGAAATCCATAACGCTTTGATTGTTAAACTGCCTGCCTCTTTGCCTATACCAATCCTTTAATTTTTGAGTGATATTATCCATTAAAAAATCACGCTCTTCCTGATCCATAACTTCACCAGTAGAAAGCACACGGTGAATATAAGCCTCTTTGCAATTTTTTTCCAAATTCGGATTGCTCACTGAAAATTTTGCTATAAATTTATTTTCAGGATTACTGGCAGTATAAGCTTCATATAAAACCGAGTTGTCAGTCCGATGCAAATCTTTTCCGAGAATGACTTGTTGATCCTTTATTTCCAAAACCGTTCCTTCCTGGAGAGGATCATATATTGAATATTCTATGGCATCATAAATAAACTCCCTTTTAAAATCTTCATAAGGTAGCATGTCTCGATTGCCTTCTACTGGACTAATTCTTTCGGGTTGTTTTTCTCTTACCATAAATTAATTATAGCAAAATTTTGAAGTTTCCTCTCTAAAGATAACCACAAGTGATTAGCTTTAGAGAGCCGGGGAAGGTTTGAATACATTCCCCGCTACTCTCTCCTCAATCGTCAGTAGATCGGTGAAGCCCGGCAGCGCATGCCAACCGGACTGCTAACTTCGCATGCCAGATCCTCATACAACGGGAACCCCTTAGGCATAACAGAGCCGGCGGTGCTGGAGAAGAAGGGGCCGTTGTTGTGGTAGCAACTGACCATACCCTGTGGCAATAGCCAGCAGCTATTGTAGATGGTCCCCTTTTCCAGAGGGATGCCCGCCTCCTGGAGGTCGGCTGCGAATTCTGTGAAGAAGACCGGGAACGAATCTTCAGGAGAGGCTCTACGCTCCTGGGACCAGCACTGCATGCCAGAGTCCATGGGCATGGCCTGGCAAGCCACCTTGTCGCCGGATCGGAAGTTACCGTTGAACTCGGTGATGGGGCCGGAGAAGGTCTGGCCAGTGGGGTGGAGGCACTCCACTTCCTGCCAGCACGTGTCGTCGGACTTGGCATCAGTCACGAGGCAGTTCTCGTAAACAATGCCTTCCTCCAGGAGGTCATTGTTGTAGCAGCTGTGATTGCTGCAGAACTCAACCCAGACCGAGGGCAAAGCCCGGCCGTGAGCGCAAGCCGCCACAAAAAGCGGCAATGTGAAAAGAACAAAAACAGTACGGAACATCGGTGTTTCCTCCTTGTTGGCGTCTTTCCGACATTAGATAAGACTCTATAAATTACTGAAAATTATAAGATTTGTCAATCCTTTGACAGGCTCAGGATAAATAAAAAAAATACAGAGACGGGTTACGCCTCTGTATTTGTAGTGAGTAGATTCTGTATTATTCTTCTTTTGGTGCGGCAGGAGCAGCAGGAGCGGCTGGCTTGGAACCACCGGTTGAGCCAAGATTTTTCTTTTTTACTAAGAAGTAGTAAAGGATAGCAGCCAACCAGGAAAGCCCGACAAACAGAGAAATGATCATAATGGCAATCCACATTCCACGTTGATCAAAGTCTCTTTTGATAAGATCCACTAACATTACAATCCAGAAAATAAAAAATGCCAAACCAACTGCCATCATAATTATCCAAAGGATAATCATGCCAATGCCTAAGCCAGCTGCAGCTGTAGCGGCAGCAGCGTCCTCACCAGTGGTGGTGTAGGTATAGTCGTAATCTTGGGCAAAAGCCGCAAGAGGGGCCAATGCAGCGGCAATGCCGACTGCTTTTGGAAGTAAATTTTTCATAGTCTTCCTATTAAGTTTAAATATTAATTAAAATAAGTATAGCATTTTTAGCTTGATTTAGGTATATTTTTTACCCACAGGTTAAAACAATAACCCCGCACAAAAGTACGGGGTTATTTTATAAGTATTTTCAGGCTTTTTTAAGCAAAATGAGCAAAAGCGCGGTTGGCTTCAGCCATTCTGTGCATATCATCCTTTTTCTTCATAGCTTCACCCTGATCTTCAGCAGCGTCCATAATCTCTAAAGCCAGCCTTTCACACATAGGTTTTCCTTTTCTGGCTTTTGCAGCAGCAATCATCCAGCGGGATGCTAAAGTGAATCTGCGATCCCCTCTTACTTCAATCGGAACCTGGTAATTGGCACCACCAATGCGGCGGGCTTTCACTTCAAGAACAGGGGATAAATTTTTCATAGCTTTATCAAAAACATCCAAAGGTTGTTTCTTTGTTTTCTTTTCAATGATATCAAAAGCATCATATATAATGCCTTGAGCTACACCTTTTTTACCATCTTGCATAACATAGTTTGCAAACTTGGCAATAGTTGTAGAATTGTATTTTGGATCAGGCGTAATTTTTCGTTTTGGGGCTTGTTTTCCTCTCATATTTTTTACTCAGCTGGAGCCTCCTCTGCTTTAGGAGCTGCTTTCCCGCTGCCTTTACCTTTTTTAGCACCGTAACATGAACGGCTTTTCATTCGACCTTCGACACCAGAGGTGTCATATACACCACGCACGACGTGGTAGCGCACACCAGGAAGATCTTTTACTCTGCCGCCTCTGATCATAACAATGGAATGTTCTTGTAAATTGTGGCCTTCACCGGGAATATAAGCAGTAACTTCCATGCCATTACTGAGCCTTACTCTGGCGATTTTACGCAAAGCTGAGTTAGGTTTTTTTGGTGTAACAGTGGTTACTTTGGTACAAACACCACGTTTAAAAGGGCTTCCCTGAGGAAGATCTACTCTTTTTCTTTTAATTGTGTTCAAAGTGGACTGCAAAGCAGGAACTTTGGACTTTTTCTTGGTAGTTGTTCTACCTTTTCTAATCAATTGACTGATTGTAGGCATAAAGATAGTTAATTTAAAAAGCTTAATCAGCCACGAATAAGCTTAAGGAACTTGGTTATAGTAATATATTAGTAATTTATTGTCAATATTATAGGACACTAAATACTTCCGGCATATTAAATAGCTCAACCAAATAATAAAAAGCATAGCCAATGATCATTGAAAAGATACCCATCCCCAGTATTAACAGCAATAAAACAATAAACATGCCATATCTTTCAAAGAAAATCATGATATTGGGATTTTTTATGGGAATTAGCGTAAAAAGTATTTTTGAACCATCCAAGGGTGGAATGGGAATTAGATTGAAGATGCCTAACAATAAATTAATGTAGATAAGTATAGTTAAAAATACGATTAGAAGGTTATCCAGAGGAAGACTGGAAAAAACTAATATCAACTTTAAAACAACGGCGAATAATAAAACCGAGGCAAAGTTTGATATAGGGCCGGCAATTGAAACTAAAGCCGGGCCCCATTTGTGATATCTAAGATTATAAGGATTATATGGTGCCGGCTTGCCCCAGCCAAAACCAATAAAAAGGATGGCTAAAGTGCCAAATAAATCCAGATGTTTGATGGGATTTAAAGTGAGCCGGCCATTGGCCTGGCCGGTGTTGTCGCCCTGAAGATAGGCAGAATAAACATGGGCAAATTCGTGAATCGTAATTCCGTAGATGACGGATAAAGCTAATATTAAAAAATAGGCCGGATTTTGAAACAGTTCTGTAATTATCATATATTGACGAAATATTAATAGTTTGTTAGATTATTATAGTCTAAATCAATAATTTTTTCAATTATGGCAAGGGAATGTGAAATTTGTGGCCGAGGATATTTAAAGGGAAATACTAGAAGTCACTCCAATATTGCAACTATTAACAGGCAAAAGATCAATTTACAGAATATGAAAAAAGACGGGAAGAAAGTAAACGCCTGTACGAAATGCATAAAGACTGAAGCAAAAAATAAATAAAAAATCGGATTTTTTCGTACGGACAACCCTAGGGTTGTCCCTACAAAATCCGATTTTTTATTTTTATGCTTTCCACAATCCGTGGAGATTACAATATTCTCGAGCTGTTATTTCTTGGGCATCAATACAAAACTCTGCTTCAGGGGCATCGCCTGGTTTTAGATATTTTCTAAAAGTTTTACCGTCGGCAATAATTTGAATCCATTCAATGCAATGCTCTTCTTCCATGGGATGAGGCACTTCGCCAATTTTTACTTTCACTCCTTTATCTGTCTTTTCTATAACAGGAACGTGTTTTTCTTTGGCGGCGTCGACAGTGTTCTCTTTCTGCAAATTCATAGGTTGGCCACAGCAAACTAACTCGCCCACTCCTTCATGAAGCATTTCCACGATATTGCCGCAGACTTCGCATTTATATACTTGGTTTTTTTTAGTCATAATTAATACTCCTCGCACTTTAGTTGATAAAAAGCTTTAGCGTGGAAACAGGAAGGGCATTCTTCGGGCGGTTCCTGGCCAGTGTGGACATAGCCGCACTCCCGGCAAACCCATTGTACTTCTTTGTCTTTCTTGAATATCGTACCAGCTTCCAGCTGATCCAATAATTTTTGGTACCTTTCTTCATGATGTTCTTCAGCTTTGGCAATGGATCTTAATTGGTCGGCAATTTTATCCAGGCCTTCAGCATCAGCATCGTCGGCAAAACCTGGGTACATATCGGTGTGCTCCCAATTTTCTCCAGCAATGGCAGCTTTTAAATTTTCTTTGGAATCTTTAAAAATTGTAGGCACTTTGGCAGCCTCAACTATTATTTCTTCCAGATCTCCGCCCTTGCTTTCTTTTAACTCCTGAATGCGTTTCCAAAGCTGGGAAGCGTGTTCCTTTTCCTGATTGGCAGTTTCATCGAAAATTGCAGCCAATTGTTCATAGCCTTCTGCCTGGGCAACTTTGGCATAACGGCTGTATCTGTTTCTGGCTTGAGACTCGCCAATGAAGGCAGCAGCTAGATTATTTAGTGTTTTTTCCATATTTTCCTCACCCCCTGTCCCCCTCTCCACGTCTGGAGAGGGGGAACCCATATCCAAACACAGTCTGGTTTAAGAGAATGATTTATTAAGTATTTAGATATTTATTTTAACATTAATTTGACAAAATTTTAAGAGGGTATATTATTACATTGTTATACCCCCACCCTAGGTATGGGTAAACACTATCGCCTACTCTATAACTTATCAAATAATTAATAAATAAAAAAATGACAGAAAATAAGCAAAAAGCTTTGATTGGTATTAAAAAATCAAAAAGCGTTTTGGAAAAATTAATTAAAATGATTGAAGAAGACAAATACTGTATTGATATTATGCAACAGAATCTCGCAGCAATAGGCTTGTTAAAATCTGCTAACGAACAATTGATGGAGGGCCACCTTAATTCCTGTTTTAAAAATGCCATGGCAAGCAAAAACGACAAGAAAAAACAGGAAATGATTAACGAAATCTTAAAAGTATCTAAACTTTCAAATAAATAAATGGAGGATTCTAAAATAAAAAAATATATTTATATAGTTGGTTTTTTAATTTTATTCTTAGTCGGATATGGAATTATAAAATTAACCGACGGCTTGGAGATATTATCGAAATTGAATGAAAATGATATTAGTTATGGTTTAATTTTTTTAATAGGATTGCTGGCTAGCTTTCATTGCATTGGCATGTGCGGCGGTTTGGTTGTGACCTATACTACTGCCAGCAAAGAAGAACAAGATGCTAATACTAAAAAGACAAAGCTAAAACCTCATTTTTATTATAATCTGGGACGGTTTATTTCATATACAATAATTGGCGCTATCCTAGGAGGAGTAGGTTCGTTTTTTGCCATTAATCCTTCATTCACTGGGACGATCACTTTGATTGCCGGCCTATTCATGATTTTAATGGGAGCATCTTTAGTAACTAAAAATAAATATCTTGAGAAAATAAAATTAAAAACACCTAAATTTATCGGGCGGTATATTTTCAGCAATCAGGGAAATAAAAAACCAAAAGGCCCTTTTATTATCGGCTTGTTGACTGGTTTTATGCCTTGCGGTCCCCTACAGGCAATGCAACTATATGCGCTTACATCTGGTTCATTTGTAAAGGGCGGACTTTCTATGGCAATTTATGCCTTAGGCACTATTCCCCTTATGTTTGGCTTTGGAAGTTTCATCTCTTTAATTAAGCATGACAAAATCAAGAAAATAATGCAGATATCTGGTATAGTAGTAATAGTGTTAGGATTATTCATGATAAATAGAGGCTTAACTAATTTTGGATATGGCTTTAAGGGGTTGCTTGCTTCTGATCAAACTAGCCAAACTGAATACCTAATTGACGGAGATGTCACAGAATATCAAACAGTGGAAATGAAACTTACTGCCAAAGGCTATGAACCAAATGTTTTGTATGTAAAAAAGGACATCCCTGTAAAATGGGTAATTAATGTGGAACAAATGAGCGGCTGTACTGATGCGATAATCTTGCCTGATTATGATATTGAAAAAGATTTGGTGAAGGGTGAAAATATAATTGAGTTTACACCGGACCGGCTGGGTGAAATAAAATTTTCTTGCTGGATGCAAATGGTGTGGGGTAAATTTATTGTAACAAATAACTAAAAATATATAATTATTATCGGAATAATATTAATCGCCATCATCATTGGCCTGTATGCTGCCTGGATCTTGTATACCAAAAAACAAAAAGGCGAAACAGCAAAAGAAGAAGCCGGAATGCAGACCTTTGATATTCTAGTCAAAGGAGTTTATTCGCCGAGCGTTATAAAGGCGAAGATGGAAAAGCCAATTAGAATTAATTTTTCCAGACAGGAAAGCACGGAATGTTCTAAATTTATTAATTTTCCTGATTTTCACATCAGAGAGGAATTACCTGAAAATAAAACCATTACAATAGAAATAAGACCTGATCATCCCGGAGAATATGTATTCACCTGCGATATGAGCATGTATCAGGGAAAATTAATAATTGAAAAATAAACATATGCCAAAGAAGAAAGATTTTAGAGTAAAGGGAATGCATTGCGCCTCTTGTGCCCTCCAGATCGAAGGCAATTTAAATAAACTGGATACGGTCAAGAAAGCTAATGTTAATTATTCCACTGAGAAAGCCAGTGTGGAATTTGAGGGAGATGAAAAAGAGATAGTTGAAACAATAAAAAATTCCGGATATGAAGTTAATTCCGATGACGATGACATTGAACACGGCCAGGATGAGAGGGAGGATGAAATAAAAAAAGAACGCAATTTATTTATATTGAGTTTGGTACTGACTATCCCGATATTAATATTGGGTATGGTTTTAATGGACAAGTCATTTACAAGCAGGATTGTTCAAGCCTTGCTGGCCGGCATTATCCAGTTTTATATAGGTTTTAGATTTTATCGAGGCGCCTATTATGCAGCCAAAAATAAAGCAGCTAACATGGATACACTGGTGGCAGTGGGCACTTCAGCAGCTTTCTTTTATAGTCTGGCTACAACCTTTGTTATTGAAGGGGAGGTTTTTTATGAAACCTCTGCATTGCTGATAACCTTTATTGTATTGGGGAAATGGCTGGAGGCAAGAGCTAAAGGCAAGACCGGCGAAGCCATCAAGAAACTATTGGGCCTGCAAGCTAAAACAGCCCGAATTGAAAGGCAAGGTAAGGAAATGGAAGTACCCATAAAAGAGGTGATAGCCGGAGATATTGTGGTTGTGAGGCCGGGTGAAAAAATTCCGGTGGACGGAAAAGTTATTGAAGGACATTCTTCGGTTGATGAATCCATGATAACCGGGGAAAGCCTGCCAGTGGAAAAAAACATTAAAGATGAAGTGGTGGGAGCAACTATCAATAAGTCAGGAACTTTTAAATTCAAAGCAGAAAAAATCGGGAAAGACACGGTGCTGGCCCAGATTATTAAGGTGGTTAATGAAGCGCAGAGCTCAAAAGCTCCGATCCAAAAATTTGCCGACACTGTCTCATCTTATTTTGTGCCAACGGTAATTGCCTTGGCCCTGATCACTTTTATCTACTGGTTCTTTTTTGTTCAGGCGCCATTTGTTGACGCTTTACTTGCCTTTACCGCAGTACTGGTAATAGCCTGCCCTTGCGCCCTGGGCCTGGCCACTCCCACGGCAATTATGGTGGGTACGGGAAAAGGCGCAGAAAACGGCATATTGATAAAAGGCGGAGAAGCCTTGGAAATTGCCAACAAAATTCAGACTATTGTTTTGGATAAAACCGGCACTATTACCAAAGGCAGACCAGAAGTTACAGATATTGTTCCATATGGAACTGATAAACAATATGTTCTACAAATGGCGGCCAGCCTGGAAAAAAATTCCGAGCATCCTTTGGCTGAATCAATTATTGAAAAATCAAAATTAGAAAAATTAGAATTAATTAAAACCAGCAGTTTTGAAGCCATTTCCGGCAAAGGAGTAAAAGGCAAAATTAACGGCAAAGAATTACTGATTGGAACAAAAAAATTAATTAAAATTAATGGAGATATTGAGAAAGAAAAAAATAAACTAGAGGAACAAGGAAAGACCGTAATGATTGTAAGTGAAAATCAAAAAATCATCGGTTTAATCGGCGTGGCTGATACAATAAAGGAAACATCAAAAAAAGGAATTGCTCAGCTGAAAGAAATGGGATTAAAAATAGTGATGATTACGGGAGATAATAAAAAGACGGCTACTGCCATCGCGAAGGAGGCAGGCATTGAAGATGTTTTAGCGGAAGTACTGCCGGAAGATAAAGCCAATGAAATTAAAAAGCTTCAGCAAAATAGCAAAGTGGCCATGGTAGGCGACGGCATTAATGATGCCCCAGCTTTGGCGCAAAGCGATTTGGGCATAGCCATGGGGGCAGGGACTGATATTGCGATTGAAACGGGTGATATTGTGTTAATAAAGAATGATATAGGTGATGTGGCTAAAGCCATCCAGCTTTCCAAACTGACTATGGCAAAAATAAAACAGAATATGTTCTGGGCTTTGTTTTATAATTCCATTGGCATTCCCGTGGCTGCCTTTGGCTTATTAAGAGCCGAGTTTGCCGGCCTGGCAATGGCGCTAAGCTCGGTCTCGGTTGTCACTAACTCCTTATTGCTAAAAAGAAAGAAACTTAAATAATTTATTGAACCATTTCTACAAATACCGGCGAGTCAGTCAGGTCTAGCTCGGAAATGTCCATTTGAGTGATGGTGCCGGCGAGATCAGTGACATCAACTATGCCGGAGATTTCATTTGAAGGATTACCGTTTCCCCAGAGGACATAAACCCACTGATCATCAACTTTAAATTTATATTGGTTTGCCTTTAATTGATCTACCTCCGTGAAATAGTCTATTTTGTCTACCATTGTCTGAAAAGCATAAAACATGTATTGCTTGTTGCCGTTTTTATCTATTAGCCAGGTTTCTTCATCACCAGGAGAATTATCCAAGCCAACATAAAATATTTTCTTTATATCCTGAGAAAAAGCATAAACATATTGCTCTATAATATAAGCGGCCCATTCTTCAGAGGTTGCTCCTTCCATGCCAGCAGCAGCAGCTTCAAATTCCAATTCAGTCATCCATAAATTTTTATTGATGTTTTTTTCAGTCATGAAATCATTCATTTCAGGAATACCTAATTTATCTTCACCGCCGATATTGTGAAAATTCCAGATATTTATTTTTCTCTTAGCTTTTTTTCTTAAAACTTTTCGCCAATAGCTAAATACATCATCAGAAACTCCGGCGGCTCCACCGTTCAAAACCCTGGCCTTTGGATATCTTCTTTTAATTGCTTTAGAGGTTTGCTTTAAAACAACACGGTAAGATTTTGCAGAGCCCTTAAAAAATGTAAGACTGCCTTTCATTGATGGTTCATTGATTACTTCCCAATACTTAATAGGATATTTTAAACCCTTCATATCTTTCTTGCCATCGCCGTCATAGCGTTCGACTGCCTTGCGCACCCACTTCTGATACCTATCCATATCGCAGGGCTTGCTGCGATAATCTCCGAGCTGTTCGAACATTTGCCGGTTTTGTTTTTTTAATTTTTTTCGGCAGACGGCCTGATCCCAATCGGCATAAGGCCAGATAGTGGCTACGATATTTACTTTTTTCTTTTGGGCTTTTTTTACATATTCGTCAACATCGCTCCAATCGTAATTACCTTTTTCATCCTCGACATTTCCCCAGATGAATTCTCCGGGATGAGGGCGGGACCAATGAACATTTAGCTCCTGCATTTCAGTGTAGGCACCTTCTGGATGCATAAAACCAAAATGGGATTGTTTCCATTTTATTGTGACTTTAGCTTCTCCTAAAACCGGAACCGCTAAAATTAAAAAAGTAAATGTTAAAAATAATAATTTTTTCATAAAGCGAAGATTTAATTATTTTGTCGGAGTGGCGGGACTCGAACCCACGGCCTCACGCACCCCATGCGTACGCGCTACCAACTGCGCTACACTCCGAAAGCCCCGGCCCATGAAAACAACCTCCCTCTTAAGTATAGGTGGGCGGCCTCAACCCAGAATCAAGATTCTGAGGAATTTATGGCTGCCCCATGAGGAACGATGTCGAAAGTGTTTTTATGAGCAAGAGCCTCTTTATTATATGAGAAGGGCGCTATTTTTTCAACTTGACTAATTTTTCCACTATAAAACCGTTTATTACGGAAAATACTATCATCGAGATTAAAAGCAGAACAGTAAACCAGGCTCCAAAATAATAAAGCATCATCGGCAGAAGAGCCAGCTGAACGCCGCGATTATACAGGAAAGTAACAGCCAAGGAAGTGCGCATGCCCTTTTTCATGAGATCCTGAAGCATGGGATACCACATATATGCCGGGCCATAGGAAAGAACGCCCCCTAAAATAGCCAGGCCCCAGCCCTTTAGGCCGGATTTGTTTCCCAGAAGTTTAATCAGCTTTTCCTGGTCAAAAAAAGCATTGAAGAAAAATAATAAAATAAACACGATTATTAAAATTGGAAAAACTTCCCAAAAGATTTGCAAAAATTTTCCCACAGATTCCTTGCCAATTTCTTCACTGGCCTGATAAGTGGCGGCCAAAGCGATGATGCATAAAAGCAGAAAACCCCAGCTTCCATAGGTAATGGCTTTCATTTTTAAGCTTTCATCGGTCATGATACTATTCCAATTAAAAATGTTACTAACGAGCCTACGGCAATGGCGGAAATAAAAGCAACAACGGTATTAAAGATTGTAAACCTGATTCCGAGAAAAGTAGCTTCCAAAGGCGTCTGTAAAAAACCGACCGTAGTCCAGGCCATTAAAAAAGCCACGACCGCATCGGTGGATACGCCCTGTTTTAAAAATTCACCGCCGATAATGTAGCTGGTGATGGGGCTGCCGGCCATAAAGGAACCAACTGTGGCGCCAATGACCGGGTCAAGGTAGCTGTTGCCCGTAAAAAAATTTGAGTAGGCCTCAGGCGGGATAATAGCCTCGGCAATACCCATTAAAATTATTACACCAAGAAGCATGGGAAAGCTGGCCTGAAAAGAAAACAGGGTCATCTTGAATGCTTTGGTGAATTTTTTTGAATTCATGCTTATATCTTAGCCACTTCTATGAGAAATTTTACCATTTTTACCATGTCCGGTATAGCAATGGTTTCTTGTGGGGTGTGCGGCTTTTCCATACCAATGCCAAGGTCTAATATTTTTACACCTTTATGAATAAGCTCGTTAGCATCAGAACCGCCCATAGCTTTTCTGAGCTCCGGTTTAATGCCGACGGACTCCATAATTTTAGCTGTTTTTTGAATGAAGACGTCTTCGGGATTATAAGTATAACCGTCATAAGGAAACTTAGTTTCTATTTCCACCAGGCCGCCATGTTTTTCCGCGGCGTCCTCAAAAGCCTTGGTCATTCTTTCTATTTGTTCTTCAAATTTCTTTTTATCAAGACTTCTGGCTTCGGCCGTTATCTCTACTCTGTCAGGAACCGTATTAAGAGCGTGCCCGCCTTTCATGATGCCGATATTGGCGGTTGTTTCCTTGTCTACTCTACCCAAAGGAATTTTGGCGATTGCTTCTGAGGCAATTTTTATTGAATTTATTCCGTCTTCAGGATTAACGCCGGAATGAGCAGCCCGGCCTTTGACAACAATATTTATCTGGACAAGATAAGGTGCGGCAATATCGATTTCTCCTATGTCTGCCCCGTCCAATACATAACCAAAGGGGGAAGTTATTTTTGTCATGTCAAAATCCAGAATGCCGCCAAAGAAGGTTTCTTCCCGAACAGTAAATAATAGCTCCAGGGGACGATGGGAAATTTCATTTTCCTGTAAAATATTTAAAAGCTCAATAATATAGGCAATGGCTGCCTTATCGTCAGCGCCTAAAACCGTGTTGCCGGCGCTCATAATCTTGTCTCCCCTAATTACCGGCTGAATATTGCGGCAGGGCTCTACCACATCCATGTGAGCGCTTAAAAGAAACGGAATATTGCCTCTTCCCGGAACTTTTACCAGGAGGTTATGATTATCATCCTGATAAGTCTTAAAACCCATGGATTTAAATTTATCATGAAGAGCGTCGGATAATAATTTTTCTTCTCCGGGCGGGCTGTCAATGCGGATTAATTTTCCAAAAGTTTCCACTAGCCTGTCTTTATTTACCTGAATGGCTTCTTTTTCAATTTTTACTTCCTGATTTTCTTCCAAATATTTTTTAACAACGCGCAACAATAAAAAATATAATTGCTCAGCTGCTTTTGGAGAACGAGCAATGCAGACAGCGCCAAATTTATGGAATTTTTTTACGGCTCCAAGAAGATGGAGAATAACTCCGGTTTTGGTTTCCGGATCATATTCAAGGCCGGTTTTTTTTACAATTTCTATTAAGGTTTTCGCGTCCAGATGGGCGTATTCAGGATGCTTAATATTATCATAGGCATAATAGAAAACTTTTCTATCATCCACATAAAGCAAGCCGTCTTTTTTTGATACGGCATTGGTAAGGAGCTTGGTCATGAAAAACGGATGAGTGGTGCCGCCTTTACGAAGATTGATCTCAATTGCCCGGACATCGGCTTTACCTTCCCTATGATTAACCACGAAATCAATCGCGAACCTGCCCATGATTCCCTTTTTAGATAAATACTTTCCAATTTTAATGGCATCAGCACCGATTAAGTCTCGATTTTTTAATTTTGCGGGGAAACGGCAGCCTAGATAGGTTTGCTTGGTTTCTTCATCCAAGATCTGCTCATGAGTGGAAACAAGCTCTACAGCGCCATTCGGTAAAATTGAAAGCTGAGCCGAAGGAGAATAAGTGTCCTGAAGCATCAGCCACTCTTCCACAATGCCGCCGAATTCAAAATATTTTTTTAAATATTTTTGATTGGAGATGTCGGCTTCTATCGGCTGGAGCTTCTTGAGCATGAAAACATGGGCATCTTCCTTCTTGGCCGGAAATTTAGATAAATTTAAAATGGCATTACCGCCTCCGGAAAAGCTATAATTGAATTTTAAAATCACTTTTTTTAGCTTGGGATTGGCTTTCTTCATCTTTTTAATGGCCGCAATAAGTTCGTCTTCATTCATGATGTCTTCATAACCAGGAGGAACTTTTACGCCGGAGTCCTTAAAAGTCTGGCGAGAGCCTGATTTTGAGCCAAAAGGGATGTGTTTTGATAACGAGGCAAATAAAGGGACGCCTAATATGGCTGCTAATTTCTCTTCGTCTGAAGTGGAGTTAAAACATCTGAGAACAGTTGACTTGTTATTTGTAATTTTCTTTTTTATGTCCCCAATTAATTTCTGATTGCGTAAAACTTTTTTCGTGAGCGGCAAATAAGAGCCAGAGTCGCCTGCCTGCAGTAAGGTCAGCCTTTTTTTCATGTCTTTTTTCTGAGATTCAGAATCTGAATAGATGGATAAATAATAATCAATTATAATGGGGTCTATTTTTATCGAGCTGATATAAATGACTTTTGTTTTTGGATTTTTAAGAAGGCCAATAAAATATAAAAGGCGCTCTTCATAAAATTCGATGCCAAAAACTTTGCGGAGCTCTTCCGGGTCCAAAGAAAAACCGGCCATTATAATAATGGTGCGGTCTTTGTTATATTCGTCTTCTACAATTTGCCAGTTCTTTTTTAGGCTTGATTGCAGTTTTTTAAATTTTTCTTTTTCTGTCTTAGTTAGTTCCATGAAAATTAGAATACCAGATTAATTAATATTTTTCAAGTTATTTGGGATAGAACAGGGTAAGAGATCCGATGAGAGGCGACGTGAATGATTAGTTCACGTCGCATCTGCATCAGGTGGATCTCTGTACCCTTGCGACTCCGGCGCTCAGAACGGCGACGGAAGCGCATCGAACAGCCTGATCACGTCCCGGATGTCTTCGTTTTCCGGGAAGTCGTGCGGATGTTCGGCTGCCTTGGCAGCGTAGACGGACTCCATGGTGTCATGGGTGGGGTCTGCGAGGCTGGGCTCGACAATCTTCAGAGCGGTGGCGGTTGCGGTCATGGTGTCTTCTCCCTCGTGTGTTCCGGCATTGGCTGCCATGGTATTTCTCTCCTCCTGGGAAACAAAATAGCCCCAGGCTAAGGGGGCTATTTCAGTAATTTGAATTTGGGTGTTTTCACATTCAAATTATACTAAAATAGCCGCCCCTTAGTATGAGGCTAATAATCCTTCGACTCACTGACGTTCGCTCAGGATTAATTAATAAATATTTATTGAATTTTACTTTTAGATTATTCATATTAATTAAAGAAAAAACCGCCTCTAGGGCGGAGTTTTAAAAAGCAAAACTATCCGCGCCTATCGGGCAGTGATAATAAAGTTAATAATAATGTTTTGCTTTGTATGTGCCATATGTGATTCATTATAACAAACTATTTCATTGATGCAATTGATTATCCACAATTTAGGATCCCCCGGGTTTATCCCGGTTGGATCCCTGTTGAATGTATTTAAAATTATAATTGAAGGGGGGAAGGGGCGGAAAATCTCATGTTCAGGGAACGCGAAGATTGTGTCTAGCGTTCATCTGAAACTGAAATAGTGCCCCTAGAAATTACCATCATTCGAAAAGATGGCGTCAATTTCCGGGTTGATGTTCAGAGGTGTTCCGCTGAACTCATGATCCCAGACAAGTTGACTATCGAGGAGAGTTAAAAGTCTGGTAGCCTGATTAACTAAGGCTGGAGGGAGCTTCCTGAGGTTACCTCGGAGATGGGATCGGGCACTCGAGGTGTCGCCACTTCGAGCAATCTCAACTATCTGCGGGAGGGTAACATTCATTATGACCCTGCCTCACGCCCTTGGCCCAGGATGTCCTTGATTGACCTCAGGAGACGCTCTCTGTGGGCCAAGGAGCACTGGTTTTTCCATACAGTTCCCAGACTCCGAATTTCCGGCTCGGCTTTTTCAAGGACTGCAATTGAACCTGTGATCCGTTCTGCCTCCTTCCATTTGCCTGCCTGTGCAGCGCTTTCCAGTTGTTGGACCAATCGTGTAAACCCTTGCGGGAATTGATATGCCACCTCTGACTCGCCTCCTCATGGGAATTTAACAAAGAATTTATTCCATGCTAAATCCCCGTGAGGAAGCTGATTTTAAGGAACAATATACACATAAAAAAACCGCCTGTTGTGGCGGTATCATTACTATACAAAAAATCTACCGCCGTCAAGTGGTTTGCTTAAAAATAAATAAATACCAATTTTGTGATAGATTTTGTTTCATAACAAAAACATTATAGCAGTAAAAAAAAATTATGCAAATAAGGGTTTTCCACAAATAGCATAACCCCGGGGCACTGCACCCGGGGTTATTCTGATACATGATGATAACCGCGGATACGGTGCTCCGCGGTTATCTTATTGAATTATCTATTCCTCTTCCCCGAAATAAACGTATTTAGTGTCGAGCTTTTCGTATTTGAATAATTCGTCGTCTGCAAAAAACCTTTTAACTTCCAAAACAGCGTTTTCCGGCGAATCAGACACATGAACCACATTGGCTTGGATGCTCATGGAAAGATCGCCGCGAATAGTGCCGGCATCGGCAGCCCTGCCTTTAGTTTCACCGGCAATCAGGCGAATGGCGGAAACAGATTCCAGGCCCTCCCAAACCATGCACACAACCGGAGAGGATTGCATAAATTTCTTTAAAGACGCGAAAAACGGCTTGTCGACATGATGGGAATAATGTTCTTCCACTTTAAGATCATCAATAGACATCATTTTAAGGCCGACTAACTTGAGGCCTTTCTTTTCAAGACGGCCTATAATCTCCCCCAACAGATTCCTTTGCAAGGCATCTGGTTTGATAATAACAAATGTTTTTTCCATAGTTTTTGGATAGTAAAGGCGCAATATTAAATCGCGCCTATATTATATTAATATTTTGAAATTTATTTCTTTAAAACAGCTTTTACCTTGTCTACGACTTCAGCCGGCGTATGATTGGCCTTGATGAAATAATCGTCAGCTCCTAATTCCTTGCCTTTTTTAATATCATCTTCCTGGCCCAGATTGGTAAGAATAATCACGGGAATTTTTGCAGTTTTGCTGTTTTTTCTGATTTTCTTCAAAGCTACAAAACCATCCATTTTTGGCATGATAATATCCAGTAAAATAAGATCAGGACTTTTTTCTCCTGCCATTTTAACACCTTCGGCACCATTAAAAGCAGAGAAAACTTCATATCCTTGAGTCTTAAACTTTTGAGTATACATATTGTGAAGCATTTCATCATCTTCTACCAAAAGTATTTTCTTGGCCATATTTTTATTTTTATTAATGTTTATAACACCAACATTATAGCACATTTTTTGATTGTCTACAATACCTAGGCATTTTCAAAGGCAAAACCGGCCCTTAATATCTTGGTCTCTCCAAATTGGGGGCCAATTAACTGCATGCCAATGGGGAGGCCATTTTTATTGCCTGTTGGCACAGAAATTGCACAAACTCCTGCCAAAGAAGACGGGGCAGTAAAAATATCCTGCAGGTACATTTCTAGCACATCGTTCTTTTTCTCACCCAGTTTAAAAGCGGTTCCGGTGGCGGTGGGAGTTAATAAAATATCTACATCATTAAAAACTTTATCAAAATCTTCTTTTATTAAAGTCCTGACTTTTTGCGCCTGGTGATAATATTTATCCTGATAACCAGCAGAAAGGGCGAAGGTTCCCATAATAATGCGCCGCTTAACTTCATCGCCGAAACCAATGGATCTGGTTTCTTCATAAGTCTGCTCGATATTCTTTCCCTCTACTTGCAGACCATATTTAACTCCATCAAAGCGGGCCATATTTGAAGAGACTTCCGAATCAACAATAACATAGTAGGTGGCAACAGCATATTTGGTATGAGGTAAACTTACCTCTACTATTTTGGCTCCTAATTTTTTAAATTTCTTAATGGCATCATTAATTTCTTTTATTGATTTCTCAAAATATTCTTTGGGGATGCCAATTTTCATGCCCTTGATATTTTTTTCTAACTCTTTGGTATAATCTTCTACTTTATTGGAAGTCGTGGTTGAATCTAAATCGTCCTGGCCGGCAATTTGCTGCAACACCATGGCGCAATCCCTGACATCTTGAGTGAGGATGCCAACGGTATCCAGCGAGGATGCCATGGAAATTAACCCATATCGGCTGATGCGGCCATAGGTAGGCCGCAAGCCTACTATTCCACAAAAAGAAGCGGGCAAGCGCACTGAGCCGCCCGTGTCCGTGCCTAAAGCAAACACTGCTTCGCCAGAAGCAACGGCTGCAGCTGAACCGGAAGATGATCCGCCAGGAACATGCTTGTGATCATGAGGATTTAAGGTCGGGCCATAAGCAGAATTTTCTCCGGACACGCCCATGGCAAACTCATCGCAATTAGTTTTTCCAACTAAAGGACATTCATCTAATTTTTTAACCACTGTGGCTGAGTAAGGAGGCTTATAATTTTCTAATATTTTAGAACTGGCCGTGGTTTGATAATCTTTTACGCAGATAACATCTTTGCAAGCCCAGGGAATACCGGTTAATTTTTCTCCATCTCCTTTTTCCAGAATCGCGTCAGCATAATTGGCTTTGTCCATGGCCTTGGCTTCATCAGTGGAAATAAAAGCGTTTAACTTCTTGTCTTCTTTTTTGATTTTTTCCAGGCATTGCTGAGTGATTGCTGAAGAAGTAGTTTTTTTATCTTTAAATTGTTTTTGCAGTTCGCTGATAGTTGGCATATTATTCGAATATCTTTTTTACTTTAATTAAATTATCCTTTTTGTCCGGAGCTGATTCCAGCATTTCGTCGCGGTCGTAATTAAAATTGACTTCGTCTTTTCTTTTTACATTTAATAATCCAGTAATCTGATTGATGGGTTCGACCTTGCCGGTGTTTACTTTTTTTAAAATATCAAAATAATCTAAGATTTCGCTTAGATCCTTGCCCATGGCTTTTTCCTCATCTTCTGAAAGCATTAATCGGGAAAGCTTGGCTATTTTTTGAACTTCGTCTTTCGTAAATTTCATAGTGGACATATTATAACAAACATAGTTATTTAATCAATTTTAAAAATTCTTGCTCTGATAAAATCCTCACCTCTAATTTCTTGGCTTTTTCTAATTTAGAACCAGCTTTTTCACCGGCCACCAGATAATCCGTGTTTGGGCTGACTGATGATACGATATTGCCGCCCAGCATTCTCACTTTTTCCTTAGCCTGATCCCGAGTTGATTCCTCAAGCGAACCGGTAAAAATAAAATTTTTATTTTTTAATTTTTGACTTAAAATTTTTGGATTAATTATTTTTATACCTTTGTCTATTAAATCATTAATTAATTTTTTATTTTTATGGTCTTGAAAATATTTATAAATTGACTGGGCAGAAACTTCGCCGATCTCATGCAAGGCATTTAGGTCTTCTAAAGAGGAAGACATTAATTTTTCCAGCGAGCCAAAATGTTGGGCCAGATCAATGGCCGTCTCCTCCCCGACATTGCGAATGCCTAAAGAATAAATAAATCTGGCTAAAGAAATGTTTTTTGCTTTATCTAAAGACTCAATCAAATTTTGAGCGGCCTTTTCGGCAAAACCTTCTAAAGGTTCCGTATCTCCCGGAGTAAGATCAAATAAATCTGAGGCATCAGAGATTAGACCTTCATCAATTAACTGATCAATTATTCTGGGGCCAAGGCCATCTATATCAAAACCTTTCTTGGAAACAAAGTGGTAAATTCTTTCTTTTTCTTGAGCAAAACAATTTGGATTAGTGCAATAATGCGCGGCCTCGCCCTCTTTTCTTTCCACCTTGGAGTTACAAGCTGGACAAGTGGCGGGAAAGTGAAATGATTTGGCAGTTTTAGGACGGAGCTTGAGCAACACCTCTACCACATCAGGAATAATATCGCCGGCTTTTTCCAGAATAACCGTATCACCAATCTTGATGCCCAGTCTTTTTATTTCATCTTCATTGTGCAGAGTGGCCCGGGAAACTGTAGATCCGGCAACTTGAACCGGCTTGAGGTGCGCCACAGGTGTGAGGGCGCCGGTGCGGCCAACCTGGACCTGAATGTCTTCTACAATAGTAGTGGCTTGCTCAGCTGGGAATTTGTAGGCAATGGCTCCCCGATGGGTCTTGCCAACCGTGCCGAGCTTTTCAAAAAGCTTATTGCTGTTTACCTGGACCACGATGCCGTCTATCCAGTAGTCCAGCTTTTCCCTTTTTCTTTCAACTTCCTTGAAAAAATTCTGGACAGCACTCAGGTCTTTGCAAATGCGGGAAAATTTATCGGTTTTAAAACCCATGTCTTTTAAAATCTCGTGTTTTTCTTTGTGAGTCTTTTCACCCAGGTCAGTAATTAGCTGGTAGGCAAGAAAATCCAGGTTGCGGGAGGCAGCAATGCGCGAATCGAGCTGGCGAATGGAGCCGGCAGCGGTGTTGCGGGGATTGGCATATTCTGGCTCGCCTTTCTTTTTTTGTTCGCGGTTGATTTTTTCAAAAGTTTTTTTATCCATATAAACTTCTCCCCTCACTTCAACTCCACTTTTGTAATCGCCTCGTAATTTAAGGGGAATGCTTTCGATGGTTTTAATATTTTCAGTTACATCTTCGCCAACCCGGCCATTGCCCCTAGTGGCGGCGGTCTGTAAAATACCGTCCAGGTAAATCAAAGACATGGCCAGACCGTCAATTTTTAGCTCGGCATAATATTCCAATTTTTCGCCTGGGACCAGTTTTTTTATTCGATTTTCCCATTCCTGCATTTCTTCCAGAGAAAAAGAATCATTAAGAGAAAGCATTCTGACCTGGTGGGGAATTTTTTTAAATTTACTTAAAGCTACACCGCTAACTCTTTGGGAAGGAGAATCCGGTGATAATAAATCAGGGAACTGACTTTCCAATTCCGTTAATTCATGTTTTAATGAATCGAGTGCAGCGTCAGAAATTTCCTGCTTATCTAAAACATGATAGAGGTAACGATGGTGCTCAATTTCACTTTTTAACTTATTAATTCGGTTTTTAGCTTCCGCTTTATTCATATGAAAAAATTCATTGTTCTAATCCTTATTTTAGCAATTTTTGCTCTTGGTGGCTACTATATAGTTGAGTATGTTTCATTTGAAGAATTACCAGAGGCTGTCACAGAAAAAACAGATAAAATTATCGACCTGGAACACCCGGAAACCTGGAAATTTGCTGTAATTGGCGATAATGAAGGCGTAAACGATACTTCAAAAAAATTCATTGAAGAGATGAAAGCCAGCGATGACGAGCTGGTTGTAAATGTCGGCGATTTGGTGCAAAACGGGGAAGCAAGGGAGTTTAAAGAAATGCTGACGCTTTATGAAGAGCTGGAGATCCCCTGGTATCCCACTTTAGGAAACAACGACATGGGATCCGTGCTTGATTATGATGATACAAATTATAAAAAATATGTAAGTGAAGATTTATACTATTCATTCAAATATAAAAACGCCTTATTTATTGTTTTAGACAACGCCAACCGCAATATCGGATTTGACGATGAGGAACTGGCTTGGCTTGATAAGGAACTTAAAAATAATACCCAAGACTATACTTTTATTTTTTTCCATAAGCCCTTTAAAATGCCTTTGGAAGAATTTTTTGGTGATGATGAGACTCCCCGCTCAAGAAAATCTAACGATAAATTTGTAGAAATTATTTCAAAATATCATATCGACTATGTGTTTGCTGGGCATGTGCATAATTATCTTTCATACAGCATTAATGAAATCCCTGTAATTGTTACAGGTGGTGGCGGAGCTGCGCCTCAAGATATTTTAGGTGGCGAGCAAAGTGCATATTATCACTATATCGAAGTGATTATCTCTAATGATGAGATTGATTATAAAGTTATGGAACTTGATTAAGGACAGTTTACCTTTGGGGAGGACTCTTTGACGATATCGCATTCGGAAAACAAGGCAAAATCATATAATGAGTAAATAGGGACTTGCCAGGTTGTTTTAGCGACTAGGGCTTGTTTGGAACGGCCTGACTCCCCGATTGAAGTAATAGTCAACTCCCCATAAATTGGGACCACCTTAGGCTGAGAAGAAGTGGTGTCAATGGCTGTGATGGTGATTTCATCCAAATCACAATCCATGGGCCTGGCTCTGACCTGATAAAACCAGCCAGAATCTAAAGCTCGTGTATAGGAACCACCTGATGCTAAAAACTTTTCAACAATATCTTCTTTGTCCGGATCTTCCGGCCAATAACCAGCATGCCATTTATTGACGGTGATTTCCACATCAGTAGGGGCGGCACAGGCAGATGTTTCTATCCAGGTAACTTCTAATTGGGAAGAGCCGGTGATAATAGATGTAGCATAATCGTCGGGATTATAATAGTTTACTTCCATGGAATTCAATTGCGCCAAAGGCGTGGAAACTGAATCTTCGCTGTCTGTAACTGAATTAATGGACCATTTGCTGTTATTTTTTAGAAGTTCGTTTTGGAAACCCAGGATTTCATTGACAGTGTTTGCCAGGCCGGCCCTTTGTTCCCGATTTATTTTAAGAGTATATAAACTTTTTTCAAGCCCGCTTTCGGCGGCATAATACGCTTTTCCCGAATCATCAATTATGGTTTGCGACTTTAAAGCGTTTAGAAAAACAAACATTATGGAAAAAACAATGGCAATAATTACCATCATGATAATAACGGCATAAACTATGATTGATCCTTTTTCGTTTTCTTGAATATTCATAATTATCTAAAGTATTTACGTGAAACTACTGCAGTTTGTAATTTAAATGTAATTGAATTGGCAGAATACGGATTAGCTGTTTCCCCCATCATATAAATAAATACGGTTGGCTGCTCATCTACAGGATCAGTTTCTGACCAAGGACTAGTTTTAGGCTGAATATTGAAAAAGAGGTAAGGAAAAGTGACGTCTTTATTATTTAATTCAACAAATGTAGATCCATTGGTATAGCTAAGAGTGTCTGTAACATCATCGTAAGTATATAATATTTGATTGCCGTCATTATCAAGTAAAGCTAATGTGTCAGTGGTTTGATAGGAAGGTATTGTGCCGCCATAATAATCATAATCTACCTGATAATTACGAAAATCTGTCACCATTTGCTCCATAATGTTTTGCATGTTTTTTTCCATGTTGTTTCTCTTTAAAACCAAGGCAGGATTGCGAAGGAATAATATTAATAATGATACCGCTACACCCATAACCAAAAGGAAGACGGCCATGGCAGTAATTAATTCGATAACGGATAAACCTTTTTGATCTTTAAATTTCACTTGCATATTGCCAATTATATAAATCTTCTTCTAAAACATAATCATAATCCTTGGTTCCCAGGGTGAACAAAACATGAGCGCTTGCTTTAGTGCCAATTTGTTCAAGGCCCAAATCACTACACTCTTGGCCATCATAAGCAGGACTTTCCATTATTAAATCTCCCTCACAAATACGATAGAGCGCTAAATATCTTTTAAAAACTGTTGTCTCCTTATTTAATGTAAGAGAGCCAGTATCATATCTCATTTCACCAGAGGGAGTGTCTATTAGATTATAGCATTCATGATCACTGCAAATTTTATCTAGTGGAAAATTGGTGTTAGTGATACTGGGCGAGCTAGCTGTACCCATGAATGGCAATAAGTATTGATTGTCAGTAACATATCTTATATTAACAAATTCTTCATTAAAACCAGTAATGTATAAACGCTTACTGTCCCTAACTGAACGGGCAATTTCTAAACTTTCCATGGCTAAATAATGCGCTTGGATTTTTAATGAATTAACCTGGGCCACGTTAATACTGTAAATGAGTAAAGATACAGCTGAAATGATGCCAATTAAAATCACGGCCGAGGCTGCCAGGGCTTCTAAAAGGGTTTGGCCTTTTTGGTTTTTAATTTTAATCAAGGGGAGTATCATATATTTCAGAATCAACATCTATTTTATTAACATTGGCTTCCAGATTAAGATAGCTAAATTTCAAATTATCAAAATCCAGTCCCAGACGAATATCATCATTATCAGCCTTGCCATTAGAATACATTTTACCGGAAGGCAGGGGAAAACAAAAAGACCAATCTCCGGTAAAAGACCCGATATAGCCAGTGGCTGTATAAGGAGCAACTGAATACCACTTCACATTGTTTTTAAAAGAAAAGCTGTCTATGATTTCGTCAGTTGACTCATCATATATATAATTATCATTTTTATCTGCAAAAAGAAGGTATTTATCTGGACTATTATCTAAATCAACATAAACACCATAGCCGTTTTCATCGTCCCCGGCACAACAATCATAGCCGGAATGAGCATAGTCTTTGGCCAGGATAAAAACCGAGGCCAGCTCCTGTGAATTATTCCTGAGATTGCGGTCCGCTGAATTAATTCCCTGCATCCTGACTATTATTAACAACATTAAGATGGTCATTATTGCCAATGAAACCAAAACTTCAATTAAAGTAAAGCCGGGCATTTTCTTCGAAAATTCACGGCCAAGGCCTTTTTTGTTCATAATAAATTTAAGTACCAGTTAATAATTTCATTCCCATATAATAACACTAAAACGAAAGCAGCGGAAAGGAAAGTGCCAAACGGAATCTGATCTTTGGGGCCTTTTTTCTTTAGCCCGATTAAAACTAAGCTAATAATGGCACCGGAAACATAAGCAATTAATAAAGCCAGTAAAACCATTTCCCAGCCCAAGGTCACTCCCATAAACAACCCCAGCCGAATATCACCTCCGCCTATCCATTTTCCCTTGGAAATCCAGTACTGGGCCAGAAAGATTCCCGCTCCAATAAAACCGCCAAAAAAAATCTGCCAAAAAGAAAGCCAGTAGATGAAAATAGCACAAAGCAGACCTACAATAATAGCCGGAATCGAAACCTTATCTAAAATCAAAGAATATTTATAATCATAAACAAAGATGACAATGGCAAAGCAAGCAAGAAGCATAAAGCCGGCTAATTCAAGGGAATAGCCAAATTTAAAATAGCCAAGTAAAAATAAGGCGCCAGTGGCAAACTCTACTAAGGGATACTGAATAGAAATGGATTTTTTACAGTGGGCACACTTGCCACCAAGATATAAATATGAAAAAATTGGCACAAGATCAATGGGGCGTAATTCTTTTTTGCAATTCGGACATCTGGACCGACCATTAAAGACACTGTCTCCGCTGCGCATTCTAAAAATGAGAGCATTTAAAAAACTTCCGATTATTGTGCCGAAAAGAAAAACAGTGACTATAAAAAAGATGATTTCTATCATTGGTTGAAATATTTATTTTTATTATCTTCATTTTCTAGAAACTCTGTTCTTTTATTCTGAAAGTCTGTATATTCCTGGCTATTCAGTTCCGGATCAGCTTTAATAGCCTTGATTAAATACTCTGTACTCTGATCATTATTAAATTCATATAAGGCTTCTTCAGCTTTATTATAGTAATAATTTGAGTATTGTTTTTTAAAATAGTTAATATTATATAAACAAATTAAAAATAAACCAATAATAACAACGGCCGGTATAAAATGGCGTAAAATCGCTTTCTATT